>JAGWAN010000072.1 GCA_021296345.1 Acidimicrobiia bacterium | reverse complement strand
GTGGCCGCCGAGCTGGTGGTGGGGTGGCTCTTCGGATCGAGTGGCCGTCTCGACGCCGCGCAGCTGGCCGAAGTGGCCCGCCTCACCAGGCTGGTGCTACCGGCGCAGATCTTCTTCGTGCTGGGCGGGCTGTTCACAGCGGTCCAGTACGCCCACGGGAGGTTCCTGATCCCGACCCTGGCCCCGATCATCTACAACCTCGGAATCATCGTGGGTGGCGTGCTGGGAACATCGTCCGGCGAGGCTTCGGCCACGGGCTTCATCGTCGGCGCGGTGGCGGGGGCTTCGATCGGTAACTTCGCGGTCCAATGGTGGGGCGCCGCCCGGGCGGGTTTCCGGGTGCGCATGACGCTTCCCGACTTCCGGCATCCCGCCTTCCGGGAATACCTGGTGCTGGCATTCCCCCTGATGCTGGGCCAGTCGATCGTGGTGCTCGACGAGTCCATCGGCAAGATTGTGGCGGCGTCGGCTTCGGACGGATCGATCTTCGGCCTGAACCTGGCCCGGCGGGTCAACATGTTGCCGGTGGGCGTGATCGCCCAGGCCGCCGGGGTAGCCGCCTTCCCGTTCCTCGCCCGCCTGGTGGCGGAGGGTCGCGGGGCAGAGATGCGGGAGTCGATGGGCCGCACCATCCGCACGGTGTTGTTCGCATCGGGTGGAGCGGTGGCCGCCGTGGTGGCGGTCAGCCTGCCCGCCGTCCGGGTCGCTTTCCAGCACGGAGCGTTCAGCGAGGACGGCACGGTGCTGGTGGCGGCGGCCCTGGTCGGGTACTCGCTCGGCATCCCGGCGTGGGGCATCCACCAGCTGTTCGCGCGGAGCTTCTACGCCCACCGCCAGATGTGGGTTCCGGTCATCGCCGGGACCGCCTGGGTGCTGCCCGCCATACCTTTGTACTTCCTCGGGTACCGGATCGGGGGCGTCCCCGGCATCGCAGTGGCCGCCTCGATCGCCGTCACCGGCCATGCGCTGACCCTCTGGTTGCTGTGGCGGCGCGTCCACAGCGGTGACGGACTGGAGGGGATGGTGCGGACGGTCGGACAGGTGGCGGTGGGCACGCTGGCCGCCGGAGCGGCCGGTTGGCTGGCCGCCACGGCGATAACCGGAGGGCAGGTGCCCGGCATGTCGACGGGGGTGCTGGCCACGCTGGCCGGAGGGGGAGTGGCGGCGGTGGTCTACCTGGCTACGACGTACGCAGTCGGCTCCGCCGAGGCGCGCTCGGTCGTTCGGCGCCGTTGATCCGGGTCCCGGCGGCGGGCCTGGGCCGGTGGTAAGGGCGGTTCCATCCGGCCACGGTCCAGTTGGCGAAGCGCCGCGCCGGGGCGGGCTTGCCGTTGCGGCGTTCCTCTGCCAGGGCGTGCTCGAGCACGGTGGCGATCACCGCCGCCTCGTACGGTCCGGCGGCGCCCTCGATGCGGAACTTCACTCCGGCGTGATGAGACGATCCGTTGCTGGTCATGTAGGAAGTTCGACTAGCTCGACGAGGGTTTGGTTTCCACCTTTCGGATGCACGAAGGCGATCCGGGTGCCCCGCCCGCCGGTTCTGGGGGTCTCGTCCACCAAGCGGGCGCCTTCCGCCTTCAGGTGGGCCAGGGCCGCGTCGATGTCCACCACAGCGAACGCCACGTGATGCATTCCCTCGCCGCGACGCTCCAGAAAGCGCCCCACCGGAGTGTCGGCGTCCAGGGGCTCGAGCAGCTGGATGAAGGATCCGCCCACCGCCAGCATGGCCTCTTCGACCCCTTGGTCCTCCACCACCTCCCGGTACATGGGCTCTATCCCGTAACGCCGCCGGTACTCGTCCAGCGCCCGGTCGAGGTCGCGAACAGCGATCGCCACGTGGTCGAGGTTGAGGAGCTTCACGGCGGAGAGCGTAACCCGATGGCCGGGTCCGATCTGCATTCGGCTGGGAGGGTGCTGAAAAAGACGGGGAGGGGTTGGCCCGCAATGCCTCGACCTGGGTTCCTCTGCCGGTTATCGGGCCAACTGGATATTTTTCAGTACCCTCCTGGCTTGCCCTGGGATAATGGAGCAGTCGGAGCGGCATCCGGCCGAGAAAATGGGATGCCGTCCGGAGCCGCCAACCGGGAGGCAGAATGCGTATCGGAATCCTGACCGGCGGGGGTGACGTCCCGGGACTCAACCCGGCCATCAAGTCCTTCACCAACCGGATGGACGAAGCGGGCCACTCCGTCCTGGGACTGCGCCGCGGCTGGGGAGCGGTGCTCGCTATCGATCCTGACGATCCCGACTCGATCTCCGCCCACACCATTCCGCTCGATCCCTTGGCGGTGCGCACCATCGACCGGACCGGCGGAACCATCCTGCACTCCAGCCGCACCAACCCGGGCCGGGTGACCGACGACAACCTGCCCCCCTTCCTCACCCCCTCCGAATCCGAAGCCCCCTACGACCTGACCGGCCACGCCGTGCGGGTGATCGAGCGGCTGGGCCTTGACGCGCTGGTGGCGATCGGCGGCGACGACACCCTCTCCTATGCCCTCCGCATGCACCATGAAGGCGTCCCGGTGGTGGCCATTCCCAAGACGATGGACAACGACGTGCCGGGAACCGACTACTGCATAGGTTTCTCCACCGCCGTCACCCGGTCGGTCAGGTTCATCAGCGACCTGCGGAGCGCGGTGGGGAGCCACGAGCGGGTGGCCGTGGTCGAGTTGTTCGGCCGCTACTCGGGAGAGACCAGCCTGGTGTCCGGCTACCTGGCCTCAGCCGATCGCACCCTGATCGCCGAAGTGCCCTTCGACATCGAACGCCTGGCCGGCATGGTGGTGGCCGACCGGGCCGCCAACCCGAGCAGCTACGCCGTGGTGGTGGTGTCCGAAGGCGCCACGATGTCGGGCGGCGAGCGGGTGGAGAGCGGGGCCGCCGACGCCTACGGCCATCGCAAGCTGGGCGGGATCGGAGAGACCACCGGGAGCCTCATCAAGCAGATGACCGGCATCGGCATCATGAACCAGCGGGTGGGTTACCTGATGCGAAGCGGTCCTCCGGACGTGTTGGACCTGATGGTGGGCACCAACTTCGGCACCATGGCGGCGGAGATGCTGCTGGCCGGGACCAGCGGGGACATGGTGGCGATCCGCCAAGGCGTCTACACCACCGCCGGCCTCGAGGTGCTGGCGGAAGGCGCCCGCCGGGTGGATGTGGACGCCTTCTATGACGCCGAGGCCTACCGCCCCAGGGTCCGCGCCCTGGCCGGCAAGCCGATGTTCCTCCGCTGACCCGGGCCCAGGGAGAAGTAGGCCGGTGAAGGCCCAGGTCGTCCACGAGTTCGGTGACTACCGGAACCTGAGCTACGAGGAGGTGGACGATCCGGCGCCGGGGCCCGGCGAGGTTCTGATCGGAGTCGAGGCGGCGGGGCTCAACTTCCCCGACATCCTGATGATCGCCGGCCTCTACCAGGATCGGCCCGAGTTGCCGTTCGTGGCCGGAGCGGAGGCGGCAGGGCGCGTGCTGGCCATCGGGGACGGGGTCACCCAGGTCTCGGTCGGCGATCGTGCCTTCGGTTACAGGCTTCTCGTGGGGGCCATGGCGGAGCGGTTCGTGGCGCCTGCCGACCAGGTGTTCCGCCTGCCGGAGGAGGTGACGATGGAGCAGGGGGCCTGCCTGTCGCTCACCTACGGCACCGGATACCACGCCCTGGTGGATCGAGCCCGTCTCGAGCCCGGCGAGACGGTGCTGATCACCGGCGCCACGGGCGGGGTGGGCTCGGCGGGCATCCAGATCGCCAAGGCGCTGGGAGCCCGGGTCATCGCGGCGGTCGGGACGGACGGTAAGGCGGAGACGGCCCGGTCGCTGGGCGCCGATGAGGTGATCGTCTACACGACCGAGTCCCTCAAGGAGCGGACCAAGGAACTGACCGGCGGTGTAGGTGCCGACGTCATCTACGACCCGGTGGGAGGGGACACCTTCCTGGAGTGCCTGCGCTGCATCAACTGGGAGGGCCGGATCCTGGTGGCGGGCTTCACGTCCGGCCGGATCCCCAAGGCCCCGATGAACCTGCCCCTGCTCAAGGGATGCTCGATCGTAGGGGTGTTCTGGGGTGCCTTCGGCGAGCGGGATCCGCAAGCCAATCGAGCCAACTTCGCCCGCCTCCTCGACTGGACCGCCGAGGGGATCATCGCCCCCCGGATCAGTGCCCGTTTCCCGCTGGAATCAGCCGCGGAGGCGCTGGCCACCATCGCCAACCGGCAGGCAACCGGCAAGGTAGTGCTGAGCCCGGGTTAAGGCACAGCCACGATTGCCCACGGGGAATCCCGGGTTTCATCGGCGTCATCGCACATCCATACGTGGCCTGGCCTGGTTTATGCACCACTCCGGGCCGCCGACGGGCGAAACCTGCTTCTACCTGAGGAAACGCCTCCGGGCCAGCTTTACATAATGTCTGTTGTCGGACATCACACCCCAGGCGGTTCTCCACTCTCTACCTGGGTCGGCTCGTCCTGATCCTGAGGGACGCTGGATTCGGACAGCTGGCGGATAGCCCAGAACAAATACCACCCCAAGACGAGCAGCCCACTCACGAACAGGCCAACCAGCCACCTACGAGCGAGCAGGCCAGACCAAACCGGCCGCCAAGCGAGACCGACGACAGGGACAACGACACCGACCACCGTTAGGTAAGCGAAGGCAGACGCCGCCAACCAGAGCCCCCGGGGCTTAGCCACCCGAGCAGCTTCCGTCCGCACGAATTCGTGCTCGCGTTCTAGCCGAGCCACCAGTTCCTGCTGCTCACGCTCATCCTCGATCAACTTGTCGTAGCGTTTCTGTTGGTCCCTCTCGCTGGTCTCAGATCGGGTTGCAGACGAGACCGCCGCCCTGACTTGGTCATACACACTCGATGATGAAGGTCGCCCCGCCTTCAAGCGGAACTCCTCACGTCGGGCTACGCGGACGCTCGCCTCTCTTGCGGCTTCAACGCACTGATAGATCTTGTAGTCCGACCAGTCAGTTGTCTCAAGATCAGGCTGGCTCCCGCCTCGCTCGAAATGCTCATAGGCTTTCATCGTCTTTTCGACAAGTAGACCCGCTATCCCCAACATCTCCTCACGGGTTGGCACTCCCCGCAACCAATACCTGTCGACAAGCCACTCCGGGGAAACACTCCCGTGGGTCTCGTACCTCGCTACACACCGCGCAGCCACCCAGCCCACGTACCGATCCCACGAAGCCCCGACCCGCCGCAGGCGGGTTTCTCGTCGACGCTCCGCTTGATCTCTCGTCTGCTGCTCAAGTTCGCGAGCTCTCCGGTCAAGTCCTTGACGCTCGGAGTTAAGGGTGACAACGCGGTTCACCAAGAACCCGCCGACTATTGCTACAAGCGCTGCTGCGGATTGCGCCATAGTCGCTAGGAGCCATTCCGGATCAGCCATGAGCGCCAGACTACGCCCCCTGCGTTACGTTTCTAACACCCGACAGAACGGTATAGGAATGCCTGTGGCGGTACCGCCTGCGGGTGCACCTACGGAGGGCTAGTCCGTTGCTGTGACCTGGGCGCACGCCGCTAGGCGGGTGTTCCGGTCCCACAGTGTGTCCCCCATTAGAGGTCGATGCTTCCTGGTCCGGCCCGTTCCCCCGTGGGGGCTTTTACTCGTCTGAGGCCTACGTGCTGCTGGTCTTGCGTACCAACCCGACGGCCGTCAGCACCCCGCCCGCGGCCAGCAACACGGGGCGCAGCCAAGACATGAACCCCAGTCCGGGGTCGTCAATCCAGAAATTCGGGTCGCCAAATCCGCAGGTCGCGATGCGGGCGAACCAGACCTCTATCTCTATGCAGGTCACGGTGATGTACAACAACACGCTCAGGCCGAACAGCAAGACTCCGGTAATGAGCATGCCTCTGCCGAGCTGGCTCGGTGGATCGCCCGGCTGGCGGTGGTGGAAACTCATAACACCCCCCTTCTGTTTGGGACTTTAAAGGAACG
>JAGWAN010000036.1 GCA_021296345.1 Acidimicrobiia bacterium | reverse complement strand
CTGCGGGTCCATTCACCTTCTCCCTTCGCTTTCCATTTCTGGGAGACACCACCACGTCGAGCAATAGCTCACAGCAGATGTTTACCTGCCAGCAGATCTACAAGCTAGAGAAACGAATGGCTGCTATCTGATTTAATTAATAATTATAATCGGTAATTTTTTATTATTCTCTTACCTGATGTCGAACAGCGCGAATCGAACTTCCGGCCCCTGGGCGGTGGGCAGTGGGGAGCGGTGGCTCGGCGGCCGGGAGGGTTTCAGTGGGGGCAGGGGGCAGTGACGGTGGCTGGTTGCTGGATGGTGGCCAGGGATCAGGGGAGGCCGGGCGCAGCGGATCTTGTGCCTATATAGTAGGTATAGGTGGTCAGAGGTTGATGGCTCAACCGGCAGCTGACCGCTGGCCGCTGGCTCTAGAGACCTTTGGGGTGCCAGACGGTCTTGATTTCCGTGAAGGCGGCTATGGCATAGGGGCTTTGCGCCCCGGTCCAGTCCACCTCTCCCCCGGGCGGGCGCACCACCCGCTTGACCCCGGCCGCCGCCTCCTGCTCGATGTCCGCCAGCATGGCGGGCTCGGCGCCGAACGCGTCGATGGCGTTCACGTCCAGATGGGAGGCCAGGAACGGGACCATGCCCGCCTTGGGTCCGGTGAGGATGTTGACCACCCCATCGGGAACATCGGCTGTGGCCATCGCCTCGGCCAGCGTGATGGAAGGCGTTGGCCATCGCTCCGAGGCCAGCGCCACCGTGGTGTTCCCGGACACGACCACCGGCGCCACCCGCGACACCAGGCCGAGAAGCGGGGACGGCTCCGCGGCGATGATGCCCACCACCCCGGTGGGCTCGGGGGTGGAGATGTTGAAGAACGGTCCGGACACCGGGTTGAGATTGCCCATCACCTGGGCGAACTTGTCGGCCCAGCCGGCGTACCAGACCAGCCGGTCGACGGCTAGGGCGACCTCCCGCCGGGCCTTGGAGGCGCTGACCCCGGAGAGGCGCACGGCCGCCCCGAAGGCCTCGGCCCGGTCCTCCACCATCTCCGCTATCCGGTAGAGGATCTGGCCCCGGTTGTACCCGGTGCGGGTGGCCCACCCCGGCTGGGCCCGCCTGGCGGCCCGGACCGCCATCCGCAGGTCCTTGCGGGTGCCGGCCGCCACCCGGGCGACCACCTCGCCCTTGTGGTCGAGAGCGGGGAACGTCCGGCCCGACTCGGAGCGCGGGAAGTCCCCGTCGATGTACAGCTTGTGGGTCTTGCGGACCGCCACCCGGCTCACGACCCACCCCTCAGGTAGGCGAGCAGGCCGTGGCGCCCGCCCTCCCGGCCGAACCCGGACTCCTGGTAGCCGCCGAAGGGCGAGGCCGGGTCGAACTTGTTGTAGGTGTTGGCCCATATCACCCCGGCGGCGAGCCGGTCGGCCATCCACAGGATGCGGGCGCCCTTGGTGGTCCAGACACCTGCTGACAGGCCGTAGGGCGTGTTGTTGGCCTTCTCCACCGCCTCCGCCGGGGTCCGGAAGGTCATGATCGACAGCACCGGGCCGAAGATCTCCTCCTGGGCGATGCGATGGCTCTGGGAGACGCCGGTGAAGAGTGTGGGGGCGAACCAGAAGCCCCGATCGGGCAGCACGCACGGAGGCTGGTACATCTCGGCGCCCTCCGCCACCCCTATGTCCACGAGGTCGGTGATCCTCTCCAGCTGGGCCCGGCTGTTGATCGCCCCCACGTCGGTGTTCTTGTCGAGCGGGTCGCCCACCCGCAGGTGGGTCAGGCGGAGCCGCAGCTTGTCCATCAGGTCGCCGAAGATCGACTCCTGGACCAGCAGGCGGCTGCCGGCGCAGCACACGTGGCCCTGGTTGAAGAAGATACCGTTGATGATCCCCTCGATGGCCTGGTCAAGGGGGGCGTCGTCGAAGATGATGTGGGGCGCCTTGCCCCCCAGCTCGAGGGTCAGCCGCTTGCCGGTGCCGGCCAGGCGGCGCTGGATCTGCTTGCCCACCCCGGTGGAGCCGGTGAAGGCCACCTTGTCGACATCGGGATGGCCCACCACCCCGGCGCCGGTCGCTCCGTCACCGGTGACGATGTTCAGCACCCCGGGGGGGAGGCCGGCCTCGGCGGTGAGGCGGGCGAAGGCCAGGGCGCTCAGCGGGGTGGTCTCGGCCGGCTTCAGCACCACCGTGTTGCCGGTGGCCAGGGCCGGCGCCACCTTCCAGGCGATCATCAGCATCGGGAAGTTCCAGGGGATCACCTGGCCGACCACGCCCACCGGAGCGGTGTCGAGGCCCGGGAACGCATATTCGAGCTTGTCCGCCCAACCTGCGTGGTAGAAGAAGTGGGCGGCGGCCAGGGGCAGGTCGATGTCGCGGGACTCCCTGATCGGCTTCCCTCCGTCCAGCGTCTCCAGCACGGCGAACTCGCGGGACCGCTCCTGGAGCATGCGGGCGATCCGGTAGAGGTATTTGGCCCGTTCGGCTCCCGGCATCTTGCCCCAGGGGCCTTCGTAGGCCTTGCGGGCCGCTCTGAACGCTCTCTCTATGTCCTTGGAGCCTCCCTCGGCGACCCGGCTGAGCGTTTCTTCGGTGGCCGGGTTGATGGTGGGGAAGTAGCGGTTGGTGGTGGGCTCGGCGGGCTGCCCTTCGATCCAGAGGTCGTAGCTCGGGTCGATGGAGACCACATCGGTGGACTCCATGGAAGCCACGTAGTCGAGGCCGGTCGGGACGATCTCGGCGCGCCGGGCGGGTTGGGAGGGGCTCTCGGAGGGACTCTCGGAGGGGCTCATGGCGGATCAGTCCTTGGTGAAGTAGTCGGGCGATTGGTAGTGGCCGTCACGGAGCCAGCGGATCTGCATGAGCAGGTCGTTGAGCAGGCTGGAGGCCCCGAAGCGGAAGCGGTCGGGGGTCAGCCAGTGGGATCCCAGGGTCTCGGCCAGCAGCACCAGGTAGCGGATGGCGACCTTGGCGGTGCTGATCCCGCCCGCCGGCTTCATCCCCACCGCCGTTCCGGTGGCGGCGTGGAAGTCGCGGATGGCCTCGAGCATCACCAGGGTCACCGGGAGGGTGGCGGCCGGCGAAACCTTGCCGGTGGACGTCTTGATGAAGTCGGCGCCGGCGGCCATCGCCAGCATGGAGGCCCTCCGCACGTTGTCATAGGTGCTGAGCTCGCCGGTCTCGAGGATGACCTTGAGGTGGGCCTGGTCGCAGGCCTCCTTGACCGCGACGATCTCGTCGTGGACCCTGAGGTAGTCGCCGGAGAGGAAGGCGCCCCGGTTGATCACCATGTCGATCTCATCGGCGCCGGCGGCGACTGCCCAGGCCACCTCGCCGGCCTTGATGTCAAGGGGGGCCTGGCCGGACGGGAAATAGGTGGCCACGGAGGCCACCGCCACCCCGCTGCCGCTTCCGGCGAGGGCCTCTACGGCGTGGGGGACCATGTTGGGATAGACGCAGAGGGCGGCCACCGGCGGGATGTCGGGATCGATGGGATCCGGGCGGATCGCCTTGGAAGCCAGCTGGATGACCTTGCCGGGGGTGTCCCGGCCTTCCAGGGTGGTGAGATCGCACATCCGGATGGCCAGGTCGAGCGCCGCCCGCTTGGACTCTCGCTTCACCGACCTGGTGGACAGGGCGCCGGCTCGCTCCGCCACGCCCACCTCGTCCACGGAGGGGACCGCCCGCAGGAAGGCGTCGATCGTGCGCGGGGTGACGGAGGGGCCGAGGATCGGGGACGCCGGGGCGGTGGTGGCCGGGGATGACATCGTCATGGTGCCGGGAAGGGTACCGGACGGTTTGTGGTTTGGGCCGCGGGGGTCGGGCGAGGTCCAGCGAGGGTCGGGCCTGGCCCGGCGTTCAGGCCGGGGTCTTGGGCTCTGCTAACCGCCGGCGGCGGGGATCTTCTCCTTCGGGGAGGAGCTCCGCTGTTCGCCCTCCAACCTGCCGAGGTCGCGCATGATCTGGACTATGTTCGTATCCATCCGATCCCAGCGAGACCGGAGATGGCCGAGACCGTTCTTCACATGGCTGAGATCGTTCTTCACCACCGCCATATCCGTTTGTAACTCCCCGACATCCGACCTCAGCCCCGCCATGTCCCCGTCCTGGCGGTCGAAACGCCGGTTCATTTCCTTGTCCCGCTGGTCGAAACGCCCGTCGTGCTTGTCAAAACGCTGGTCCACGCCCCCAAAACGCTGGTCCAGGTCCTTGTCCTGCTTGTCAAAACGCTGGTCCACGCCCCCAAAACGCTGGTCCAGGTCCTGGTCCACGCCCCCAAAACGCTGGTCCAGGTCATTGTCCTGCTTGTCGAAACGCTGGTCCACGTTCTCGAAACGCTGGTGCACAGCCTTCATCTCCGTGGCCATCACCCACCGTAGGAAGCCCGCGAACAAACCCAGCAGGCCGGCGATGGCTCCCAAATCAACAAGCTGTAGGCTCACCTGCTCGCTCCTTCACTATTCGATTCTACAGATTCGCGATGCCGACATGTCAGAGTTGATACCCAATCCCTGGATTCTGAACGGCCAACGTTCGTAGACCATAACAATACAACTTTTGCTTTGGCTATATGACGGCTATAGAATTTTGTCATTCTTTCACCAAGCTTAGGCTAGGCCAAGCGCTCACAGATGACGAAGGCTCGTCATCGGGTGCGATATCAGGGCTCGCCGGGGCTGAGCCTGGTGTCGGTGGCGTGCGAGGGGCGGGACAGAATCCCGGAACGTGTCACACCCGCCCCTTACCATGCCGGGCATGGACAACATCACTGTAATTCTCGGCCTTGCCCTCGCCGGCGCCCTAGGAGCGGCGGCCGCCTTCGCCCTGGCCCGGAGGCGTAGCCGCGGCTCGGTCCCGCCGGTGGATCCCAACGCGCTGGTGGAACAGGTGGTCCGGGTGACCGGGCAGGCGTTCCAGACCCATCTCCAGACCGGCCGGGCCGAGATCAGGGCCGGCCATGCCGAGCTCGCCCGCGAGCGTGACGTCTTCGACACCAAGTGGGAGCCGCTGGTCGCCAGGGTCAACGAGGAACTCGCCGGCATCCGGGGGCTGGTGGACGAGCTCCAGAAGGACCGGGCCGTCCAGCACGAGGGCCTCACCGAGAACCTGCGCAACGCCGCCGATCAGCAGCGCCGGCTCCTCGCCTCCACCCAGCGGCTCAACGACATTCTCGGCAACCCGCAGGCCAGGGGCCAGTGGGGGGAGCGGATGGCCGACGACATACTGCGGTCGGCCGGGCTGATCGAGGGGGTGAACTACCGCAAGCAGCTGACCACCAGCGCCGGGACCCGGCCCGACTTCACCTTCGACCTTCCTGACGGGCGGCTTCTCCACATGGACGTGAAGTTCCCGCTGGAGGCCTACGTCCGCTACCTGGAGGCCGGAACGCCCGACGACGAGACGGCCGCGGTCAAGGACTTCGGGAGGGCGGTGTGGCACCACATCCGGGAGACGGCCCGGCGGGATGCCTACCGGGAATCGATCAGCACGGTCGGGTTCGTGCTGATGTTCGTTCCCAACGAGAGGGTCTACGCCTTCATCCACGAGCACCACGCGCGGCTGCTGGACCAGGCCCTGTCGGTGCGGGTGGTCGTGTGCTCCCCCTTCACGCTGTTCGGGATGGTCTCGCTGGTGCGCCAGGCGATGGACACCATAGCTCTGGAGCGGTCGTCGCAGGAGATACTCGATCACCTGACCGTCTTCACCGAGGAATGGGGCCGTTATGTGGGCAAGGTCGAGCTGGTGGAGCGGCATCTGGGACGTCTCAACACCGCGTTCGGGGAGTTGACGACCACCCGGCAACGGAAACTGGAGCGGTCCCTGGACCGCATCGAGAATCTTAAGACCCGCACACCCAAGCCGGTCCTCGCCGGCGCGGCCGAAAGCGCCGGCCTGGCGCCCCCGGCTCCGGAAGAGCTGGCCGGGTCGGGCTAGCGCACCCGGATCCCGTTTCGTTCGTGCGGTCGTGCCTATGTGCCTTCGTGCTTTCGAGACCCTGCCTGGGGAATGCCGTGTTCCGCCCACCACAGGGCGGTTAGGTGTCGGTTGCCGGGTGTCAGATGGCGGTACCGGGTTAACGGCCAATAACGCTTGATCTATTACCGGCCACCGGCTACGGGCGTACTGAGAATGCTCTACGGCTCTGGGGCCCGTAGCGATAGATGCGGAAATCGGCGTCCAAGGCAAGGGCGTCACTGATCCCGAGCCGCTCCATCAGCGCCCAACTCGTGCGGTCGGTCAGGGAAACGGCCTGATCGGGGAAGGCTGCCAGCGCGCCGGCTGCCGCCTCGAGATCCTCGTCGGTCACGCACTCGACTCGGGCGACACCGGCCGTTATCGAAGAGACCAGGCGATTGGCGGTGTGATGATCAACCCGCGCGTTCACCAAGTTCCACAGTTCGGCAAGTACCAGGTCACTGGTCACCAGCGCCCCGGCGTTGTCCGCGAGCAAGGAACGGGCAACGGGGCTGTGGGTGTCACCGTCGGCAGCGGCTGCGTACCAGATGCTGGTGTCCACGAACACCGGAACCACCGATCAGATGCCTTTGGCCTCGAACTGTTGGTCGATTGCCTCGCTGATCATGGCCTGCTTGCCGTCGGCGACTCTCGATCCGCCGCTGCCGAACAGACCGAAGATGACGGACGGGTCGCTCGCGGGTGCGTCCTTGGCCAGGTCGCGAGCCACGAGACGCCGGATGTACTCGGACAGGGAGACTCCCTGGCGAGCCGCCTCGCGCTTGGCTTCGGCGTGGTGGTGGTCTGGAAGCACGATCATCGTTCTCATGTCGCACATTTGAGCATAGTAAGCATGGCATTGGTTATGCCGGTTCAACTACAAGGTTCCGGGTGTCTGGTGTAGGGTGAAACCGCCCCCGTTTCCCCGGACCCGTTTCCCGAGTACGGTGAACCCCCATGAGCAGAGTCGTCCCGCAACAAGGCCGCCCGCCACCCAAATATCCCCCTGGCCGGCGCTGCGCCACCGATAATTGCACGGCGCGCCTATCCATCTACAACCCGACCGACCACTGCCACCTCCACTCCCCCCTGCGACACCCACCCAGACGGAGGCGCTAGGGCTGGTGAGACCATCGGGTCGGGTAACCGCTGTCAGCGGCAGTCCGATCAGTTCAGGGCGATCAGGGATAGGGCTCCCAGGGACAGCAAGAGACCCACTACGCGCTGGGGATCAGGCCTTTCCTTGTAGACCAAGAAAGCCATGACGACCACCACAGCCGGATAGAGGGACGACGCAACCGCGACGAGTCCCAGCGGCCCGATCCGCACTGCCAGCACGTAGGTGAGGTTGGCCAAGATGGCGCCCCCGGCGACGAAACTCAATAGCAGGTTCTTCCTTGCCATCCTGAGCGGGATCCCGCGCGCTTTGACCAGGACAGCCGCTGTGGCGACGCTGGCGAACCTGAAGGAAATCAACGGCCACATTCCGGCCTCGCCCGAGACTTGTGCCAGGCCGATGAACATCAACGAGAAGCCCAGGCCGGCGCCGAGACCGTATATCGCCTTCCCCGGACGGTCTCCACGGATCCTGGTCGCAACGGTCAGCCACATCGCGGGGACGGCGAGGGCAACCCCTACCCACGGCAACATGGCATAGCGTTCTCCGGTCAGGAACCCGAACATGAACGGGATCAATGACTGGGTGATGGCGGATACCGGAGCGACCACCGCCATCTGGCCCTTCGCGAGGCCTTCGTAGTACGCGACCACCCCTACGACCGCGGCGACACCGCTCGCCGCTCCCCAGGCCAGGTCGGAGAAGCTGACGGCGGACCCGAACGCCAAGTGGTAGAAGAACGCGACCAAACCAGAAAGCGTCAAGGCCATGATGTTGGACCAGAAGGCAACCGCTAAGACCGGGGCTCGGCGGGTGGCCATCCCACCTGCGAAGTCAAAGACCCCGTAGAAGACAGACGTCAGTCCGGCTAGGAGGATGGCCACAGGACTCCTGCAAGAAACGAGAGAGCGCTCACGCTAACAATCCACCGGCACCGGGACCGGGCGCAACTCGATCCCCGGGCACCAGTCGAGGGACCCGGGCGGCCGGCCCGGAGCGGATGTGACCTCATCGGAGCAGCTGGGACCTGCTCGCAACGGTCACTCCCCACTGAACTCCGAAGAGTCGGCAAAAGAGGGCCAGGCCCGGCACTGCCGCGACATATTTTCGCGCTCTCGGTCCCGGTTTTCGCGCCCTGCCACGACATTTTTCGCGCTCTCCTCGTTTTTTCGCGCTCTTCCCACACTCGGGCCACGGGAAGGTGGAAAAGACGGCTAGCCGCTTACGGCGACCGGCTCGCACACCGGGGATCGTGGGGCGGGCAACCGGCGGCCGGCGGTTCGCTCAGCGCCCTCCTCCATCGGTGGCGGGGTCGGGGATCGGAGATCGCCTGCGGGCGCCCGAGGCGATGCGGTAGCCCGCCCAGATGAAGGTGACCGCCACCAGCAGCGAGGCGGCGAACCCCCAGTCCAGGCCCAGGGCCAGGATGGTCCCCCCGGTGGAGGCCGCCAGCGTCCCAACGACGATGGCCAGGTTGCCCCACACCAGCCGTGGGTTCTTGCGGAAGAAGCGGACCAGCGACACCAGGGCCAGCAGGATGATGACGGTGGCGCCCATACCCCCGCCTATGGCCGCCCACAGGCGGGGCCCGAACATGTCAACCCAGAGGTCCCGGCCGCTCGGCACCCCGCCCGGGGGCAGGACTCCGGCATCGAACGGCTGTGCCAGGGTGGTGGGCAGGGAGATGGCGAAGAACGGGAACATGAACATCAGCATCGCGTGGCCGGCCCTCCTCCCCACCACCAGGAACATCGAACCGAGGGCCAGGACCGGGATGTTCACGATCGCTCCGAACAGGAAGAACGTCCGGTAGCTGGCCGAGGTCCACCCGGTGGCCGTCCCCACGAACAGAGCCCAGGTGGCCAGGGCGAAGAACCCGATACCGGCCGCGTAGGCGGCGGTGTGGGGACTCGGCGAGGCCCGGTAGCGTCTCACGAGATCGACGCAGAACAGGGTGGCGACCAGACCGGCCGCCAGGGAGGCCGCAGCACTCATACGGTCCCAATCGTAGGCCCCGGGCGGGGCGTGGAATCTCCCGGTACGGCGCCGCTACGTGGCCGGGTGGACCGACTCCGGTACCCTAGGAGGGATGGTTCGAAACATTCTCGTGGCCGTGGCCTGGCCCTACGCATCCGGCTCCAGGCACCTGGGACACCTGGCCGGCGCCTACCTGCCCGCCGACATCTTCGCCCGATACCACCGGTTGGTCGGCAACCGCACCCTGATGGTGTCGGGGAGCGACGTCCACGGCACCCCCATCACCGTCCGGGCCGACCAGGAAGGCGTCACCCCGCAGGAAATCGTGGACCGCTACCACGCCGAATTCGTGGCCGGCTGGAAGGCACTGGCCATCCAGTGGGAGCTGTACACGTCTACCGGGACCCGGAACCACCACGATGTCACCCAGGACATCTTCAGCCGCCTGCACGAGAACGGTCACATCGACCGCCGGACCTCCGAGCAGTTCTACGACCCGGACGCGGGCCGGTTCCTCCCCGACCGCTACGTCGAGGGCGTCTGCCCCCACTGTGAATACGGGGAGGCCCGTGGAGACCAGTGCGACAGCTGCGGCCGCACTCTCGATCCGGTCGACCTGATCGATGCTCGTTCCAAGCTGTCGGGAGCAGCTCCGGTTCGACGGAAGACCGACCACTTCTACCTGCGCCTGTCCGACTTCTCCGACCGCCTCGAGGAGTGGCTGCGATCCCGGCAGGGCTGGCGCCGCCACGTGCTGAACTTCTCCCTGGGCTGGATCGAGGAGGGCCTCCATGACCGGGCGATCACCCGGGACATCGACTGGGGAATCGACATCCCGGTGGAGGGGCTCGGCGAGGGCAAGAAGATATACGTCTGGTTCGACGCGGTGATCGGCTACCTGTCGGCCGCCAAGGAATGGGCGAAGATCCAGCGCACCCCCGACGCCTGGAAGGACTGGTGGGAGAACCCCGACGCGGAGCACTACTACTTCATCGGCAAGGACAACATCCCCTTCCACACCATCATCTGGCCCGCCATGCTGATGGGATACGGGGGCCTGGAATTGCCCACCAACGTCCCCGCCAACCAGTACGTGACCTTCCGGGGCGGGAAGGCCTCGGCAAGCCGGGGCATCGGCCTGACCATCGGCGCCGCCCTCGACATCTACGAGCCCGACGCCCTCCGCTTCGCGCTGGCCGCCAATCTGCCCGAGAACAACGACACCGAGGTGTCCGAGGAGGAGTTGGACCGCCGCATCAACGACGAGCTGGTGGCCACATGGGGCAACCTGGTCCACCGGGTGCTCTCCATGACCCGGTCGGGGTTCGATTCCCGGGTTCCCCGGCGGGGTGAGCAGACCGCCATGGGCCGGGAGGTCCTGGACTCGGCCGGCCATACCCTCGAACGGGTGGCGGCCCACATAGAGCGGGTCGAGCTGAGGGCGGGGCTCAGGACGGCGATGGAAGGAGCGGCGAGGATCAATGCCTACCTCAACGCCACCGAGCCGTGGAAGCTGGTGAAGACCGACCGGGAACAGGCGGCCACGGTCCTGAAGAACTCCCTCGACGCCATCAACCACCTGAAGGTGGCGTTCTCTCCCTACCTGCCCGTAACCTCGCAGCAACTCCACAACATGCTGGGACTCTCAGGGACCGTGGCGGACGCCGGGTGGACGGGCGCTCCCGTGCCCGCCGGGACCCCGCTCGGCGACGTCGTCCCCCTGTACCGGAAGGTGGAGGCGGCGAGCCGAGGCTGAGCTGGCCCGAGCCGGCGTGGCAGGCACGAAGAGATGAGCGTCCAGCAGAACTTCCGGAGGGCACTCGTGGCCATCGGCGGAGGGCTCCTCGTGCTGCTGGGTTTGGCCGGGTTCGTACTTCCCCTCCTTCCGGGGACCGTGCTCCTAGTAGCGGGTTTGCTGCTGTGGTCCACCGAGTTCAGGTGGGCCAGGGAGGTCCTGGCGCGGGTTCGCGCCTGGCTAGCGGACCGGTCCGCCAAGTGGAAGGACGGGAGGTGGTCCCGCTCCCGACGCCGTCGGGACGGCCGGGGTCGCACATCGGGCTGAACGATTTTGAGCGCGCGTTGTCGGCGTTGAACACCGGATCCTGGCCGGCTGTGCGGTCGGGTCGAGGTCGCCCGGAGGGAACTCTCCCGATGTTCCCCCTGGCGATCAGGGTATCGCGAGGGTGATCCCCCATTGACGTTTTGCGCGACCCTATGAATAGTAAGGTTGTTGCCCGCACCGCTCGCGGACGGTCATGGGCGAGCAGGGTGTGACACTCGCGAAAGGACTTCCGGATGAGACACGGTGCGTTCGCGTGAAAGCGAGCTCGTGAGCGAACACCGGACCATCCCGAACGTCGGCGGGTCGTCTCCAGGCCCGGCTGGGGGTTCGGCGCCGGATCCCATCATCAGCTCGAAGGGCCTCGGCAAGGACTTCGGCCGGGTCCGGGCTCTCATGGATGTGGATCTTTCGGTCGGTGGCGGCGTCACCGGCCTCATCGGCGCCAACGGCGCGGGGAAGACCACCCTCATCAGGATCCTGCTCGGCCTGACCCGGCCCACCAGCGGCGAGGTGTCGGTGTTCGGGGTGCCGGTGTCCGAGGACCCGGCCGGTCTCAGGGCCCGGATCGGATACATGCCCGAGAACAAGTGCCTCCCCCTCGATCAGACCGCCGCCGACTTCGTCTCCTACGCCGCCGAGCTGGCCGGCATCCCCTCCGCCGAAGCCCGCCGCCGGGCTTCGGAGACCCTGTTCCTGGTGGGGCTGCACGAAGAACGTTTCCGCTATCTGGGCGACTTCTCCACCGGCATGCAGCAACGCGTCAAGCTCGCTCAGAGCATCGTGCACGACCCCGAACTGGTGCTGCTGGACGAGCCCGCCTCCGGCCTCGACCCCACCGGACGGGAGCGGATGCTCAGGCTGATCGCCCGGTTCCGGGAGTTCGGGATCAGCGTCCTGTTCTCGTCCCACCTCCTCGACGACATCGAGCGGACCTGCGACTGGGTGCTGATGCTCCACGAGGGCCGGCTCATCCACTCCGCACCCCTCGACCCGCCCACGGAGGGAAGCCAGGTGTCGGTGGAGGTGTTCGGTGATCCTCGACCCCTGATCGACGACCTCGTCTCCCGGGGGGTCTCGCCCGCCGTGGAAGGGCCGGTGATCACCGTGGAGGGGTTGGACACCGACGTGTTCGTGCTGGTGCGCGACGCCCTGGCCAGCTCCGGATCGTCGGTGCGAAGGATGGGCACCGGCCTGAGCCGGCTGGAGGACGTGCTGGAGTCGGCCACCCGAGGCCCCGCATGACCGATCAGGGGCGGCAGGACCAAGCGGTAATCGTCGACCGGGGCTACCGGCACTACGAGGGGGAGCGCACCGGGCGGAGCGGCGCCATGCGGGCCATCGTCAGGGAGGGATTCCGGCGGGTGATCGGGCTCCGCCGCAAGACCAAGCACAAGCTCTTCCCCTGGTCGCTCATCGTGCTGGCCCTGGCCGTGATGCTGATAGTGGTGGCCATCGCCTGGGTCAGCAGCACCACGGTCGGCCCGGAGGCGACCGAGGAACTAATACCCCGCTACGCCGGCTACTTCGACTTCATCTCGGTGGTGGCGCTCCTGTTCACCGCCTACTGCGGGCCCCAGCTCCTGGTTCCCGACCGGACCCATGGGGTGCTCAACGTCTACTTCTCGCGGCCCCTGTCGGTGACCGACTACCTGGTGGCGAAGGGTGGGGCCTACGCGGCCGTCATCTACAGCTACTGGCTGGTCCCCCAGCTGCTCCTCCATCTCGGGCTGGCCGCCCTTTCCCCGGCCGGCTTCATCGCCTACCTCGGGGATACCACCGACATCCTGTGGAAGGTGCCCCTCGCCGCCACCGTCTACTTCGCGCTCCACGCCTCCCTGATCTTCCTAGCCTCCTCGTTCATCAACCGGGTGGGGGCGGCGACCGCGGCGTTCGTGGCCGGCGTCTACGGCCTCAACCTGGTCGCCCTGTTCTTCCAGGAAGCCGTCTCCGCTCCGGCCGCCCGGTGGGCCACCCTGGTGGCGCTGGAACAACACCCCCGCCACATCCGGGACTGGATCTTCGACCGGAGTTCCGACGTGGTGATCCCCGCCCAGGCCGGATTCGGGCCCGGCGTGTCACTGGCGGTGGTGTGCGGGGTGGTGACTGTGTCGGTGGGACTCGTGTGGTGGCGCTACAGGAGGCTGGCGTGACGGACGCCATGCACGTGCCCGAGGCGACGGTGGTGGCCGACGACCTGTCGAAGTGGTTCGGGCAGAAAGTGGCCGTCTCCCAGGTGAGCTGCTCCTTCGGGCCCGGCGTGACCGGCTTGCTGGGGCCGAACGGCGCCGGGAAGACCACCTTCCTCAGGCTGCTGGCCGGACTGCTGTCCCCTTCCACAGGCGAGGCCCTCATCCTCGGCGAACCACCCCGGAAGAACACCGGCGTCTACCGGCATCTCGGCTTCGTTCCCGAGGACGAGGCGGTCTACGGCCACATGAGCGCCCGGCGGTTCATACAGTGGAGCGCAGCCCTGGCCAGGATCCCCGACCCGGCCGCCGCCACCCGCCGAGCCCTGGAGACAGTGGAGCTGACCGAGCAGGCCGGCCGCCGGATGTCGACCTATTCGAAGGGCATGAGGCAGCGAGCCAAGGTGGCGGCGGCCCTGGTCCACGACCCCGAGGTGTTGCTGCTCGACGAGCCCCTCAACGGGACGGATCCCATCCAGAGAGGGCGCCTCATCAAGCTCATGCAACAGCTCGGGAGCGAGGGCCGGACCATCATCGTCTCCTCCCACATCCTGGGCGAGGTGGAACGCATGGCAGGACGGGTGGTGGCGATGGTCGATGGCCGCCTAGCCGCGGCCGGAACGGTGGCCTCGCTGCGGGACGCCCTGTCGGACACCCCCCGGCTGATCAGGATCGAGGCGGACAGTCCGCGCCCGCTGGCCCGGCGGCTGCTGGCCGGGGAATGGGTGGAAGCGGTGCGGATCGACAGCACCGGGATCGAGATCCGGACGACCGACGCCAAGGCCCTGGGCGGCGACATCGCGATGGCCGCCCTGGAAACCGGATCGGTGGTGACCGCGGTGTCACCCGAGGACGACTCCCTGGAGAGCGTCTTCTCCTACCTGCTGGAAATCCAATGATGGTGTTGCCGGTGATCGTCCGGTCTGTCGTGAGACGGCTGCTGGGCGGGCGCCGATCCCTCTGGCTGATCGCGCTGAGCGCCGGCCCGGCCCCGATCCTCCTCATGGTGGCCCAGGGCCGCTCGGCCGCTCGCGGCGCCGAGCTGTACAACGACATCACGGTGGTGTTGGGGGTGGTCATCCTCTACCCGGTGGTGGCCCTGATCATCTCGACCGCCGCCCTGGGCGAGGAATGGAAGAACCACACCCTGCCGTTCCTCCTGCTCAAGCCCATCTCTCGATGGGTGATCGCCCTAGGCGTGGTGATCGCCACCGCCCTCTCCTCCTTCCTGGTGCTCGAGGCCGGGGTGCTGATCACGTGGGCGGTCGGTGGCATCGTGGGCGGCGACTGGTCGGTGGGGATCGCCACCACGCTGGCGGTGGCCATCCAGAGCGTGGCCTCGGCGGCCATCTTCGTGCCGTTCGGGCTCATCCTGGGCCGCGCCACCCTGGTCGGCCTCGGCTACCTGCTGGTCTGGGAAGGGGTCCTGAGCAACGTCATCGAGGGCATCCAGGCGTCGTCCGTGTCCCGGATCGTGCTCTCGGGTTGGGCGGACCTGGCAGTCATGACCATCGACACCCTGTCCTCGGTGGACGAAGTGCTCGGACGGGTCGAGGTGGGACTCGGCGGGGCCGTAGCCAAGGTGGGGGTGATGGCTCTGGTGTCGGTGGCCCTCACCGGCCTCGTGCTACGCCACACGGACCGGGTGGGAGAGTGACACCCGTTCCCAGCGGGTAGTTCCGAGACCCCATGCGCGTCCCTACCGCAGGGATGCGCTCCCGTTAGTCGCCCTCGCCAAGACTCTCCCGGTTGACTGACCGACCAGGGCCAGACTTGTCACACCCCAGCTATACGTTGCCTATTGCCAAGCACCTAAACCGGCCGATGAGGTGAAGACCGATCGGAACGGCCGGGTCCGAGGGAACATGACAGCTCAATGGAGCGAACCGCCGATTTCCCGGCATCCAGCCGGGCGTGGCCGACCACGCTCCAACAGGACAGGTGGCGGCGGGGGTGGGGCCCGGTGCGAAGCGCCGGATTTTCGCGACCTGCTGCGTCTAGGCATTCTTGGGGGCGTCTAGGCATGCTGGGGGAAGAGGGCGTCACATATGCCGCCCTCTTCCTCAGGAACACCGCACCAACCATGACGCCCTGAACCTCAAGAACGCCCAGCGGGGTGGTGCCGGGAGGTGGTGGCGGCTTAGGAGGGCGGGTATAGGCCCACGTTGGCCGACTCTTTGGTCTGCCAGAAGACCTCGGCGATACCCTCGATCTGGGCCACGAGGTCCTCGGCCACGGCCGGATCGGTCGACTTCTTGGCGTCGCCTGCCGCCTTGATGGCGTTCCAGAACATGTCGTGCAGCCCCGGGAACTGCTCCAGATGGTGCGGCTTGAAGAAGTCGGTCCACAGCACGGACAGGTGGTGCTTCACCAGCTCGGCCTGGGCCTCCTTGACCGCTACGCAGCGGCCGCGGAACACCTCGTCATCGCTTCCGTGGTACTTGTTGGCGGCCTGGAGGACCGACTCGGCTTCGATCCTGGCCTGGGCCGGGTCGTAAACGCCGCAGAACAGGTCGCAGTGGGCGAAGGCCTGCCTGGAGGGTGTGAATATCCCCATGAACATCTCCTCGGGTCTGTTGGTTTACCGAATGAGGGAGACAATACACTCAACCGGTGTCCCGTCATGCAGCCTCCACCCACTCTCGTGCATTGATTCCCCGGAGGCGGCGCCTCCGCCGGGGCGCCTTTGCCCTGGTCGGACTGGCTTCGATCCTGCTGGCGGCCCGCTACCGCCGCTTCCGGGCGGTGGACCATTCCATGACGCCCGTGATCGAGCCGGGGGACCACTTGGTAGCGGACCGGGCATGGGGACGGCGGGGGCTCGCACGAGGTGACATCGTGATCTTCCGGTCGGGTGGCCGCCACATCATCAAGCGGGTGGTCGGCCTGCCCGGCGAGACGGTCGGCATCGAAGGTGGGGTGCTGATGATCGACCGGGAGCCAACCGCCGATCCGTGGTGGCCCGCCGCCACCCGTCCCGAAGGCGAGTGGGCCGTGCCGTCCGATTCCTGGTTCGTCCTGGGCGACAACCGGGCTGATTCCTCGGCCGACAGCCGGACGTTGGGACCGATCCGGCGCCCGAGTGTCCACTCGAGGGTGGTGGCCCGGTACTGGCCCTGGCGCAGGGCCGGCACGATCTAGGGCTGACACATCCATCTCCGATAGGAGCTTGCCGCGCTGCCATGACTCCCTTCCTTTTCGTTTAGGGTTTCCCGGATGGGCGAGGAATGGGAAGAAAGCACATCCGGTCGCTGTTGATGTCCGAGCCTTGATGCGACTCCGCGACCTAGCCTCCGCACTCAGGGCGACTTACCGTGGGACGGACGTCTCCGGGCGCATACAGGACTTCAATGGATGGCGCGACAGGGCGTTAGCACGAAACATCGGCGCGGCGTCCTACGACCACGCCGAAACCGTCAAGGACTACTACGACCTTTGCGGGGAGTTCATGGTGTTCGGTTGGGGCCCGTCGCTGCACTTCGCGCCGCTGTCGCCCGAGGAGACCCTGGAGCATTCGCAGATCCGGCACCAGCGGCTGATGATCGACAAGCTGGAGTTGCGCGAGGGCATGACCGTGGTCGACGTCGGTTGCGGGATCGGCGGCCCGATGCGCCGCGTGGTCAGGGAGGGCGGTGTCCGGGTCGTCGGCGTCAACAACAACAACCTCCAATTGGACAAGGCGAGATCGTTGAACGACGAGGCAGGGATCGACCACATGGTCGACTACCTGGCCTGCACCTTCATGGACATGAGCGCCGTCGCGGACGGCACATTCGACCGCGGCTACGCCATCGAATCGACATGCCATGCGCCGGACAAGACACGCGCGTTCGCCGAGATCTACCGGGTTCTTAAGCCCGGAGCTCTCTTCTGGGGTCAGGAGATGTGCCTGACGGACAGGTTCGATCCCCACGACAAGCGGCATCGAGCCATAGAGCAGGAGCTCATGCACGGCATCGCGCTCAACGGAATCGCCACGACGGGGGAGGTGAATCAGGCGCTCGAGGAGGCGGGATTCCAGGTCATCGAGGGGATAGATCGGGCCATCGCGCAGGACGGTCCCACCGAGGCGTGGTACCGGCCCATGGAGACCCGGCGCGGCATGCCGGGCGGCACCCTGTACAGGATTCCACTAGGCCGGAGAGCGATGATCTGGGGGCTCAGCCTGGCCGAGCTGGTGAAGGTGTTCCCGAAAGGCACTTCGGACGTGGTGAGGATGATGGACCGGACTGCCAAGGCATATGTCGCGGGCGGCAAGACCGGGATATTCACGCCGCTGTACTGTTTCCTGGCTCGCAAACCGCTCGAGTCTCCTAATCCCTGATTCGTCGTCCATCTCGGCGGTGTCAAGAACGCGAAAAACGGCGGATCGCACCCCACCCCGGCGGGCCCATCCCCCGGCCACCACCTCCTTCGGTCCGAACGCGGCCCGCTATCCCCCGGCGGGTCCGCTCCCAGTTTGATCCCAACTCCGGTCCCCTCGACGTCGAATAGCAAGGAACCGGCGGTGCTTGCAGCTGTCTACCAGTATGCGACGGGGCTGCGACACGTTCAACCCCCTTGTCCGGTGGCGTGCCCGCTCCACCCACTACGGCACAGGTCACGGACCGCATCAGACAAGAACCTGGGCAGATGAGGGTACTGAAGAATGTCCCGTTGGCCCGGTTCCCGAGAATGCTACCCCAGGTCAGAGCAACACGAGCCAACTCATTTTCGTCTTTTTCAGCACCCTCCTAGAGGTGTTCCGGTTGGGGGGGCGGCCAGTTTCGGCTGGAGAGTCGCGAGGCCGATCCGGTCGCCAGATGCCCGATGTCGGTGTCGTGGGCCGGGACACTTCTCGCGGACGCGGCGGGCCTGTCCCGAGATCCAATCTCGGACTGGGCGTCCTGATCCCGGCCTGCCGAACCCCGCATCTGCCTATCCGTTGCGAGGCAGTGGTCTCCCCGTCGCCGGACAACCCGAACGTAACTCGGCAACTGATCCTTGGAATGGTCCCTTGAGTCTGAGAAACTGGAAGGCCTATGTACCGCAAGTCTCCACTGGTCGTGGCTGTCTGGCTGGTGCTCTCCGTTGCCTGTGGCGGTGGAGAAGACGCCGTCACCTCGACAGCCCCCTCCGAAACGGCCGCCCCGGTCAGCGAAGGCATCGGTACCCCCACGTCCGACCCGGGATCCGGTAGCGAGTCGGCGGAGGATACGCCGGCAGGGACCGCAACCACCGACGAGGGGGACCCGGGCGATACCGGTGACGCCGCCTCCACCGCTACCCCCACCACCGGCGGCGGGACCGAACCGGACGGAACGGGCGCCACCACCACGGGGACCTCGGAACCCACCGGTACGCCGGAAACCGATGGCTCCTCCCCCGCGACCACCGTCTACTCCGGTCCGGTGTCACCGGTCAGCGGCCTGCCCGTCCTGGATGCCTCTCTCCTGGATCGCAAGCTGATCGCCGTCAAGGTCGACAACCACTGGGATTCCCGGCCCCAGTCGGGAATCGAGCATGCCGACGCGGTGTTCGAGCTGGTCGTGGAGGCGGGGATCACCAGGTTCATCGCCCTCTTCCATCACAGCGACACCGACTGGGTGGGCCCGGTGCGGTCGCTCCGCCCCACCGACTCGACCCTGATCAAGCCGCTCAACGGAGCGCTGACCATCAGCGGGGGCCAGCCGTGGATAGTCGACACGGCACTCTCCGACTCCGTCCCGCTGATCGGGGACATGGGACCGCCCCTGACCGCCCGCTGGAGTGACCGCAAGGCGCCCCACAATCTCTACGCCAACACCGCCGAGGCCCGCCGTGTCTCGGAGGACCGGGGCCTCGACCAGAGTCCTCCCCCCACCCTGTTCAACCGGGGTCCCTCCAGCGCCTCGCCGATGGATGTCGCCACCTACATCTTCCTCGACTGGACGGACACCACCGATGTGGTGTGGCACTGGGACGGCAGCCAGTACCTGCGTTCGGTGGAGGGGGTGCCCCATCAATGGATCGCCCAGGACGGGGCCACCGGTCAGATCGCGGCCGACGTGCTGGTAGTGCTGATGGCCGAGCGCTACACGGCCTGCCCTTCGGGTGAGGGTTCGTGCGTTCCGGCCTGGCACACCGTGGGCGAGAACCGCGCCGTCGTGTTCGCTGACGGCCTGGCACAGGAAGGGCGGTGGAGTCGCGCCGACAACGGCGATTGGTTCACCCTCACCGGGATCCGGGGCGAGCCGGTGACCATGCCGGCCGGCCGGACATGGATCATGATCTACCCGGAGACCGCCGGGCTGGTCTGGTAACGGTGGGGCCCGGGACCGGCGCCACCATCGCCGAGGCGGTACGTAGCGGCGCCCGGACCGCCCGCCAGGTGGTCGAGCAATATCTGGAGGTGGCGGAGCGGCTCAACCCGGAGCTCAACGCCTTCGTGGAGATCGACCGGACGGGGGCCCTGGAGCGGGCGGATTCGATCGATGCCGGGCTCCGTGCGGGATCGCCGGCCGGGCCGCTGTGCGGGGCACCGATCGCTCTCAAGGACCTGATCCACCACGCCGGGCACACGACCACGGCCGGATCGGCCTTCTACAGGCACCGGGCAAAGGAATCGGCCACCGTGGTGCGCCGGCTGGAGGCGGCCGGCGCCGTCATCATCGGCCGGACCGGACTCCACGAGTTCGCGTTCGGCTTCTCGTCGGAAAACCCCTGGTTCGGACCGGTTCGCAACCCGTGGGATCGCGATCTGTCGCCGGGAGGATCCTCGGGCGGATCGGCGGCGGCCGTGGCGGCCCGCATGTCGGCGGGAGCGATCGGTACCGACACGGGAGGCTCGGTCCGGGTGCCCGCCGCCCTCTGCGGCGTGGTCGGCCTGAAGGTCACCCACGGCGCCGTTCCCGTGACCGGGGTGTTCCCGGTGGCGGGTTCCCTCGATACGGTCGGGCCCATAACCGGCACCGTGGGCGACGCCCGCCTGCTCTTTGACACGATGAAAGGTCCCGACCCGGATGATCCATGGTCGGCCCGGGCGCCCGATTCGCCGGATCGGGTTCCTCGCCTCGAGAAACTGCGAATCGGGGTGCCGGCCGGTTGGCTGTCCGCGGCACCCACATCCGCCGCCGTACACCGCTCGTTCGAACGCTTCTGCGACCGGCTTCGCAGCGTGGGCGCCCACGTCGAGTGGGTGGAGGCGCCCGGCCTGGCGCCCGATCCGGCTCTCATGGCGGTGGTGACCGGAGAGGTGGCAGGCGTGCACAGGGAGTGGTTCGACGACCCGGACAAGCCCTACGGTCCCGACCTCGAGGTGCGCCTGGGGGAGGCGATGCAGGTGACCATCGACCGGTATACAGAGGCGATGCGCCGGAGAGCCGCCCTCGAGCATGCCGCGGGCGAGGCCTTCCGCCACCACGACCTGCTGCTCACCCCGGCTGTGGGCCATTCCCGGAAGACCATCGGGAACGACACCATCACGATGGACGGTGAGCCCTACTTCTACCGGGACGTACTGAACGGTTACAGCGCCCTGGTGAACCTGATCGGATGCCCGGCCATCGCCCTGCCGACAACCGATGAGGGCGCCCCGCCCCCCTCGGTCCAGTTCCTGGCGCCCTGGTGGGGAGAGAACGTGCTGCTGGGTGTGGGTGAGGCGCTGGAGGAAGCCGGCCTGATCGGGACCGGCCTCGCCGTCCCGCCGACCGGGTGAGGACGTCCCGGGCAGGCCTACTCGCCGGAACTGACCTTCGCCTTGGCGGCGGGGTATATCCCCATCGCACCCATGAGCAGGCCGACATCGGCCACGAGACGGAGCATCAGGGACTCCAGCCTCTTGAGGCGGGTCTCGTGCCGATCGAAGCGCCCGTCCTGCAGATCAAAACGCTTGTCGAACCGAGCATCCTGCAGATCAAAACGCTTGTCGAGGCGCGCGTCCTGCAGATCAAAGCGCCGTTCCATCCGGTCGGAGTAGCTCTTCACCACCCACCAGTTGATGCTCACGGCGATACCGGAGAGGCTGACGATTCCGATCCAGTCGAGAGTGGGCATGCTGCGCGTCCTTTCTGCCGCCAGTGTAACGCCGGTCGGGAGGGGATGCCCCGACAGCACCGCACTGTTTGAACAAGTGGCCATATATCGCGACTATCGGACATCAGTAACATTATGTACAATTGTGTGGCGTGACAATACCGTTGTGGAGCTATGCCGACTTCGGTCCGCCACGGCCGGTCCGCCTCGCATGCCCGCACGGCTGGGGTAGACTCCGGAGTGTCCGCACCCGGATGGATCATCCGGCCGTGCGGAGTGTTCGCGCGCCACAGAAGCGAGGCGCGCGCCCGGATTAGCGCTTCAGGATCGGCTGGAAAGAGAAAGACGGTGGACAGCGACCACAGCCCGGTCAACCCCGTGACGGAGGCGCCCGGCGCCGCCGCCACCAACGGCGGGGTGAGGGTCGACCGAGCGGACCGGATGGTGATCCGCTTCGCGGGCGACTCCGGTGACGGCATGCAGCTGGCCGGCAATAGATTCACCGACGCCGCGGCCATCTTCGGGAACGACCTGGCGACCCTTCCCACCTTCCCGGCCGAGATCCGTGCTCCCGCCGGAACCCTCCCCGGGGTGTCCTCCTTCCAGATCCAGATCGCCGACTGGGACATCCTCACCCCCGGCGACCGCCCCGGCGTCCTGGTCGCCATGAATCCCGCCGCCCTCAAGGTGCATCTCAAGGACCTTCGCGACGGCGGCGTCCTCATCATCAACAAGGAGGCGTTCGACGAGCGCAACCTCTACAAGGCGGGATTCGAGTCCAATCCCGTCGAGGACGGCACCCTGTCCGGCTACGACCTCCATGCGGTGCCGATGCAGACCCTGACCAAGGCGGCCGTGAAGGGCACCGGCGTGAGCGGGCGGGCGGTCCTTCGCTCCAAGAACTTCCTGGCTCTCGGCCTGATCCTCTGGATGTTCGGACGTGACACCAAAGTGACCGAGGCGTGGGTGGCCAAGAAGTTCGCCAAGCTGGAGGCGGTGAAGAACGCCAACCTGGCCGCCCTAAAGGCGGGCTACAACTACGGCATCACCACCGGCAGCTTCGCCCGCCAGATCGAGGTGAGTCCCGCCGACCTGCCGCCCGGCACCTACACCAACGTCAACGGCAATGCTGCCCTGTCGTGGGGCCTGATCGCCGGCGCCCAGCTCGCGGGCCTGCCGCTCTTCTACGCCTCCTACCCGATCACGCCGGCCTCCGAGATCCTCCACGAGCTGGTCCGGCACCGGAACTTCGGCGTGAAGACCTTCCAGGCCGAGGACGAGATCGCCGCGGCGGGCGCTGCCCTCGGGGCCGCCTTCGCCGGCTCGCTGTCGGTGACGGGCACCAGCGGTCCGGGCCTGTCGCTCAAGGGGGAGACCATCAGCCTGGCGCTGATGACCGAGCTTCCGATGGTCATCGTCGACGTCCAGCGGGGCGGTCCTTCGACCGGTCTTCCCACGAAGCCCGAGCAGTCGGATCTCTTCCTGGCCGTATGGGGTCGCCACGGAGAGTCGCCCTTGCCCGTGCTGGCCGCGTCCTCACCATCCGACGCGTTCGAGGTGGCGATCGAGGCCTGCCGGCTCGCCCTCAAGTACATGACCCCGGTCATCCTGCTGTCGGACGGCTACATCGCCACCGGATCCGAGCCGTGGCGCCTGCCCGATATGGACGCCTTGCCGGACCTGGCGGCGCCGCTCGCCTCCGGCCCCAACGCGGGTGACCGCTTCCTGCCCTACCTGCGCGATATCGAGACGATGGCCCGTCCGTGGGCCATCCCGGGCATACCGGGCCTCGAGCACCGGGTGGGCGGCCTCGAGAAGGAGGAGGTCACCGGCAACGTCTCGTACGACCCGGCCAACCACCAGTTGATGACCGACGTCCGGGCGTGGAAGATCGCCAACATCGCCAACGACATCCCCGATGTCGAGGTCGACGATCCGGACGGGGCGGATCTGCTGGTTCTGAGCTGGGGATCCACGTTCTCGGCGGTCCGAGCCGGGGTCGGCAACGCCCGCAACCAGGGGGTCTCCGTGGCCTATGCCCGCATCCGCTACCTGAGTCCGTTCCCGGCCAACATGGCCACGGTGTTGAGCAGCTACCGTCAGGTTCTGGTCCCGGAGCTGAACATGGGTCAGCTTTCGAGGATGATCAAGGCAGAGTTCGTGACCCCGGTTCTTTCGGTGAACAAGGTGGAAGGGCAGCCCTTCACCGCCACCGAGATCGCCGACGAGATCATGAAGGTGATGGGACAGTGACCTCCTACGCACGGGTCGACTTCCAGACCGATCAGGAGGTTCGCTGGTGCCCCGGATGCGGCGACTACACGATCCTCGCCTCGGTGCAGAACTTCATGGCGAACGCCGGCATCGAGCGCGAGAAGGTGGTGTTCGTGTCCGGGATCGGGTGCGCGGCGCGCTTCCCCTATTACATGAACGTCTACGGCATGCACGGGATTCACGGGCGGGCGCCGGCCATCGCCACCGGGGTGGCCATCACCAACCCCGACCTGTCGGTGTGGGTGGTCGGGGGTGACGGAGACCTGCTGTCGATCGGAGGCAATCACCTGATCCATGCCATCAGGCGCAACCTGGATCTCACCATCCTCCTGTTCAACAACCAGATCTACGGGCTCACCAAGGGCCAGTACTCGCCGACTTCGGAGCCGGGCAAGGCCACCAAGTCCTCCCCTGCCGGCTCGATCGACCACGCCTTCAACCCGGTGAGCCTCGCCCTAGGGGCGGAAGCGTCCTTCGTGGCCCGGACTCTGGACATGGACCGCAAGCACACCACCGCCATCCTCCAAGCCGCCCACGAGCACCGGGGCTCGGCGGTCATCGAGATCTACCAGAACTGCAACGTGTTCAACGACAAGGCGTTCATCCAGCTGACCGGCAAGACCGAGCGCTACGCCAACCGCATCGATCTGGTTCACGGGGCGCCGATCATCTTCGGCGCGCAGAAGGAGAAGGCGGTGGTATGGGCCGGCGGCCGCGCCGAAATCGTCGATCGAGCCGCCGTCAACCCGTCCGACATCATCGTTCACGACGCCCATGCCCCGGATGCCTCGGCGGCGTTCGCCCTGTCCCGGCTGTCGCACGGACCGTACGGTCCGACCCCCATCGGCATATTCCGCAGCGTCCGGCGGCCCGTCTACGACAAGGTGCTCGACGAGGAAGTGGCCATGTCCAAGGCGGCCCGCGGCGACGGCGACCTCAAGGCCCTGGTGACCAGCCTGGGGACCTGGACGGTCGACTAGGCGCCGAACAATCTGCGCGCTTGCGGGCGTTCTGCCCGAGAGATGCCCACACACCTTCCTATATAGACCGCCTAGTAATAGAACGTCTGTATGGGAACATATGAGAGCCGTCAATGGAAGGCGTTGAAACTGTCACAGGCTTTACATATGTTGTCTATTGCCAAGCACCTGCGCCGGGCCGATGTACCGGTACAGGCGGCGGGAGTGGGACGAGTCCCGAGGCGTCGCATACCTGCCCGCCCGGGCGCTCACCGATCCGGAGTTCACCGCCACCGACGTGGCGGTGCTGGTAGGCAGGGCGTCCTGGTCGGACTACCAGGGCCGCATCAACCCGGGCGGGTCACAGCGAACGGTCGCCCGGCGGGCCAGGGTCAGCCACCCCAGCGTGGCAGCCACCTACGAGACCTGGGGCGTCCCGGCCGAGTACCGGCCCGCTACCCGCTAGGCCGCCGAATCGTCTGTATCTGTCTCTGTATGTGACGGGAACGCGGCTAGTGAACACCCCAACGCATACACCAGATGGTTAAGGGTTTCTAACCTTGTATCCGGTTACACGGCCGGTCCATATACGGTCGAACTTGTCTATCACCTGGTCAGCGAGGGGGCGCACACCGGGACCCGCGACGGACAGAAACATGCTCATGGTCGCTGCCCCGCCCATCCCGAACGGGGTGTCGTTGGGGAAACCAACCCCACACCACGTCCCCGAGGGGGGTCATTGCAGCGTCTAGCTGGGGGGTTCGCGTACAGGGGCACAGACGGCAGGCACATACGCCCGCATACGGCAGGGCAACGCCGGCAGCAAGCCGAGCAGCAGGCCGCCCACGCCCGATGGCTAGAGCAGTTCCAACAACGCCGACAACAGCAAAATCGGGGTCGCGGGGGCCTCAGCCTCTGACCGTAGGCGAGGCAGCGCCCCGTTCCTTTAAAGTCCCAAACAGAAGGGGGGTGTTATGAGTTTCCACCACCGCCAGCCGGGCGATCCACCGAGCCAG
>JAGWAN010000071.1 GCA_021296345.1 Acidimicrobiia bacterium | reverse complement strand
CTCAAAGGACTCTCGAAGCCGGCATCCACCTTCTCCTCGAGCTCGGCCACCCGCACCTGGTAGATCTCGTCGATCAGCTCGCTCACGATCGCTATGTATCTGACCCGCTCCAGAAGGGGGGTGCGCTCGCGCTCGGCCTGGGCCACAACCCGCCGGACGAACTCGAGTTGGGAGAGCTCCCGTACGAGGAAAGGATGGTCGGCGCCGGTGCCCGTCACGCTCGCAACTCCCTCAGCTCCGCTCGCGGTCGGCCCCCCACCATGTGTAGGCCCCGTTTGCGCCCCTCAACAAGGGCCAGTACAATGAACAAGAGGTCGGTCATCGCTCCGGCAACGGTCGGCAATGCCTCCCCGGGGTCGTCGGCATCGATCAGCGCCTGGGCGGCGGACATGATCATGTCGTTGAGGAAGCGGCCGGCGAGCCCGGGTGGGAGCCTCTTGAAGTCACCCGCCTCCACGCCGGCCCGGTAGGCATCCACGAACTCTCGCGCCAGCGACTGGTGGGCCACGGCCACCCGCTGTCGAGCGGACTCGGAGAGCTTGTGCACCTCCCGGTGGAGCAACCGGCCCAGGGTCGGCTCGGTGGCAAGGAACTCGAGGGTCAACACGACCAGGTGTCGCAAGCGCTCCACCGGTGTGGTGCCGGTAGGAATCCGGGACATCAGGTTCCGGATCGTCGGCGGGAGGGTCTCCTCCACGAGCGAAGCCAGCAGGTCGTCCTTGTCCGTGAAGTAGTCGTAAAGGGTGGTGCGGCCCATCCCCACGCCGGCGGCGATGTCTCCGAATGAAGTGTCCTCGTACCCCCACGTGGCGAACAGATCCTGGGCCTTGTCGAGGATCAAGGCGCGGGTGATCACCTTGTGTTCGGCGATGCTGGCGGCTCTGATACGGGGCATGGGCGAGAGGTTACCCCCGGTCACTGCCCTTTGAGAAGGGGTTTCGCGGTCCCGGGCCACCCGGACACGATTATCGCCGCCGGATCAGCCGGCAAGCTCCTTCTCGAGCGGGGTCCGGAACCGGGGAGTGACCCGGGTCGGGCCCATCCACTCCTCGAGACGCGCCGCCATTCGGGCTACATCGGCCTCACCCTCTTCACCGACGTCTTCGAGCAGGCGGTAAGAGATGTGGCCTGCCCTGGTCTGAGCCCACCCGCCCACCACCCTGCCGTCCCACCACACTGTGGGTCCGGCGTTCCCGTTGCGGTCGTAGAGGGGCCCGGCGTGGTCGCCCAGGTACCAGCCCCGGTCCCGCCATCCCATGACGGTGGAGTCGAGTGACGGCAGCAGGGCCGCTCGGGGCGCGGATGGTGGGGTCGGTCCCAGGTCGCCCGCGACAACGAAGGCCGGTCCTTCGTCAGTCTCCACCTCGGATAGGTCGAGGGATCCCATGGCGGCTCGTACATCCCGGAGGGGCCATCCCGACCACCACTTCAGGTCGGCCATCGTCCCCGGTCCGTAGGTGCGCAACCACAGTTCCAGGATCTTCGCACGCGCCTCGGTCGGGTCGAGGTCGGGGATGCCGCCCGGAATCAGCCCCGCCGGAGAGGTCCATCGGTACTGGCCGCTGATCCAGGTCCCGCGGGGTCGGGCCCGGATGATCCGGCCCTCGCAGGCCAGGAGGAAGAGGACCCGCGTCGAGACCCCCACCTTTCCGCCCCACTTCTTCCCCTTTCCGAAGTCGAGGGTCAGCTTGAGCTCCGGCACGTCCTCGCGCAGCTCCATGGCGGCTGCCTCGCCACGCCTGGCAATGGCATTTACAGTCGCATCCGACACCCGTCGGATCCAAGCCTCGCCGTCCTGCGCCAGGTTCTGGCCTTCCAGGTATCCCACCAGGCGTTTGCGCTCGGCTGGCGCCAGCTTGAGGGCGCAGCCATGCCGCAGGAGCGGCATCTGTCCGGCCGGAACGGCGAACAGGGTGCGCCGCATCCCTAGTACCCGGAACAGGCTGGGCCGGTCGTAGAGTTCCCGCTCCACGTCGGAGACGGTGATTCCCGGCACGCGGGCCCGAGCCGAGAGGAAGACTGTGGTGGGGTCGCTGGAATGCAGGCCCACCAAGCGCGTGGCGGCCTCGGTGGCCGAAGCGGCCGGATGATCGGGATGAAGGTGATGGCGCCTCATCAACCGCCGCCGCCGTTCTTCCATGCTGATCCGCGCCTTCGCCATTCCGCTCCAGCATACGTTGCCCGACCGGAGGAGCGTCCCGTTGGGGATACACTCCGGCTGTGCTCTGTCTGCGAAATAGCTTGGTGTGCTCTGGCGGTCATCGGCGCCCCTCGCTGCGTTCCGCTTCCTAGCGGGCCTTGCGAGGAACACCGCTGCCGACGCCATACCACACCGCCATTCCCGAGACAGACCACTGTGGTCTGTCTGCGAAATATGAATATTCAGGGCTAGGTCATGCCCGCAACGGTGGTGCTGGGCGCCCAGTGGGGCGACGAGGGCAAGGGCCGGGTAACCGACCTGTTCGCCCGGGATGCCGACTGCGTGGTCCGCTACCAGGGCGGCAACAACGCCGGCCACACCATCGTCGTAGGCTCGGAACGCTTCGCGCTGTCGCTGGTGCCTTCGGGGGTCATGTATCCGGGGGTGACGCCCATCATCGCCTCCGGCGTGGTCATCGACCCCCGGGTGCTGCTGGAGGAGATGTCCATGCTGGAGGAGCGGGGAATCGACCCGTCCCGGCTCCGTATCTCGGGCAATGCCCATCTGATCATGCCCTACCACCGCAAGCTGGATACGGTCATGGAGCGCTACCTCGGTCGCAACCGGATCGGGACCACCAAGCGAGGGATCGGGCCTGCCTATACCGACAAGATCGCCCGCACCGGAATCCGGGTACAGGACCTTTTCGACCCGTCGATCTTCGCCGACAAGCTGGAGACGGTACTGACCGAGAAGAACAAGATCCTCACCCGGGTCTACAACCAGCTTCCGATGAAATCGTCCGGCATCGTGGACGAGTATCTCCGGTATGCCGACGGGCTCCTACCGATGGTTGCTGACACTTCCTTGCTGATCTGGGAGGCCTTGGCGGGCGGGAAGAACGTGCTCTTCGAAGGAGCGCAGGGCACCTTGCTCGACATCGACCACGGCACCTATCCGTTCGTCACCTCCTCCAACCCCACCGCAGGAGGGGCGGCGGTCGGCGCCGGAGTCGGTCCCAAGGTGCTGGACCGGGTGGTGGGCGTGGCCAAGGCGTACATATCACGGGTCGGCAGCGGTCCCTTCCCTACCGAGCTGTCGGACGACGCAGGTGACCGCATGGTGGAAGTGGGCGGGGAGTACGGCACGGTGACTGGACGGCGCCGGCGCTGCGGCTGGCTCGATCTCGTGGCCCTCCGCTATGCCCGCCGGGTCAATTCGCTCACCGAACTGTTCATCACCAAGCTCGACGTTCTGTCCGGTTTCGACACGATCCGGGCCGCCACCGGCTACCGGTCGGGGAGTGACATCTATTCGGAGTTCCCCCGCCAGCAGCGGGTTCTTTACAAATGCTCTCCCGTCTACGAGGAACTCGAGGGCTGGGACGAGGACATCACGGGCACCCGGAGTTTCGAGGACCTTCCCGGCCAGGCCCGCCGCTACATCGAGTTCATCGAGGATCAGGTCGGTCTTTCGGTCGGCTGGGTGTCGGTCGGTCCCGAACGCGGCCAGGTAATCACCAGAAGGTAGGAACTGGGCGCTGCGCCGTGTTTTGCTAATAGATTATGCCTTTTTTTCCTAATATACTAGGAAAAGTAGGTCTATCGGATTAGGATGACGATCATGACCTACCTTCGTAGGCACTTGGACGAGCAATTGGATCGCTTAATGTCGGTGCATCCCGCCGTGTTGCTGGCAGGGATCCGGGGTGCCGGGAAGACGACTACAGCATCCCGATCGGCTAGGTCGATGGTCCGCCTGGATGATCCCAGGCAGGCGGCCGCCGTCCGGGGTGACCCGGAGGCCATATTGGCCGGTGCCGAAACACCGTTGCTCATCGACGAGTGGCAGCGGGTGCCCGAAGTATGGGACGTCGTACGGCTGATGGTTGACGACGATCGATCCCCTGGCCGCTTCATCCTGAGCGGTTCGGAACGGACTGCTGTCGACGCGCCCATCCATACGGGAGCGGGTCGCTTCCTCCAAGTCCGACTGCGACCCATGACCCTCTCGGAGCGCCGGGGCGTTTTCCCGGCCATCTCTCTCCACGATCTGGCCGAGCAAGGAATCGACGCGATGCGCGGCTCGGAGTCGCCGTACACGCCTACCGAGCAGCTTGATGCCGTCGTTATCTCAGGGCTGCCCGGCTATCAGCATCTGGCGGAGGCCGATCACCAGGAGACACTTCGCAACTACATCGATCTGTCCGCTGCGCGTGACCTGGCGGAGATCGACACCCGCGCGCGCAGTCCTCAGAGGGTTCGCCGGTACCTCCGGGCCTACGGCGCCGTGATCGGAACGACCGCCGATCAGTCCGGGATCCAGCAGGCCGCCGGGGTAGCCAGAGCTACGGCGGACAGCTACCACGATCTGCTGGCCCGTCTCGGGATCATCGAAGAGCTACCGGCCTGGTCGAGCAACCGGCTCAGACAACTGACGAGGAGGCCCAAGCGACACTTCGTGGACCCTGCCCTTGCCGCCGCCGACCACTACGACACCACCGAGTCCCTACGGTTTGACCGGGAACGTCTGGGCAGCCTGTTCGAGAGCACGGTGGTATGCCAGATCAGGGCCACGAGCGATGCCCTCGGCTTGGGCTGGCGTTTCTCCCACCTGCGAACCGCCAAGGGACTCCACGAGGTGGATATGATCGCGGACATTCCGGATGGTTCGGTGATCGCTGTAGAGGCCAGGGCTGCGGCAACCGTGGACCGCTCTGACGCCCGGCATCTGATCTGGCTACGAGAGCAACTCCGAGACCGGTTCCGTGCCGGCTTGGTCATTCACCCCGGGCGGTACGCCTACCGGCTGGACGACCGGATAGCCGTCGCGCCCCTGGGCGTGCTGGTGTAGGAGGGTGCCGAAAAGGTCCGTACAAAGGGGTTCGCGCGCAGGTCTGCAACCCTCTGACCTGGTGGTGTGTAGACGCGCGAACCCCGCACGATTCATTTTCGGTACCCTCCTCGAGGATGCCGCAAGAGCGGGAAGGGGTCGATTTGCCATCCTCTGATACCGGCAAACCTGGTCTCGTATCGGAGACTGGCGGGCCGACGGGACGTTCTCAGCACCTTTCAGGGAGGCCGTGATGCGTAACTTCTACTCCGATACTCAGACCAGACCGACCGCGCCGATGCGGGCCACGGTCCTGGACGCTGAGGTCGGAGATGAGCAGTTGGCCACCGACCCCACCACCACCCGGTTGGAGCGTCGTGTTGCCGGATTGCTGGGGAAGGAATCGGCCATGTTCCTGCCGTCCGGCACGATGTGCAACGAGATCGCCATCAAGGTCCACATCGATCCCGGCGATGAGGTGATTGCGCATTGGAGCAGCCACATCATCGGTTATGAGTCGGGTGGCCCGGCTGCTCTGGCCGGCGCCATGATCCACCCGCTCGGCGGGGATCACGGGAGGTTCACGGGCGAGCAGGTCGCTCGGGCCATCCGGCCCAAGTCCCGGTACATGGCCCCCTCCCGGCTGGTATCGATCGAGCAGACCGCCAACCTGGCCGGCGGGGCGATCTGGCCTCTCGAGGCCATAGACGAGGTGGCGGAGGTAGCCCACGGGGCGGGCCTCGTCACCCATATGGACGGGGCTCGCCTGCTGAACGCGGTGGTGGCAACCGGAATCCCGGCGGCTCGGATGGTCGAGGGCATGGACAGCGTCTGGATCGACCTGACCAAAGGCCTTGGTGCAGGGGTGGGGGCGGTCATGGCCGGCAGCCTGGACTTCATCGATCGGGCCTGGCGATGGAAGCAGCAGTGGGGTGGGGCGATGCGCCAATCCGGAATCCTCGCCGCGATGGGCCTCTACGCACTTGACCATCATGTGGATCGGATGGCTGATGACCATGCCCGGGCGGCTCGCATCGGGACGGCACTGGCCGGGATGGCCCGGGTACAGAGCGTGTTGCCGGTGGAGACGAACATCGTGATATTCCGGATGGCTCAGGACGGCCCCGGTTCGGCGGAGCTGATCGAGACTGCCCGCGAGGCGGGTGTGCTCATCTCGCCCCGGGATGAGCGGACCTGTCGCATCGTCACCCATCTCGACGTGGATGACGATGACGTGGACGCCTTGTTGGAGGTGATGGCCTCGGCCCTCGACTGAGCCAATCGACATGGGGAAGTCATGGCGCTCGGGCCATCTGCCGTTACCGGACACGCCGCGTGTGCTGCCGTTGCTTTCTTCCGGTTAGGCCTGTTGCTTTTTTTCGGTTGTCTACGTTGCATTCTTTCGGTCAATTCTGTTGCTTTCTTCCGGTTGGGGGTAATATGCCTGCCTATGCAGCCGGATTATGAATCGAAGATCGAGGAGTTCGGGTACGAGCCGCGTGTCGTAGACGCCGAGTTGGCCTATCGGTTGGAGACCGTCGCCGCTGTATTGATAGAAGGTCCCAAGGCATGCGGCAAGACCGCCACAGCGCGCCAGCAGGCGGCTAGCGAGGTCCTACTTGATGTGGATGCCAATGCCCAACGGGCCGTACGCATAGATCCGCGTTTAGTGCTGGCCGGAGACGAGCCACGGCTCATCGATGAATGGCAGACCGCGCCGGAGGTCTGGAACCACGTTCGCCGGGCCGCCGACACCAGACCACGTGCTGATCGATTCATCCTTACGGGATCGGCGGCTCCCGCCGATGACATGACCCGGCACTCCGGCGCGGGAAGAGTATCCCGCATGAGGATGCGTCCGATGTCCCTATTCGAGTTGGGAATATCGAGTGGCGAGGTGTCCCTGGACCAGACATTCAGGTCCACACCGGTGGCGGCTGACCCCCCGCACGTCACCGTGCCCGAACTAATAGAGATTGTGTGCAGGGGCGGATGGCCGGGCATCCTAGACGCCGGCCTTCGGCAAGCTCTCCAGTTCTCGCGGGACTACTTGGATGAGGTACGTCGCACAGAGGTTTATCGGATGTCTGGTATCCGTCGCGATCCCAATCGCTTGTTGCGGCTCATGCGATCGCTGGCCCGTCACGTTGCCACCCCGGTTCCGGTTACTACCTTGTCGAGAGATACCGGAGGACCGGAAGGACCGCTTCGGGGGGACACGGTATCGGCATATATCGACGCCTTGGAGCGTCTGTTCGTGGTGGAGGACCAGCCTGCCTTCTCGACCCATCTGCGATCCAGGTCGAGGCTGCGCCTTTCACCCAAGCGCCATTTTGTCGATCCCTCCCTGGCCGTTGCCGCTCTTCGCTCCAATCCGACCCGGCTTCTCGCCGACCTCGAGATGTTCGGGTTTCTGTTCAAGTCTCTGGTGGTGCGCGATCTGCGGATCTATGCCCAGGCCAACGATGCCGAGGTCTATCACTACCGGGACAACACCGGACTCGAAGCAGACGCGATCATCGAGACCGGTGACGGCCGGTGGATGGCTGTTGAGGCCAAACTTGGTGCCGGCGATCCGATCGAAGCCGGAGCCGCGAGCCTGCTGAAACTACGGGAGCGGATCGATACGTCCAGGATCGGAGAGCCTGCCGGTCTGGTAGTTGTGACCGGGACCGGCTACGCCTACACGAGACCGGACGGTGTAGCTGTAGTTCCGGTAACCGCCCTCGGACCGTGACTCCCGCTCACTAGCCCTTATTTCTGACGTTCCCGGCACACCCGGGCACGTCAGACCACTTCAACCTCATCACCAGTGGGCAGTTGGGGCTGGGTGTCTCGGGACTCGTAGGCCCCCTCTGCTGGTCCGGTGCTCCGTGCCCTGCGGTCCGCTGGCCCACTGCCCTCTGTTCGCTGGCCGACTGCCGACTGCCCACCCTAGGATGCTCGGGCTCGGTGAACGGTTCGGGCAGCCCTATACTCTCGTGCTCCACCCGGTTCTCTGGCTTCTCGTGCAGGAGCGGGTTAACCTGGTGTGGCGGTACGGGGGCGTGGTGAAGCCTGGAGTTCACGCCGGCCTGTCAAGCCGGAGGTCGCGGGTTCAAATCCCGTCGTCCCCGCCACGAGAACCGGCCGTTCGCAGCCGGTTCTCGTAGTTCAGCGGCCAGGTAGCTCAGTCGGTAGAGCGCTGCTCTGAAAAAGCAGAGGTCCCCGGATCGACGCCGGGCCTGGCCACCGACCACACTCGTCCCCCGCCCCCTATCCCGGATCCATCATGCCCCCAGCAGTAATCGTCGAGGTCCTCAGCAAGAGCTACGGCTCCGTCACCGCGCTGGCAGGGGTCAGCTTCACGGTCGA
>JAGWAN010000070.1 GCA_021296345.1 Acidimicrobiia bacterium | reverse complement strand
GGTGGTGGCAGCCGTTTCTTCGGCGGTGGCAGCGGTCGTGGCGGATGGGGTAGTCGCCGAGGTGGTGGATGTTGCCTCCGGCTCGGTCGTTCCAGAGGTGGCATCGGGTGTCCCGGAGGTGCTGGCTACGGTCGCCGCCGTATCCCTCATGGTGGTGGTCGGGCTGTCCGGAGCGGGGGTGGCGGTGCCTGCATCCGTGGATGCCGGAGTGGTGGTGGGACCGGCGGCGTCGCCACCGCACGACATGACCGCGACGGCGACCAGCGCCATGGCCATGGCCGAAGGAATCAGCCGCAAGTCTGCTCCGGGTACCTGGGGGGTCAGTGCCGTTCCAGGTTACCCGGCAATGGATGGCCACCCGGCTAGGTTTCGAGGACGTGGGAACGGGCATCGACATGGTCGAGCGCCGGCCGGCAACGATGTGGAGGATCGGCATGAGGGAAGCGATACGGGTTCCGGGTGTGCCCCGGGCGGTCAGGGTGGCGCTGGTGGCGCTCGTCGTGCTGGCATTGGTTAGCGCAGCCGCGCTCCTGCCATCCGCGCGAGCGGGAGAGGGGGACGGGAGCGACTCGACCATGCCCGGCGAGGTCGAGTCGGCACCGGTGAAGCTGACCGAGCTGGCAGTCGAGGGTGTCGGCACGCGCAGCGTCAGCTACGACGGCGCCATCGGCCGGTTCACTGTGAGCGTGCTACGTGACTCGCTCATCACCGCGGTGTCCGACGGGAACAAGTCTGTCCAGGCCATAGCCGACGAGGTCGCCAAAACCTGCACCGAGACGGAGACTGAGACCGCGGATCACACGGCGCCTCCCACCTGCATCTCCCCGAACGGATTACAGACGGTGGGTATCCGCATCGAGGAGGAGTTCGATTGGACCGACCAGGGCCGGGTATCCCGCGGCTTCCGCTACGAGAACCGGCTGTCGATCGCCATCCGAGGCACGGGGTTCGCCGGCGGGCTGGTTGACATGGTGATCACGAGCGGGGGAGACAACGTCCGCTTCGACGGGTTGGACTTCACCGTTTCGCGCCGCGCCGAATACGAGCGGCTCGCCCTGCTCGATGCCATCGACGACGCCCAGGCGACCGCCCGGGCCATCGCCGCACACATGGGGTACAAGATCGTGCGGATCGTCAGGATCACCCCGAGCACCGGATTCGATCCCTACGGAGTTCAGAGGCTCTCGGGGGACGACTCCATAGCTGCGGAGTCGGCATCCGTGCCCACGCCCGTGTTCGGAGGCAGCGAAGTGGTCACGTCCCGGGTCTCGATGCTCTTCGAGCTACGACCCAAGCCTTAGATCAGTGGTCAGTGGTCAGTGGTCAGTGGTCAGTTAACAACTAACCACTAACAACTACTCGCGGATGATGGTCCGGGCTTGCTCCCGCACGTAGGAGCGCATGTACCAGGGGCCGCCGCTGCCCGCTCCCGAGGTGCCTGAACCCTTCCAGCCGCCGAAGGGCTGGATGTCTGGCCACGCCCCGGTGGTGGACCCGGCCCGGCGGTTGGCGTATACCACCCCGGCCTGTATGCGTTGGAAGAACCGGTCCACCTCCCCGTCGGTGCCGGCGAAGACCCCGGCGGTGAGGCCGAAGACGGTGTCGTTGGCCTTGTCGATCCCCTCGTCCAGGGAGTCCACCGGAGTCACCGCCACGAAGGGAACGAACAGTTCTTTCTCCCAGATCCAGGTCTCCTCCGGCGCGGACACGACGGTGGGCTGGACGAAGTTGCCCCGCTCCAGGTCACCGTCCGTGACGACCTCGCCCCCGGAAATGACCTCGCCCCCGGCTTCCTTCACGGCTTCGACCGCAGACCGGAAGCGGTCGACCGCGTCCTGGTCGATGACGGGTCCCACGAAGGTGTCGCGGCGGCGCGGGTCGCCGACCCCGAGCTCTCCCGTCTTCCCGGCGAGCAGGTTGACGAACTCCTGGTAGGCGGGCCTCTCCACGTAGACGCGGGAGTTGGCCGAGCACTTCTGCCCCGACAGACCGAAGGCGGCCCTCATAACTCCCTCGGCGGCCAGATCGAGATCGGCGGTAGCCGTGACCACTGCCGGGTTCTTCCCACCCATCTCGCACACCACCGGCTTGGGGCGACCGGCCGCCACCGTGCGGTAGAGGTACATGCCGACGTCGTAGGAGCCGGTGAAGGTGACCCCGTCTACGTGGTCGTGATGGGCGAGCCGGTCTCCTGCATCGTCGCCTCCGGTCACCACCTGCAGGGCCCCCGCGGGCAGTCCGGCCCGGAAGTAGATGTCGGCCAGCAGCAGCGATCCCAGGGCGCCGGTGTTGGACGGCTTGAGGACCACGGTGTTGCCGGTCAGGAGCGCCGCCGATGTGGGGCTGGCCACCAGCGCCATCGGGAAGTTGAAGGGCGAGATGACCGCCCACACCCCCCAGGGGCGGAGTACCGAATGGTTGGTGTCTCCCACCCCGTACTCGCCCATGGCCGTTTCCATCCCCCCGGCTTCGTCCAGGCGGTCGCAGTAGTAGTTGGCGAAGGCGAACGCCTCGGAGACGTCCCCCAGCGCCTCGAGCCGGTTCTTGCCGATCTCCAGGCTCAGGAAGCCGGCCAGGATCGGGGTCTCCTCCTCCATGATGTCGGCCGCCCGCCGGATGATGGCCACCCGGTCCTGCCAGGGCGTCGCCTCCCACTCGGGCTGGAAGGCGCGGGCCGCCGCCACGGCATCGTCCACATCGTCGTCGGAAGCCTGGGAATAGATACCCACCACCAGCTCGGAATCGATCGGGGACCGTTCCGTGTAGGTCTCGGCGGTGTACCGCTTCTCACCGTTGATCAGGAGGGGATGGGTCTGTCCGATCTGGTCGGTGGCGGCGGCGAGACCCTCCTCGTAGGCCTGAGGTAGTGCCGGATCGTCCGCCGACATCGTGGCGTAGGTGATCTTTCCCATGGTGTAGTTTCCTTTGAGCGAGTAGCCGGAAGGGAGCCCCGAAAATCTAGCATGCGCCACCTCGATCCCGATCCCACCGGATGACGTTCGCCCGCCGCGTGCGCGTGATCGACTCCCACACGGCCGGGGAGCCCACCAGGGTGGTGGTGGGAGGATTCCCGGAACTGGCGGGCGGCTCCCTGGCGGAGAAGGAAGCGGATCTTCTCGCCAACCATGCCGACTTGGTTAGGTTGCTGGTAGGGGAGCCGCGGGGCCATGCGCCCTGGCACGCCGTCCTGCCTCTTGCGCCGCTCCATCCCGGCGCCGACCTCTCCGTCCTGATCCTTTCCGCCCTCGGATCGCTCACCATGTGCGGGCACGCCCTGATCGGCACGGTCACCACCCTCCTGGAGACGGAGGGGCTCCCGGCGCGGGAACCGGTGACCGGAGTGGTGGTGGAGACCTTGAGCGGCCTGGTCAGGGCCGAGGCGCAGGTGGACGGGGGAAAGGTCCGCTCAGCGACGTTCCGGGGAGTGCCGTCCTGGGTGGCGGTCACCGGGCTGGAGGTGGAGGTCGGCGGCCGTAACTTCGAGGTGGACATCGGATTCGGCGGGATATGGTTCGCCCTGGTGCGGGTGGAGCTGACCGGTGTGCCGATCGCGGTGGAGTCGGTGCCCGGCCTCGTGGCGCTCAGCCATCGGATCCGGTTGGAGGTCAACCGGATGCTCCGCGAGCGAACGGACTGGCCGCCCGGAACGCCGGGGAGGGTCGATCAATTGCTCTATGTAGGTCCGCCCTCGAGCCCGGGAGCGGACGGGCAGAATCTGGCCACCTCCACGGGCCTGGGTTTCGACCGCTCCCCCTGCGGGACCGGCTGCTGCACTCGCATGGCCTGGCACTTCGAGAGGGGCGAGATGGGGGTGGGGGACACCTTCGTCCACGAGAGCGTCCTCAACACCATGTTCACCGGCACCATCGAGGCCGAGACCGAGGTCGCCGGACGCCGAGCGATCATCCCCACCATCACCGGTTCCGCCTACCTGACCGGCTTCAACGAGCTGGTCCTGGACAGTGAGGACCCCCTAGGCGCCGGGCTCTTCCTCCCCGCCGCCGGTGGATGACACCTTCATATGACCGCGGTCTCCGGAAGGACCGACCCGGTCTCGAAGCGGTCCATGGCGAAGGGAGACAGGTCGAAAGTCGGTTCCGAAGCGAGGACCAACTCCGCGAGGTGTTCTCCCACCACCGGTCCTTGCTGGAATCCGTGCCCGCTGAACCCGGTGGCGTAATGCAGCCCGTCTATCCCCGGAGCGGTGCCGATGATGGCGTTGTTGTCGGGGGTTACGGCGTAGTACCCCCACCAGCTGTGGGTCACCTCCATCTCGATCAGGGCCGGCGCCCGGTTGATGACGGCCGGCGCCAGATCTTCGATCGTTTGCGCCCTTCCGCCCATCGCCAGCCCCTTCGCCTCCCGGTGGAAGTAGAAGCCGGTGGCAAAGTCGATCACCAGGGGTATCCGGCGCGGGAAGGGGTCTGAACCCCTGGTCAGCCAGATGTGGCGCTTGACCGCACGCACCGGCATGCGGACGCCTAGCGGGGCCGCAAGCCGGGGGCTCCACACTCCTGCGGTCAGCACCACCTCGGGGCTCGAGACGAACCCGTTCGAGGTGTTCACCCCCTGTATCCGCCCGTTCGACACGGCGATTGCAGTCACCTCACAACCCTGGACGATGGCAGCGCCGTGGCAGGAGGCAGCCCGTGCGTAGCCGAGCGCCACCGACTCCGGCGTGCAGGAGCCGTCCCACGCGCAGAAGGTGGCCGCCGCCACGTCGTGGATGCGGATTCCCGGAACCATGTCGAGTGCAGCCTCGGCGGTGATCAGTTCCGACGGAACGCCGAGCGACCTCTGCATGCCCACCGCACGGCGGAAGGCGTCCACCTCGGATCCGCGCAACAGGAACAGGTAGCCGTGCTGCGTGAGATCGATGCCGGTCGCGAACTCCGCTTCGAACCTCTCGAGCCGGCGGATGTTCTCGACGGCCATGCGGACGTTCAATTCGTCCGAGAACTGCGCCCGGAAGCCGCCGGCGGACCTGCCGGTGGCGCCGGAGCCGATGGTGTCCCGCTCCAGCACCGCTACGTCCACCCCTGCGGCGGCCAGGTGGTAGGCGGCGGACGCGCCCATGATGCCGCCACCGATGACCACCACCGCGGCGGAGGACGGGAGTTCTGCCATATCCGCTCCGGGTCGGTGGGTGCGCTGTCCGGCTCCTAGGCGCCTGGTCGCAGACGGTACCCCGGCCCGTCGGCCATCACAGGCCTGTCCTGTCCCGCCGGCCACCGATCACTGGCCATTTCTTGGGTGTCGGAGGGCTCAGTCGCGCGCCGGGAGGTGGTAGCGGGGGCCCACCACGTTCCAGTCCATATGGTTACGGACGTACTCGTTGGCCGCGTCCCTCGCCGGTGCGTAGTCCCAGGAGACCGGGTCGCCGGACGCCATCGCCGCGTGCAGCAGGTGTCGGGTGCGTTGCGAGGCCAGCACCCGCTCCCGGATGGCGTCGCTGTCCCATCGTTCGCCCACCTCGGCGGCGAAGGCTGCGGACAGCTCGGCGTGGTCAGGGTTCCCGGCCAGGTTCACCCGCTCCAGCGGGTCGGCCTCCAAGTCGTAGAGGAGGGGAGGGTCGGTGTCGCAGTGGATGTACTTGTGGCGCCCGCGGCGGATCATGAACATCGGATGGGTCGTCATCTCGGCCATGTACTCGCACGTGGTCTCGTCGACCGGATCCAGTCCTCCGGCGGCGCTTTCCCACAGGCTGCGCCCGGCCGGTGCTCCGGCCAACTCGGGCCAGGATCCGCCGCCGGCTCCGACATCGAGCAGCGTGGGGAGCAGATCCAGCAAAGAGCAGGCGTTGGGGACCGTGCGGTTGGTGATGTCGGGCCCGGCCATGATGAGGGGCACCCTCGCCGAGCGCTCGAAGAACGACATCTTGAACCACGTGCCACGGTCGCCCAGCATGTCGCCGTGGTCGCTGGTCACGATGACCACCGTGTTGTCGAGCTGTCCCGTCTCGGTGAGTGTGCGGAGGAGGGCGCCCACCCATGAGTCGAAATAGGTGGTGTTGGCGTAGTAGGCGTGCCGGGCGTTGCGGCATCCGGCCTCGTCGTAGCCGATGCTCTCGGCCTGGACGCCCCGGCGGATACGCCGGGTGTGGGGATCGAGGGAGTCGCGCGTGGGCACGTCGGGCAGGTCTATGTCGTCGTGGTCGTAGAGGTCCCACCTTTCGGGGCGAGCCACGTAGGGATCGTGGGGATGGATGACGGAGGCGCCCAGGAAGAAGGGCCGGTCGTCCGCGTCGCGGGCCTTGTCGTAGAGGTGCCTGACGGCGGCGAAACCCACCTC
>JAGWAN010000003.1:78840-146027 GCA_021296345.1 Acidimicrobiia bacterium | reverse complement strand
CTGGGGTCCGTTGGCGTGGTCATCTCGGGCATCGTCATCATTACGACCGGATGGAACACGATCGATCCCATCCTCAGCGTGGTCATCGCCGCCCTGATCCTCCGGAGCGCTTGGCCGCTGTCTGTCAAGGTCTTCCATGTGCTGGTGGATTCGGTTCCCGCCGATATCGACGTCTACAAGCTGGGGAGCGATCTCGAGATCGAGGGGGTCACGCTGATCCACGACATCCATGTCCGGGCCGTCAGCTCGGATGAGACGACGTTCAGCGGCCACATCATGATCGATCCGGATTACGAGGGAGACACCAACCAGTTGCTTCGCAGGCTCCGCGACATCATCAAGGAACACGGCGTCAACCACATCACCATCCAGGTGGACAAGACCGCTTCACCGAGTGGGGAGTTGGGCTGCGACGAGAACCATCACGTCAACTATCTGGCGGCCCGAGCAAGAATTCGTTTGTAGTTTGCAGCTGCTAGTTTGTAGTTACTAGCTACTACAAACTCGCAACTAACAAGACTATTCGTCGTCGAAGTTCTCCGGCATGAGAACGAACTCGGGATAGGACTCCATACCGAGTTCGGCCACATCCTGGCCCATCTGCTCGGCCTGTACGGATACGCGTAGCCCGACCGTCCGGGCGATGACCGTCCAGACCACCCACGAAACGGCGAACACGAACGCTCCGACGGCGATGACCCCGACCAGCTGTACTCCGATGGTGGCGTCGGGATGGTCGATGGTGGCGGCCAGAGTCCCCCAGATGCCGCAGACCAGGTGAGCAGGAATCGCTCCTACGCCGTCATCAATCTTGAGCTTTTCGAGCGCCTTGATCCCCAGCGTGCAGAGGACGCCGCCGACAGCGCCGATGATGATCGCCCAGACGTGATGGCTGTGGGTCGGTGCGGCTGTGATCGAGACCAGACCGGCGATAGCGCCGTTCAGTCCGGCAAAGAGATCGATACGCCCCAGTAGCGGCCGCGAGATGGCCAGGGCAGCCAGCACGCCGGCGCAGGCCGCCAGGTTGGTGTTGACCAGCACGGTGCTCATCGCCACCGCGTCGAGAGCCGATCCGAGAGCCAGCTGGGAACCGCCGTTGAATCCAAACCAGCCCAGCCACAGGATGAATATCCCCAGGGTCACGACCAGAACGTTCGACGGTGGAGTGGGCTTGACCGATCCGTCCTTGCGGAACTTACCTAGCCGAGGTCCGATAACCAGCACGCCGGCCAGGGCCGCCCAGCCACCAACACTGTGCACGATGGTCGACCCCGCGAAGTCCGAGAACCCCATCTGGGCCAGCCATCCTCCGCCCCACGTCCATGCACCGACGATCGGGTAGATGAACGCGGCGAGAACGAGTGTGAATCCGAAGAAGGGCCACAACTTGGCCCGTTCGGCGATCGCTCCCGACACGATGGACGCGGTCGTGGCTACGAACACCATCTGGAAGAACCAGTCCGACAAGACGCTGTAGCTGTTCGAAACGACCTCTCCGACTGTGTCCGCCTGACCGAGCACCAGGTCGATCTCGGCCGGGGAGGCCGAGTAGAAGAACCGGAACGACCCGATTACGTCGCCTACGTTCACGTACATCAGGTTGTAGCCGATCACGTAGAAGGCAAGACAGGCGATCGAGTAGATCCCGATGTTCTTCAGGCAGATCATCGACGAGTTCTTGGTCCGGACCGCACCCGATTCGAGCATGGTGAAGCCGGCGCACATCCACATCACGAGCGCACCCCATACCAGGAAGGAGAACGTGTTGAGGATGAAGGCCACCTCGCCCTCGGCCATCTCCGCAGCCGAGGCCACGGTTGGGCGAAGGAAGAGCAACCCGAGGGTCAGTACCCCTGCCACGATGATCCTGGTTCTCGACTTGGAGGGCCCCCGCTGCGCAACTAGGTCCATGCCAGTCTCCCTCGACGAACGGACGCAGAGAGCTTAGAGGATAGAGATGGCGCGGGCCGGTCGCAGGCTCGCTAGAGTCTCGTGTTGCGATTGTGAAATCCGCTTCTAAGCTTGTGTCCCGCACCCACACCGCACCATCCGGGGAGTCGACATGTCCAGAATCTGCATGGTTACCGGCAAGAAGCCGACGTTCGGCAAGAAAGTGTCGTTCTCGCACAAGCGATCCAACCGGCGCTGGACCCCGAACGTCCAGAAGAAGCGCTACTGGGTTCCGTCGCAGCGCCGCTACGTGACCCTCACGGTCAGTACCAAAGGGATCAAGACCATCGACAAGAAGGGGATCGAGTCGGTGATGGCGGACCTCAAGCGGCGGGGCATCAAAGTCTGACTGCTAGTTGGTAGTTGGATTCCACTGCCCACTGACCACTAACCACTACCCATCGCCTGATAGCGACCGTTCGACGACTCGACCACCAACGACATGCCGTAGATGGCGGTCAGGGTCTCTCCCGTCAGCACCTCCCGGGTCGGACCCGACGCCCGCACCGTTCCGCCTGCCAGGATCAGGATGTCCTCGAAGCCGGGCGGGATCTCCTCCGCATGGTGCGTCACCAGGACCACCGTGAGGCGCTCCGCTCCGTCGCCCATGGCAGCCAGGGAGGCGATCAGGCGTTCCCTGGCGCCGAGGTCCAGACCGGTTCCGGGCTCGTCCAGTAGCAACAGCTCGGGTCGCGCCATCAGGGCCCGGGCGATCAGCACACGCTTCTTCTCCCCGTCGGAGAGGGTGGCGAACTCTCGATCCGCCATGCGGGCCACCCCCATCAGCTCCATCTGCCGATCGGCGTAGCGCCGGTCCGCCGGTGTGTAGGAGTGCCATCTGGTATCCACGAAGGCGGCGTGGAGTCCGGTCATGACCACGTCCCGGCACGGTAGGTAGCGGCGTACCAGCGAGGTGGGAGCGGGCCCCACGTAACCGATTCGGGGCCGGAGCCGGCGGACGTCGGTACGTCCCATCCGCTCGCCCAGGATGGTGGCTGTGCCACCGGTGGGGAACTGGTAGGTCGATATGACCTGCAAGAGAGTGGTCTTGCCTGCGCCGTTCGGTCCGAACAGCACCCAGCGTTCACCGATCCCGACCGTCCAGTCGATGTCGGAGACGAGCCGCTTGCCGGCCTTCTTGACCGTCACGCCTCGGAGGTCGATGGCGGGGACGCCCAATCCCGGCCTCAGTAGCCTTGCCGCGGGTCGTATAGGGGGAAGGGTGGTTCCCCGCGCTGGATGCGCCGGATGTTGGCCGCGATCAGGGGCGCCGCGGTCCGTGCCCTCGTGAAGCCGCTGGTGTGGGGGGTGATGCGGACCCGGGGGTGGTCCCAGAGCGTCGAGTCGGAGGGAAGGGGCTCGGTCTCCGTGACGTCCAGCACTGCGGCAGACAGGACACCTTGGTCGAGGGCCGCCACGAGGTCGGCTTCGATCGTGGTCGCGCCTCGACCGAGGGAGATGTAGACCGAACCGGGCGCGAAGCGCGCCAGGACCCCGGCATCGATCAGCCCCCGGGTCTCGCGCGTATCGGGAAGGACATTGACAACGGCTCTGGAGGCGCAGACTATGTCCTCGAGACCGGTACGGCCCCGGTAGTGGGTGATGCCCTCCTCCTCCCCTCCGGTCCGAGTCCAGGCGTTGATCGGGTAGCCGAGTCCGGCCAGGCACTTCCCGATGTGACGACCGATGGCGCCGAAGCCGAGGATGCCGACCGGGAAGTCACCCGTGGCGGCGGCCCGGATCGGCCGCCATACCCTCGCGGCCTGCTGGTCGAGGTAGGTGTGCAGCTTGCGATGGAAGTGGACCACCCAGTGAGAGGCGTAGGCGGCCATTTCCCCTGCCATCGTCGGGTCGGCCATTCGCACGATTGGAACGTCCGGGTAGTCACCGCCGGCGAATTGCTCCACCCCGGCCGTCGTCGCGAGGATGGCCCGCAGGTTCGGGTAGCGGCGCATGTCCTCGGTGTCGTGGACCCAGAAGACGGCGAACTCGACGGAGTCAGGGTCGTGGATGTCCGGCCAGAACTGGATGTCCATATCCGGCAGTTCCCTAGTCAGTATCTCGAGCCACTCGGCCCGCTCCGAATATGGGTTCAGCATGATCGACACGGGACAAGTCAACCAGATTGTCGGGACCGTTACATCGAATGGTCGGACCGGGCCCCGATCGTGGCTGCTGGGCCCCTGCCGCCCGGCGCGCCGGGTCCAAACGGAGGTACCCTCCTGATCGGTATGGCTTGCCGGTTCGACGGAACCGGGCGATCGCTCTACAGGAGGGAGGATTCATGCCCGAGGTGCTTCCGTGGACCTCTTCTGAGGATGCCAACCGGCTTCTCGCCACCAGCTCGCTGGCTCTCATGATCGGGATGTTGCTGGACCAGCAGGTGAGGATGGAGGTGGCTTTCCATTCCCCACATGTCCTTGCGGACCGGTTGGGGCAGCCGCTGGACGCGGCTCACATCGCCGCGATCGACGGGGACGAGCTGGAGGCGGTGTTTCGCGGCCCGCCGGCACTCCACCGCTTTCCCAACGCCATGGCTCGGCGTACGCAGGCGCTGTGCCAGGCGCTCTCAGACCATTACGACGGTGACGCGGCCGCCATCTGGAAGACCGCCGCGGACGGCCCCGAACTGCTGAGGCGGCTCAAGAAGCTCCCTGGCTTCGGCGTCGCCAAGGCCCGCATCTTTGCGGGCATCGTCGGCAAACGGCTCGGTGAGGGCCCTCCTGGATGGGAGGAGGTGGCCGCCGACTGGCCCTCCATCGCCGACATCGCCGAGTTCGACCAGATCGAAGGTCTACGTCAAGCCAAGGCGCGCATGAAGGCGGAGCAAAAGGCGGCCAAGGGCAAGCGGTGAGCACGTCCGGTGGGGTCCGGGTGGAGAAAGGAAACCAAGACCGGCCGGAGGGACGCCCCTTCGTAGTCGGTGTGGCGGGCGGGTCGGGCTCGGGCAAGAGCACGATTTGTGGGGCGATCGTCGACCGGATCGGCCCGGAGCAGGTGGCGCTGATCGCCCATGACGCCTACTACCGGCACCGGCCCGAGATCTCGTACGAGGAGCGGACCAAGGTCAATTACGACCATCCCGACTCACTCGAGACCGAGTTGCTCCTGACCCACCTGGAGAGCCTGGCGGCCGGGGAGACGATCGAGCACCCCCTGTACGACTTCTCCCGACACCTGCGCCGGTCCCGGACCGTTTCTATCCCGCCGCGGCCGGTGATCGTGGTCGAGGGGATACTGACGCTGGTGGAGCCCGACCTGCGGGATGCGCTGGACCTTCGGGTGTTCGTGGACACCGACCCCGACTTGAGGGTATTGCGCCGGGTGGAGCGGGACATGCGCGAGCGAGGCCGATCGTTCGAATCGATAGTCGCCCAGTATCAGGCCACCGTGAAGCCCATGCACGAGCGGTATGTGGAGCCCTCGAAACGGCACGCCGACCTGATCATTCCCGAGGGATACAACCGTCAGGCGGTCGGCGCGCTGGTTGCGAGGATCCGGGAGGTCCTCGACCGTCCATAGCCTTCATGGGAGTGGTCCCGCCGAAACCGGATCGGCCGGCCCGGCGCGCCATATACTCCGACCATGGATCGGTCCTCCATCGCAATCGTCGGCGTCGGCGCCATGGGCGGCGCCCTGCTCTCCGGCCTCCTCGAGGCCGGCTGGACTCCCTCGGACCTGACACTGATCGAGGCCTACGAACCGCGGGCCACGGAGTTGCGCGAAGCCACCGGCTGCCGGACTGAGGGCTTGCCGTCTGATGGCATCGACGGTCAGGACATCGTGGTGCTGGCCGTCAAACCCCAGGACATCCACGTTGCTCTGGGCCAGCTGGCCGAGGTATTGACGGTGGATCAGCTGCTCGTGGCGCTGGTGGCCGGAGTTCCGCTCAGCGTGTACGAGCGGGCCCTGGGCGAAGTTCCGGTGATCCGGACCATGCCCAACACGCCCGCACTGGTCGGTGAAGGCATCACTGCCTGCGCTCCCGGTACCCACGCCGGCGCCGATCACATGGCCAAGGCCCGGACCGTACTGTCGGCCGTCGGCCTGGTGGAGGAGGTCGAGGAGGCTCTGCTGGATGCGGTGACCGCGGTGTCGGGAAGTGGCCCGGCCTATGCCTATCTGCTGGCCGAGGCGATGGTTGCCGAGGGAGTCCGCCAGGGACTCGATCCCGAGACAGCCCTTCGGCTGGCGGCTCGGACGATCAAGGGCGCCGGGACGATGATGGAGTCCTCCGACGATAACCCCTCCGTCCTGCGCAAACGGGTGGCGTCGCCGGGTGGCACCACCGCCGAGGCTCTGGCGGTTATGAACCAGGGCGGTTTCGTGGAGGTGGTCCGTGATGCGGTCGCCGCCGCTACGGAACGCTCCGTAGAACTCGGAGAGATCGCCGCCGGCTAGACCTAGTGGTCAGTTCTCGGTGGTCAGTTCTCAGTGGCCAGTGGCGCTAGCCATGGTTAGCGAACCGCCCCCGATTAGCCGGAGAGATTCGACCAGCCACTAGCAACCTCAACTGGCCACCACCTACTGGCCACTGGCCACTATCCACTGGCCACTGGTCAGTGGACACGGGCCTCTACACTTCGGGCGACGGCCCGAATACGGAGGAGCCCCGGATGCGTCGTAAGTTCACCGCTGCCGAGATACTGGTGTTCGTGGGGGCGCTGGCGGTGTTCGGGACCCTGGCGAGCTGGTTTGCCGGGCAGTTCCCGGGCCACGCCGAGAGCCCCGTATCCCGCGAGGTGTTCGTCAACATCCCGACCGCGGTGGAAGCCATGTTCTACGTGGCGGTGGCGGGCTTCCTGTTCCTGACATTCTACCTGTTCTCGCTCCGGGCCAAGAACTGGCAACGAGGTTCGCCCGACCGGCGCACCGGCCTCTGGAGGGAGCGGCTGGCCGCCATGGGCGCGGGACTCCGGATGCAGACCCTCATGCGCGAGCGCGGCGCCGGATTGATGCACTCCATGGTCTATTACGGGTTCCTGGTGCTCTTCCTCGGTACCGTGACCCTGGAGATCGATCACCTGCTACCGGCTGGTTTCAAGTTCCTCCAGGACGACGTCTACAGGGCCTATTCCTTCATCCTGGACGCGGCGGCGCTGGTGTTTCTCGGAGGGTTGGCCTGGGCTTTCGTGAGAAGGTACGGGCAGGCGCCGTGGCGTCTGCGATCCAAGACCCGACCCGAGGATTTCTGGATCCTGGTCACCCTGTCACTGATCGGCGTCAGCGGGCTGGCAACCGAAGCGGCCCGGATCGCCGTAGAGAACCGGCCGTCCTACGAGGTGTGGTCGTTCGTGGGCTATCCGCTATCGCAGCTGGTGCCGCAAGGGCCGGCAGCGGGCATCCATCAGGTCATCTGGGTGATCCACGTCGCCTCCTTCCTGGCGTTCCTGGTGGTGCTGCCCACCACCAAGCTCCGGCACATGGTCACCTCGCCGGTCAACATGTTCCTCGGTCCCAAGGAACGGCCGCCAGGCGCCATGCGGGAGATGCCCAACCTGATGGAGGTCGAGGACATCGAGACAGTGGGCGCATCGGTGGTGGGGGAGTTCACCTGGAAGCAGTTGCTCGACACCGACGCCTGCACGGTGTGCGGACGGTGCACATCTGTGTGCCCGGCCAACGCCACGGGTAAAGCGCTGGATCCCCGCGAGATCGTGCTCAAGCTCGGTGAGGTGGCGGCCGGGACTGCCGACCCGGCCGTGACGCCCCCGGTCTCGGTGGACGGAGCCATCACCGTGTCCGCCGACAACGTGTTCGAGCGGATCACCCCCGAGGAGCTCTGGGCCTGCACATCGTGCAAGGCATGCGACGAGATCTGCCCGGTCGACATCGAGATCCTGGACAAGATCCTCGATATGCGCCGCTACCTGGCGTTGATGGAAGCGGACTTCCCGGCGGAGTTGGGGAAGGCCTACCTGTCGATGGAGAACTCGTCCAATCCGTACGGTATGGGCCAGGCGGACCGGGCAGCGTGGACCTCCGAGCTGGACTTCGAGGTGCCGATCCTCGGCCACGACGTGGAGACGGCCGAGTATCTCTACTGGGTGGGTTGTGCCGGCTCGTTCGACGACCGTAACCGGAAGGTGACGGTGGCGACTGCCCGCCTCCTCCATGAGGCCGGGGTCAGCTTCGCCATACTTGGACCCGCCGAGCTGTGCACCGGCGATCCGGCTCGGCGGTCTGGCAACGAGTTCGTCTTCCAGATGCTGGCCATCCAGAACGTCGAGACGCTCGCGGACCGGGGGGTACGGAAGGTCATCACCCAGTGCCCGCATTGCTTCAATACCTTGAAGAACGAGTACCCGCAGTTCGGTGGCGACTACGAGGTGATCCATCACAGCCAAGTTCTGTCCGACCTGGTGGGGCAGGGCCTGCTCCGGACCAGGAACGGGCAATCCAAGACGGTCACCTACCACGATTCCTGCTACCTGGGCCGCCACAACGGCGTGTATATGGCGCCCCGGGGAGTGGTGGCCGCCATCGGCGGGATCAACGTGGTGGAAATGGGCCGGTCCGGAACCCGCTCGTTCTGCTGCGGGGCCGGCGGTTCGCAGATGTGGATGGAGGAGCGGGTCGGCAAGAAGGTCAACATCGAGCGGGCCGAGGAAGCGGTGGCAACCGGCGCCGACGAGGTAGCGGTGGCGTGTCCCTTCTGCTACGTCATGCTCGACGACGGAGTGCGCGAGCTCGGAGAGGAAGGATCGGTGGCCGTCCGGGACATCTCGATGATCCTGGCCGACTCTGTCTTCGAAGAGTAGCTAGTAGTTAGTAGTTGCTACCACCAATTACTAACTACTAACCATTAGCTACATGTGTGGGGGGAGCGACCGCCAAAGGTCGTCGAACTGTTTGTCCAGGAGGTGGGCCTCGGGTGCCACGTATCCGGAGGTTCCGGGGCGTTTGACGATGATTCCGATCTGCCTCAGCCAACCCAGCACGACATGACCCTGGTAGGCAGGAGGCGCCGAGCCGTCTACGGACAGAGCCGTGAAGATGCGACGGGTCGGGATGGGGTGGTCGGGATCTCCGTTGGCGGCCAGGTAGCCGACGATGGCCTCCACCTGCTGCCGGGACGCCCGCACGGTGTAGCGGTTCCCGCTTTTCTTCGAGGTCACCGTCTTTACGAGCACGTCGCGGTCCCTGGTGTACCAGGCCGGTTGTCCGTCGCTTCGCGCCAGATACTCAGCCAGCCGGGGGTCCTCGGGCTGGGCGTACGTGAGGCCCTGATGGCCTGCGGATGCCTTGGACAGGCGCACGTGCTTGGCGCGGGCGGCGGTCTCGTTGACCGCTCTGGCGAAGGAGGCCAGGTGGACCGCCTCGTCGTACCGCCCTTCGGACAGGGCTGCCTTGGCCTTTGCCTGCAGGTTTTCTTCACAATCGCGAAGAGCGGCCTCTGCCCAGGCCATGCTGTCGGTTAGTGTCGAAGTGTGTCGGCTGGTCATATCTGTCTTGGACTCGTGAACTTGTCCGATATCGAGAAAACTCTATTTACCTGTGTATTAGGGCGGTTCGGGAAAGTAGTGATCCGCTCCCTCTGAGTCTTTCCGGCGAGAATCGTCCTCCCGGCCTTCTCGCCTGCTCGGAACTGTTGCCGTGTCCCGCCGTTAACCCACGGGCCAGGACCGCGAACGTACCACCAGACGGTCACCATTCACGGGATTTGCACAGCGTCCTCACCCTTCCGGGCGGACCTCCGTGCCGAGTACCCTCCGGTCTATGAAGGTCGGTTATCAAGGCGAAGGCCTCTCGTACTCGGACCAGGTGGCGATCCGGCTCTACCCGGAGGCGCAGCGGATCGGCTTCGGCAGCTTCGCTCGATCTTTCCAGGCGCTCGGGCATGGTGACGTGGATCGGCTGGTGCTACCGATCGAGAACTCCACCATCGGAAGCATCTTGCCGGTTCTCGACCGCTTGGCCCGTCACCCGGTCTCGATCATCGGCGAGCACCTCATCGAAGTCCGCCATGCTCTGATCGGCGTTGCGGGATCGACTATCAACGGTATCGAGGAGGTCTGGTCCCATCCCCAGGCCCTCGCACAAGCGGATGACCGCATCGAGCAGGCAGGGTGGAACCCGATCCCCGTCCACGACACGGCAGGCGCGGTACGGGCTGTCGTCGAGAGAGGAGATCCTTCGGTGGCAGCTCTGGCTCCTCGACACACTGCCCGGCGCCATGGCGGGAAGGTACTCCTGGAGGACTTCCTGGATCGGGATCACAACACCACCCGGTTCGTGATCCTGGCCCCGGACAGATGGGAGGTGAGCGAGGACGCCAACAAGACCTCGATGGTATTCGAGACGGCTCACTCCCCCGGTTCGCTGGCCCTTGCTCTGACCGAACTCGGCCTGCGAGGCGCCAACCTGACTCACCTGCAGTCGCGGCCCGCGGACGAGGCTTGGAGATACCGGTTCTACGCCGACATGATCCATAGCCCCGGTCCGCAAGGAGTCAAGGACGTGCTGGAACCCCGTCCGGCCACCCTGGCTGCGTTGCGTGTACTGGGTACCTACCCGGCCGCCACGGTGCCCTGAGTTAGCCCCGACACTCTCAGAGTCAGGACTGGCCGGCACCCTCGTAGAGACCGACGCTCTCGATGTAGAAGAGGGCCACATCGACCGGCCCGCCGCCAGTCTGGATCTCGGCGAAATCGACCCCCACTTCGGTCAGTACCCCGGTGAAGGACCTACCGCCGACGGTGCGGAGGCGGACCGGATAACGGAGCTGCTCGGCTTCGATCAGGGAGTCCCTGAGGGTCCGTCGCAGCGGTGGGGTACGGGCCGGGGAGTTGTGGTCATGTGAAGTGCTCATGGCATGAGCGTGACCGGGATCAGGCCGGGTTTCAAGACCCATGTCTCCGGCGGGATCCCTAGACCCATTGCCGGCGCCCGGATATCCTGAGATCATGAATCCGATCAGGCCGAGGTCCGCGGGGTTGCCGGCTGCCACCATCGCGCCCGAGCGGACCGATGCCCCGGAGGTGGAAGATCGGCCCGACCATGATCGGGGTTGGAACGTGGTGGTCTGGAACGATCCTGTGAACCTCATGTCCTACGTGGTGCTGGTGTTTCGCCGGGTCTTCGGGTACTCGGAGGACAAGGCGACCCGGCTGATGCTCGAGGTGCATCACGAGGGCCGTTCGATCGTCAACACCGCGCCGCGCGAGAAGGCGGAGATCGATTGCTACACCTTGCATCGCTACGCCTTGTGGGCGACCATCGAACGGGTGTGATGGCACGGTTCAAAGTATTGCCGGATCGCATCGAAATGCGTCCGATGGGAGACGATCTCCTCGCCCTTTCCCTCATGCAGGAGTTGCTCGCGTCGGTGGGCGAGGAGCCCGATGACCCGGCGGCCGGGCGGCTGTCGGTGGCGGCATACCCGCAGGATGGGGACGCCCAGTCCGAGTACGAGCGCCTCATGAATCCGGAGTTGGATCGCCAGCGCCGGATGGACAGGGACGCGGTGGCTTCCGTCCTCCAGGCGGCCGAGAGCGGGACGGTGGACCTCACCGCTCCGGAGGCGGAAGCGTTGTTGATGGTGCTCAACGAGGCTCGCCTGGCTCTCGGTGCCCGGTTGGGGATCGTGGATGACGGCTGGGACTCGGGTGACAGGCGGGCGTCCGACCCGGTGGCGTTACTCCTCCGGTACCTGACCGGCTACCAGGACGATCTGGTCCGGGCGCTGGCGAAGCGGTTCGAGACCTGATCGGCAGCAGTCGGGGTACCACTATCGTTGGTTGTCCACGATCGCCTCGGAGGTGCCGGTGACCAGGTCCATTCTCTACGGGATCTGCACTGATCAGTCGCTGCCCTATCGCACCCTCGTGGACCGGTGGCAGTACTACGAGGAACTGGGGTTCGACAGCATCTGGGATTGTGACCACTTCGTACGTCCCAGCGATCCCACGTCCGACTATTTCGAGGGCTGGACGCTCCTGGCGGCCATGGCGGCGGTTACCAGCCGGGTCCGGGTTGGTTGCCTGGTCGCCAGCAACACCTTTCGACATCCTGCCCTGCTGGCCCAGCAGGCCATCACCATCGACCACGTTTCCGATGGCCGTCTGGAGTTGGGAATCGGCGCCGGGTGGTTCGTGGAGGAGCATGAGCGCTTCGGAGTAGCGTTCGGCGAACCCGGCGGGTTGGTGGGCAAGTTCCACGAGGCGGTCGAAGTGATCGATTCCCTGCTTCGAGGTGAGACCACCACCTACGAGGGTCAGCACTACCGGCTCCGCGGCGCGCGCTTGCGTCCGCAGCCTATGCAGAGGCCCCGGCCACCGTTGACCATGGGTGCCCACCGGCCCCGCATGTTGCGGATATGCGCCAGGTACGCCGATCGCTGGAACTCGTACGGGACGGTCGACGGGATGGCTGCGCGCAACCGTATGCTCGACGAGGCCTGCCTGGAGATCGGGCGGGATCCGGGCGAGATCACCAGGTCCTTCTACGGGTGGGTACCCAACCTGACCTCCGTGGGCATGCCCGATCCGTGGAGCGGGCCGGAGGCGTTCGCGGAGGTGGTGGGCCGCTACTCGGAGGTCGGGGTGAACGAGTTTATCTTCGATCAGCCCCGCGCCGACCAGCTGGATAATGCGGCGGAGATCGCCGCGCAGGTTCTTCGGAGCTGACAAATCTCGGCATCCCGATTTCCTGTTGTGCTCGGAGCCGATCCGCTCCGGCCGGAGGTCAAAACATGGCCATTTCTCGACAAGAATCCGGCGACTTTGATACCGTCTGGGTAGCCAGCCGCTCCGAAAGGAACGACCCTTGATGAAGGTGTCCATGTCAGTCAATGGAAGGCAGGTCTCCGGGGAAGCCGAACCCCGTACGCTGCTGGTTCACTTCCTACGTGAGTCCCTGGGGTTGACGGGTACCCACGTGGGATGCGAGTCGTCCTATTGCGGCGCCTGCACGATCAGCCTCGACGGGAAGGCCGTGCTCTCATGCACCATGCTGGCCGCCCAAGCCGATGGCGCAGACATCACCACCGTCGAGGGTCTGGCCCAAGACGGCGAGCTGCATCCGGTTCAGGAGGGCTTCTGGGAGCGCCACGGTCTCCAGTGTGGCTTCTGCACCCCCGGAATGATCATGTCGGCCGTGACCCTTCTGGAAGAGAATCCAGAACCATCGGAAGAGGAGATCAGGCGCGGGATCGAAGGCAACCTGTGCCGGTGCACCGGATACCACAACATCGTGCAGGCTATCGAGTACGCGGGCGCCAGGATGCGCGGCGAAGAGCCTGCCCCGGCTGAATGGGAGAACGCATGAGCTCGACAAGTGTGCTGGGCGGCGTTGTAAGGCGCCGGGAGGATCCGGCCCTGATCCAGGGACGGGGCCGCTATACGGATGATGTCAAGCTGGCCCGTACCGCCCACGTGGCGTTCGTGCGTAGCCCCTATGCGCATGCCACCGTCGGCGCCATCGACACCTCGGCCGCCACGGCGATGGAGGGCGTGGTTGCCGTCTACACGGCCGCGGATACCGACCACCTCGGCCCCCTGATCGCCCAGGTTCCGGTAGGAGCGCTGCGGCCGCTCCTCAACAACGGAACGGTCAAGCATGTCGGCGAGGCAGTGGCCATGGTGGTGGCGGAGGACCCCTACGTGGCCAAGGACGCCGCCGACTCCGTAGAGGTCGATTACGAGCCCATGCCGGCGGTGGTGGACCTCAAGCAATCGTTGAGCGACGAGGTTCCGGTTCACGAAGGAGCCTCCAACACCCTGATCTCGTGGGTTGGGCCCTTCGGAGCGGACGAGGCGGCGCTCGCCGAGTTGCAGGCGGGTATCGAGGCCGCCAAGCAACGGGACGATGCCGTGGTTGTCTCCCAGGAGATGACCAACCAACGGCTCATTCCGGTGCCCATCGAGCCCCGTTCTGTGCTGGCCGACTACCAGGCGGGATACGACCGGTTCGACATCTACTCGTCCACGCAGATCCCCTCGGCGCTGGCCGGCGCGATCGGCAAGTACTTCGGGATGAGCATGAACCAGGTGACCGTCAAGGCCATGGAGGTCGGCGGCGGGTTCGGCTGCAAGCTCAACGTATACAACGACGAGGTGCTGGTGGCCTTCGCCTCCAAGCAACTGGACCGTCCGGTGAAGTGGACGGAGACCCGGCGTGAGGCGGCCAACTCCACCATCCAGGGTCGGGGATGGGTGGCCACCGCCACCGTGACAGGCACCACGAGCGGCGAGGTCCTCGGGTTCGAACTGGAGGGCATCGCCGATATGGGTGCCTACAGCCAGAACTTCACCGTCGCCATTCCCTTCCTCGGGTTGTTCGTCGGATCAGGCCAGTACGGCTTCCCGACCTACTGGAAGATGGACTGCGTCACAACCCACACGATGACCACCGACGCGTACCGCGGTGCGGGCCGGCCGGAGGCCGCTTACTACTTGGAGCGGATCATGGACATGTACGCCCGCCGCATCGGGATGGATCCGGCGGAGGTGCGGCGTAAGAACTACATCTCGTCGAGCGACTTTCCCGGGGCGGTTTCGCCGATGGGGTTCCCGATGGACACGGGCGACTACACCACCAACCTGGACGCGGCGCTGGAGGCGGCCGGATGGTCGGACCTGCTGGCCGAGCGGGATGCCGCCCGGGCCGAGGGCCGTCACGTCGGGGTCGGGCTCGCCACCTACGTGGAGGTCTGCGGATTCGGTCCGTCGGGGCTGGTGGATCTCGGCTTCTCGTGGGCCGAGTACCAGATGCCGTCGGCCTTCAACGGCTCCAGCCTGGTGAGGGTGCATCCGGACGGGTCGGCCACAGTGTCGATCGGGACCGGACCGTCCGGCCAGGGTCACCAGACCACCTGGGCGCAGATCGTCGGCGACGGCCTCGGCTTGGAGGTCGACCGGATCCGGGTTATCCATGGCGACACTGAGGAGGCCCCACCAAGTATCGGGAGCTTCGGGTCCAGGTCGGCGGCGGTTGACGGCGCCGCTTGCTACGAGGCCACCGGCAAGGTACGGGCGAAGGCCGCTCGGATCGCCGCCCATATGCTGGAGGCGTCCGAGGCGGACATCGAATTTGCCGACGGGGGCGCCCATGTGGCCGGTGCTCCCGACAGTTCGGTCAGCTGGGGCGATATCGCGGCGTGCGCCTACCAGCCCCATCGTCTGCCTGAGGGCATGGAGGGAGGCTTGGAAGCACATGCCATCTTCAGTCCGGGCAACGCCACCTGGCCGTTCGGGACGCACATCGCGGTGGTGGAGGTAGACCCTGACACCGGCGATGTGGATCTGCTCCGTTATATCGGGATGGATGACTGTGGCAACGTGATCAGCCCCATGATCGTGGACGGACAGGTTCATGGTGGTATCGCGCAGGGGATCGGGCAGGCCATGTTCGAGGATGCGGTGTACGACGCCGACGGCAACCTGCTGTCGGGATCGCTGGTGGATTACATCCTCCCCACTGCAGCCGACCTGCCGTCCTTCGAGCTGGACCGGACGGTCACGCCCACTGACGTCAACCCGTTGGGAGTGAAGGGCATCGGCGAGGCGGGCACTATCGGCTCCGCCCAAACCGTTGTGAACGCGGTGGTCGATGCGCTGGAACCGCTCGGGGTGACCCACATCGACATGCCGCTCCGACCTAGACGGGTCTGGCAGGCCATCCAGGACGCCCGGGCTTAGAGAGGAGGAGTCCCATGTATCCACGACCCTTCGAATACGTTCTGCCCTCCGGGTTGGACGATGCCTTGGACGCCCTCGATGCCAACCCTGGCGCCAAGGTCCTCGCGGGCGGTATGAGCCTGCTGCCGATGATGAAGATGCGCCTGCTGTCGCCGGAGATGGTGGTTGACATCGGCCGGATAGCCGGATTGGATCAGATCACCGATAACGGTGATTCCATCTCGATCGGTGCGCTGGTGACCCATAGCGAGGTCGCGGCCAGCGGTCTGGTCGGTGAGCACGGCGCGGCGCTGGCAACCGCCGCTTCGTGGACGGGCGACCGGCAGGTCCGGAACCGGGGCACGTGCTGCGGTTCCATGGTCCACGCCGATGTGGCGGCCGATCAACCGGCGGCCGCGCTGGCGTTGGGCGCCACCATGGTGGCGGCCTCGTCCTCGGGAACCCGTGAGATCGCGGCGGCGGACTTCTTCGTTGACACGCTGATGTCGGCGCTGGAGCCCAACGAGATCCTCACCGAGATACGGATCCCCAAGGTCGGTGCCGGTACGGGTTCGGCTTATGACAAGTTGGGCCGCCGGGGTGGTCATACCGACTACGCGGTTGCCGGGGTGGCCGTTTCGGTCACCCGATCCAACGGTTCGGTCAGTGCGGCCACGGTGGCGGTCACCGGGGTGGGCAATCGCCCTGTTCTGGTGGGCGAGGTTGCCGACGCGCTGGTCGGTTCGGATGGTTCCGACGCCGCCGTCGAGGCGGCGGCCGCCCAAGCGACGTGTGGGATCGAGGTGCTGGAGGATCTGTACGGGTCGGTCGACTACAAGACCCACCTCGCCCAGGTGTTCGCAGCCCGGGCAGTGAAAGCAGCCCTGGCCTCAGCCGCTTAGTCCCGGTCACGACCCAAGAACACAACCAACAGAACCGGCCGCCCTGCAAGACGTTCGGGGTGGCCGGTTGGCGTTTGCCTGGAGGCGAGTAGGAGCAGCCAGGGTCAACTGGCCTCGTCCCTCCAGTTGGAGTTCTTCCGGTGCTTCCCGGATAGGCCACAGTGAAAAGCTGTACTCGAAGCTGTGAAATAGTTGTATTCAGAACGGCGAAAAGTTGTACTTCCGCCGGAGTGGTGGCTGATCAGAAGATTCGTGAGTCGGCTCGGATCAACCACCGTGGCCCTGGCCTTGCGTGATCGATGACAGGATCATCGCGGCGCCGATCAGCACGCTGTGGGCGTAGGGGTCGTCGCCTCACGTGGGGATGTGTATCCTCCCCCCGATGATCCCCACCACGGTCCGAGATGTCGCCGACGCGCTCGCCGCCCAGCGATACATCGCCGACCGTTCGCTGGCGGTCACGATCCATCTCGCACTGCAGATGGGCCGTCCGCTGTTCCTTGAGGGCGAGGCCGGAGTTGGCAAGACCGAGGTTGCCAAGGTGCTGGCCGCCATCCTCGATCAGCCCCTTATCCGGCTCCAGTGCTACGAGGGTCTTGACGCCGGGCACGCCCTTTACGAGTGGGACTACGCGCGCCAGATGCTTGCAATCCGGCTGATCGAAGCTCGCGGCGAGGGCGGTGGGGCAGCTACCTCCGACATCATGAGCCGCGAATACCTGATCGCCAGGCCGCTGCTCGAGGCCGTGGAGATGGCTGCTGACGGGTCGCGGCCGGTTCTGCTGATCGACGAGCTCGATCGGGCCGACGAGGAGTTCGAGGCTTACCTTCTGGAGCTGCTGTCCGACTTCCAAGTGACCATTCCGGAGGTCGGTACGGTGGCCGCCCAAGAGCCTCCTGTGGTGGTGATCACCTCCAACCGCACCCGCGAGATCCACGACGCCCTGAAACGCCGCTGCCTGTATCACTGGATCGACTATCCCACTTTCGAGCGGGAGGTGGAGATCATTACAGCCAAGGTGCCCGGTATCGACCAGGCCCTTGCCGCCGATCTGGCCCGGGCGATGGAGAAGTTACGGGACCTGGATCTGTTCAAGCCTCCCGGGATTGCCGAGACGCTGGACTGGGCGGCCGCCCTGAACGTTCTGGGCGCGGAGGTGCTGTCGCCCGAGGCGGCCGGCGACACGCTGGGGGTGATCTTGAAATACGAGGAGGACATCGAACGGGTGCGCACCGCAGGGGTCGGGGGCCTGCTGGTAGCCGGTTGATGCCCTGATGGCCGTCGGTGTGTTCGCTCAGAACGTGATCCACTTCGCGCGTTACCTGCGCGCCAAGGGCCTCGAGGTGGACCCGCGTACCGGCATGGAGTTGCTTACCTCGGCCCACGTGTTGGGCCTCGCAGATGTCCGGGATATCAGGTGCGGGTTCCGGTCGCTGGTGGTAACCGGTCCCGATCAGCTACCGGTGTTCGAGGAGGCGTTCGACCTGTTCTTCGGGTCAGGGGGGCGGAAGCGGTACTCCGTGGAGGTGGAGTCGGACCGGATGGTGCAGTCCTACCTCCCCGTGCTCACCTCGGCCGCCCGGCTCGATGAAAAGGACATGGAGGACAGCACCGACCAGATGGGGGCTTCTCACGCGGAACGTCTCGGCACCCGTGACTTCGGCGAGCTGACACCTGACGAGAAGGCCGAGGTGCGGAGGCTGATCTCTCGTATGGTCTGGAGACCCGCCGAAGCGTTGAGCCGCCGCTGGATGGCCGACTCGATGGGACGCCGTCCCGACATGCGGAGGACCTTGCGGAATGCGGTCGGTCCTCGCGGCGAGCTAATGGAGATGGAGTTCCGGTCTCGCAAGCCTCGCCGGCGCCCGCTGGTGATCGTCGCGGACATGAGCGGATCGATGGAGAAATACGTGGAGCTGCTGCTGTACTTCGCCCATGCCGCCCCGGCCCGGATGGGCCGGGTCGAGACCTTCGTGTTCTCCACCCGCCTGACCCGCATCACCCACGAGCTCCGCAGGCGGGATCCGGCCATGGCCCTCCGGCTGGTGGCGGGCCGGGTACACGACTGGTCGGGCGGGACGCGGATCGGAGAGGCGATGGCAACCTACAATCGGCTCTGGAGTCGTAGGGTGGCGAGAGGTGGTCCGATCGGAATGATCATCAGCGACGGTTGGGACCGTGGAGATCCCGATCTGCTGAGCCAGGAGATGGAGCGATTCTCGCGCTCCGTCCATCGCACCATCTGGTTGAATCCCCTGGCGGGCCGCAAGGGGTACGCGCCGGAGACGCGGGGGCTGAAGGCGGCGTTGCCGTACGTTGACGACTTCCTGCCCGCCGCCAGGCTGGTGGATCTGGCAGGAGTCATCCGGCTCCTGGAGTCGATGCCGGCCCACCCGAGCCAGGCCGCAGGACGATCATCTACAAGAGGAGCCCGGGCATGATGAAGGATGCGCTGAGTGTCTACAACCGATGGACCGATGAAGGGAAGCAGGTCGCGGTGGCGACGGTGGTGCGGGTCAAGGGTTCGGCTCCCCGGCCCGAGGGCGCCAAGTTCCTGGTGTCGTCCGACGGTGACATGGAGGGCTCGGTCAGCGGTGGATGCGTCGAGAACGACGTATTCCTGCACGCTCAGGAGGTGCTCGCTACGGGAGAACCCCGCCTGGTGACCTACGGTATCGCCGACGAGGACGCCTTCGAGGTAGGCCTGGCCTGTGGAGGGACCATCCAGGTACTGGTCGAGAAATGGTGAGTGTCCTCTTGGAGGCGGTCCGTAGCCTCGTAGAGGAGGAGCGGCTGGGGGCGGTGATCACCGTGGTCGAGGGTCCCGCTACCGGCGCCAAGGTGGTGCTGGATCGGGCGGACGGGCTCGTGGCAGGGACCATCCCCGGCGAGATACTCGATGCCGTGATGGCCGACGCGGCCAGCCTGATGGACCGTGAACAGAGCCGTACCCTCGGATACGGGGAGCACGAGGTCTACATCGAAACCGTGGCGCCACAGCCCCGGCTCCTGATCATCGGTGCCGTCCATATCGCGCAGGAGCTATGCCGGATTGCCCATAGCCTCGGCTTCAGGGTCATCGTCAACGACGCCCGTCCGTTCTTCACCACGCGCGAGCGCTTCCCCGAGGCGCATCAGGTGATCGTCGGGTGGCCGGGAGAGATCGCGGACCAGCTGGACATCGACGGCCGTACCTACGTGGTGATGCTCAGCCATGACGCCCGGTTCGAGGATCCGATCCTGCCACTCGTGCTACCCAGCGACGCCAGGTACATCGGGGTGATGGGAAGTCGCCGCACCCACCGGCGGCGGGTGGAACGGCTGAGGAAGGCAGGGTTCCCCGAGGACCAGGTCGCCCGGATCCGCGGTCCGGTCGGACTCGATATCGGCGCCGAGCAACCCGGCGAGGTGGCCATATCCATCCTGGCGGAGATGATCCAGGTCCGGTACGGATCGGGAACCGGGGAGTCTCTCGTCGGGCGGAGGGGCCGCGTCCACCTCCAACGCACGGAGGACGCCGGAGACCTATGACCGTCCCCGGTCGGTGTCTGTCCGATCGTCAACGCGCGTCCGCCCGACCATCGTGACTGCGGCGCTCGTCCTGGCCGGAGGCGGGTCGAGGCGTTTCGGCCGTCCCAAACAGCTCGCCGACTGGCGAGGGAAGCCGCTCCTGGCTCATGTGGTGGCGCAGGTGCGGGGTTGGCCGCAGGTGGATGCGGTCTATGTGGTGCTGGGCGCCGCCGCCGAACAGATCATGGAAGTGGTCGATCTTGGCGATGCTGCGGTTATAGAGAACCTCGAGTGGCGGGAGGGGATGGCCTCCTCGCTACGGGCCGGACTGGACTTCCTGATAGGCGAGCGGTCGGTCGATCAGGCCTTGGTGGTGCTCGGGGACCAACCGAATGTGCCCGGTGACGTCGTGCCACGGCTTCTCGAGGTCCGAAAGCGGTCCCGGCGACCGGTGGTCATCCCCCGTTACCGTTTTACCCGCGGGCACCCGGTGCTGGTAGATCGTTCCCTGTGGCCTGCCCTGGTCACCGGGCTGGGCGGCGACCAGGGGGCGCGGAACCTCTTCCTGTCCCATCCCGAATGGGTGGAGGAGGTGCGCGTGGAAGCCGAGCCGCCCGGCGATGTGGATACACCCGAGGATCTTCGCCGCATGGGCAGATCCTGACAGCCGAGGTCGCGTCGCGCTCGACCCGTTAACCGGTCAACATCAATCGGGTCTATCCTCCCCGGATAACGCGCGGAGGATGCTTGATGATCATCGTCATGAAGTCGGGGGTTTTACAGGAACACATCGACAGGGTGGTGCGACGCCTTGTCGAGATCGGATGCGAGGCCCACATCTCGGTGGGACAGGTCCGTACCGTCATCGGGGCTATCGGGGATCGAGAGATAATCCAGCAGCAGCCGTGGCTGGCCATGCCCGGAGTGGAGCGGGCGGTGCCGGTGCTGAAGCCCTACAAGTTCGTGTCCCGTGAATTCCAGCCCGAGGACACGGTCATAAAGGTCAGAAACGCCCAGGTCGGAGGCGGCGTTTTCGCTCCGATTGCCGGTCCTTGCGCGGTCGAGACCCGCGATCAGCTGTTCCGCACGGCCGAAGCCGTGCTGGAGGCGGGCGCCACCATCCTGCGAGGGGATGCCTTCAAACCGCGGACCAGTCCCTTCTCCTTCCAGGGCTTGGCGGAGGACGGTCTCCAGCTCATGGCCGAGGCCCGCGAGGAGTTCGGCATGCCGTTCGTCGCGGAGGTCCTTGACCCGCGGGATGTGGACCTGGTCGCCGGCTATGCCGACATGTTGCGGATCGGCACCAGGAACATGGCGAACTTCGCGCTGCTCTCAGAAGTCGGTCGGGTTCACAAGCCGGTGCAGCTCAAGCGAGGTTTCACAGCCACCATCGATGAATGGCTCAATGCCGCCGAGTACATATACAAGGAAGGGAATCACGAGGTCGTCCTGGTTGAACGGGGGATCCGAACCTTCGAGACCGCCACTCGAAACACGCTCGACATATCGGCGGCGCCGGTCATCAAGCACATGTCCCACCTGCCGGTAATCATCGATCCCTCCCATTCGTCAGGGCGCCGCCATCTGGTCGCCCCCCTGTCTCGTGCCGCCATAGCGGTGGGGGCCGATGGTTTCATCGTGGATGTGCATCCCACCCCTGAGACCGCTCAGGTGGACGGCGATCAGGCATTGCTACCGCGCGAATTCGCCGAGCTGATGGACCAGATGCGAGGCCTGGCTTCGGCTCTCGGCGTCACTATCTAGGCGGGTACCCAAAAAAATGTCCGGTTGGCCAGATAGTCGGTAATGGAACTCCAGGTCGAGTTGTCGTGGGCCAACATTGGAGGTCCACCCCCATCTTTTTCAGCACCCTCCTAGGTCTCAACCAGTAGCCCTGATGCGTCACGCCACTATCTTCGGCACGGGTTTGATCGGTGCGTCGCTCGGCATGGCGCTGCGGCGGGTCGGCTGGACGGTCGCCGGGTGGGACCCCGACCCGACTGCGCTGGAAGTAGCGACGGAGCGGGGCGCGTTGGACGACCCGTGCGAAAGCCAGGGGGACGCTCTGGATGGCTCGGAGTTGGTGGTACTGGCCGGCCCCCTCACCGCCACCCTCGAGACCATATCGGGCTTGCGTACCGAAGCCTTGGTGACGGATGTCGCCGGGGTCAAGGGACCGGTAGTCGACGCACGTCCGGCGGGCATGCGATTGGTGGCCGGGCATCCGATGGCGGGTCGCGAGCAGGCCGGTCCTGCTGCGGCCTCGCCCTCTCTCTTCAAGGGAGCCGCTTGGGTCATCTGTCCCGATCATGCTGTTGCGGACGATGTAGAGACTCTCGAATCGATAGTCGAATCGGTGGGCGCAACACCGTACCGGCTCTCCGCTGCCGAGCACGATCGGGTGGTGGCCGACATCTCGCATCTTCCTCAGATACTTGCCGTCTCGTTGATCAACCTGATCACGCGAAGGGACCCGGCCGCCGTGCGCCTGGTAGCCGGCTCGTTCCGCGACCTGACCCGGGTGGCCGCCTCCGAGCCGCGCTGGTGGCCTGAGGTATTGGCTGCCAACGAAGCCAACGTCAGCGACTCCATCGGACGGCTGGTGAGGCTGCTTGAAGAGGTGCGGGTGGAGGTGGCAGATGGTGCTTCCGGCCCGCTGTCCACCCGGATCGAGGAGGCCAGGAGCAGGCGACAGGCCATGGCGCCCCCGGTGGTGAGGGTGGGCGTGGTGCTCCAGGACCGGCCGGGCGAGATTGCCAGGGTGGGACGGGCCCTGGAGAGGAGCGGCGTGGATGTCCGCGACCTCCAGCTTCGTCATGCCCTCCACGGGGGAGGCGGCATCCTCACGCTGTCCGTGCGACCGGCGGAGGCGGACCTACTACGTGCGGCGCTGCTGGAGGCGGATTTCTCGCTGGAGTGACGCTCCGAGGCCCGCCGAAGGCGGGCCCTGGTCCTTCTGAGCGGGAGTGTTACCTAGTAGGCGATCAGGATTTATTCCATAGAGTGCTCATTGCCGTAATGCTTGAAAGTCGTTACACTTTTCTGGTATGAAGGGATCTGTGGCTCAGGCTGTAGGTGAGCACATCAAGGGTCTTGCTGAGCAGTCTTTCGTGTCGACACGAGATGTAGAAGGCTCGCGTTCCGCGGTCGAATCGGCCTTCTCGCGTCTCGCTGCCGACGGAACCATCGTTCGTGTCCGAAAGGGGCTTTATTGGAAGGGTGTTCCGACGGTGCTGGGGGTGTCTAGCCCCCGCATAGAGGAAGTAGCTCTGGCCCTTGGTGGACGGGGTTCCGGTCCTGCCGGAGTCGCGGCGGCGCATTGGCTGGCTCTCACGTCACAGGTACCTTCGATTTATCTGACCGCGGTACCCAGGCGGGTTCCCAGGCCGTGGGGGCAGATACGGTTCACTCAACGTCCGGTCGAGCGCCTACTGCGGGCTCTCACACCATCGGAGGTGGCCGTATTGGAGGTGCTCCGTGCCGGCCCCCCGGTAGTCGATTATGGCTGGGGGCATTTCGCCGAGGTCGTCGAGGAGTTGGCTGCTGCCCGAGCTATACGGCTGGACATTCTGGACCGCCACCTGGGGGATGAACCACATCGCGGCGCGCGGGCGCGCTGGCCGGGTGTCCGTCCTGCGCTCGCCGACCGAGCGGCTACCGGGTGAGTTGGTCCCTCCGGCAGCTCCCGAATGCTCTGGCGGTCGCAGCTGAGCGTGTTGCCGAGGCGACCGGAATTCCGATGGCTCATGTGGAGAAGGACTTCTGGGTGACCGAGGCACTTCGCGGTCTTGCGGTATGTAGCGCGGCCACAGGTGTGAGCTTCGTTCTCAAAGGTGGCACCAGCCTGTCGAAGGCTTTCGGATTGATCCAGCGGTTCTCGGAGGACGTGGACGTCATCGTCGTAGTTCCAGGCAACAGCAAAGGTCAGGATGATCGGTTGCTGAAACAGTTCGTGGCCGCGGCAGAGGAATCGACCGGGTTGGATTCGAAGGTTGATCCAAGAACGGCGACCAAAGGGGTCAAGCGTACAGCGACCTTGGTCTACCCCACGGGTTCGTCATCTGGTGCGTTGCGTTCGGGGGTGCTCTTGGAACTCGGCACCCGCGGGGGTGCCATACCAACGTCGCAGCGACAGGTGGCCAGTCTCATCGTGGAGCATTGGCCCGACGAAGGGATCGAGGCGGATTTCGTCGAAGCGGAGCCTGTGGCGCTTCGAGTGCTCGCGCCGGTTCGCACGCTGATCGAGAAACTGATGATCTTGCACCACGCCGCGTTGGCCGGTGATGCCGCGGAACAGCAGCGTCTCGCTCGTCACTATTACGACGTCTGGTGCCTTCTCAGAGACAAAGGCGCCGTCACCGCACTATCGGAGTCACCGGCAGACGTTCTTGCTCGTGAGGTCTCCACGTTTACGCAGGCGGCCGGGCTGGGGGCATCCGCTCGTCCAGCCAACGGTTTCGCCGCATCGCCCGCTTTCGATTACACAGCCACCGGACCCGCGAGATCTGCGTACGAGTCGATAGTGCTGGATCAACTGCTGTGGCCCGAGGCTGTTCGACCTTCTTTCGAAGACTGTTGTGGATTGGTGCAATCTCATGCCGATCTGCTCTAGGCATGCGGGCCTGATGCCCGTGCCCCGCGCCATCTAGCCCATGCCAGGCACTCGCGCCGGTGGCTGGGAGTAGCTTCCGCTACGCGGTCCTAGCGTCCGGATGCGCGTCCAGCGCGGCGGCGAGATCGTCCGACGTGTCGAGGTCCGGGAGTCCACCTGGCGAGCCTGACTGCATCGGTCGGCCGGTAACGACGTACGTAGGCCACGCGCGAGCGCATTGGCCGGCGGTTGGGCCTTCGGGCTTCGCGATGGGTGGCCGGTTCAGGCCTCGGTGGGGTAGGAGAGGGTGCGGCCCGTCAGGGAGGGGCTCGGTTGGTGGGGGCCTGCAGGGCGCGCAGGATCGCCAACGTGTGGGGATCGGGCTCGGGGCGTAGGTACCCGCAGCTACGGCTTGTGGGTAGCAGCCGGAGGCGTCGCGGTGGGGATTGGGGGTCGATGCGCTTGCCTTGGCGGTGGATGGCTATGTGGTGGTGCCACCAGCAGAGGGTGGTGAGGTTCTCGGGGGAGTCGTCCCCGCCTCCGGACCTCGGGATGATGTGGTGGGCTTCCAGACGGTATACGGAGGTGCAGGCGTCGATGGTGCATCCGTTGTCGCGGGCCAACACTCCACGCCGCAGCGCCGGGGGAATGCCGGATCTTGATCCGTGATGGACGATGTCCTGGCCTGTCACGGTCATCGTCTCGATGCGGCCGGCGCACCCGACTAGATCGACAGCGCCGGGTCCGACCCGTCCGCCGGCCAGCATGGCGCTGCCTTGCTCGAACCCCGATGCCTCAGCGGTGGGGTTGTTGGCTACGACCATCAGGAGGGGTTCCCGCCGGTTCCTGAGCGCACGGATCCGGTGGGCGGTGGTGGCCCGGTGGGTGGGCTCGCGGTCGAGTTCGTCCTGGCAAAGGGTGGTGAGCACCAATGCCCGCCGCTGTCCCGCATTGGGACGGTCCTCCCCGGCCGGAATGACCCGTTCGCCGCGGCGGTCGAGACCCTGGCGGCAGATCTCCGCTTCCATCGCTCCCAAGCGTCCGTTCATCTTCACGTGGGTTCCGTCCAGCGACGGCTGGAAGGCCACGTACTGGCTGTCGAACACACGCTTCTCGTCGGCGCGCGTCATGCGCCGATACTGCCGGCGGACCCGGCTGACCTCGTCGAGGCCCAAGTCCGGGTGCGGGCTATCTCGTCCGCTGACGCTCCCGCCTCCATGAGCCGGGTCTCCTCCAGTACCCGCACGTAGGAAACCGCCCCCCGCCGCATCCGCTCGATGCGCTCGTCGTCCAACCGCTGCGCTAGGTAGACCAGCTCGCGGGCGAGGTCACGGCGCACGTCCAAGCGCGAGACCACCAGATCGACCGGGTTGCGATACCCGAAGCGGGCCGGGCCGTGGTGGCGCAACATGACCTTCAGCCAGACGAGCTGATCTCCCCTTGTCCGGCTGATCTGGGCCTCGCCCCGCACCAGCGCGGCCTCGGCTTTGGCGCATTACACTTCGGGGTGGGCGTAACCGCCGCTACGGACCATATGTTCGGCTCGGTCGTAGACCCGTTGCCTCTCCCTCTGGTAGTCCGACATGAACAAGTCAAGAGGCGACTCATCCGGCGCGGCGGCGTTTGCTCGGGCGGGCTCCGTGTCGGCGTCTGCGAAATCGAGTAGGTATCCGTACATCTGTTCGTATAGTACAGCAAGGCTGTGACATAAACAGAGCGATACAGGGGATAACTATCAAATTATCCTGAAAAGTGTGTGCCGGCGATGGGCACGTCTCAGAGGCAAACGCAGCGTCGGAGCCCGTGCCGGCAACCTACCGACCAGTCGGGCATGAGCAACTCCGGATCGGTAGCAACCCTATAGACTCCGCGGACTATGAAGACCATCCGGGTGGCCGGGGCTCAGATCAACCTCCGGGTCGGCGACCTCGCTCACAACGAAGCCCGGATTCGAGACGCTATGAGCTGGGCGGAAGCAGAGGGCGCTGACGTGCTGCTCCTGCCCGAGCTGGCCATTCCCGGCTATCCACCTGAGGATCTGGTCATGCGGAGGGGTTTCGTGGACGCCAACCTGGGGGTGCTGGAGCGGCTTGCCGGCCACGCCGGGCCTACCGTCACCGTAGTGGGGGTCTTGGATCGGGTGCCGTCCCTTGGCTCGGTGCCTTCCGGTGGTAGTCGCTATCCGGTGGTGAACGCAGCAGCCCTGCTCCACCAGGGTCGAGTCAGAGGTATCTACAACAAAGTCCTATTACCCAACTACGGGGTATTTGACGAAGAACGTTACTTCGTGGCGGGCTCCGCGCCGGGGGCGGTCTGGAATGTGGGCGGCGTGGTGGTGGGAGTCTCCATTTGCGAGGACATATGGGTAGTTGACGGACCACCTTCTGCTCAGGTCGCCGCGGGAGCTCAGCTGCTCCTCAACATCAACGGATCGCCCTTCCAGGTCTCGAAGGACAAGGACCGGGTCCGCCATATCCGACGGGAAGCGGTCAATGCCAGGGTGCCCGTGGTCTATCTCAACCTGGTGGGCGGCCAGGACGAACTCGTATTCGATGGTGGCTCGATCGTGATGGACCGGGAGGGTTCGGTCCAGTACCGGGCGCCGCGCTTTGAAGAGGATCTGTTCGTGGTCGACGTCGAGGTGGGTGAGCCGACCGGCATGCAGGCGGAGGCCGCCGTCGCGCGGGCTGATCCTTCGCCCGGTCGTTCCGAACCCCGTTCTCCCAGCCCCGCTCCCGCTATGGAACCGATCGAGCTCACCTACCGCGCGCTCGTGCTCGGGCTTGGTGACTACGTGAGGAAGAACGGCTTTTCGAGGGTGGTGGTAGGTCTCTCGGGGGGTATCGATTCGGCGCTGACCGCTGTGATCGCCGTCGATGCGCTCGGTCGGGATTCGGTTCGGGGAGTCACCATGCCGTCCGAGTTCAGCTCCCGCGGATCGATCCGTGACTCGCAAGAGCTGGCGCGCCGGCTGGGTATTCGCCTTGATCTCATCGCCATCGGCGACTTGTTCGCCGCCTACCAGGACTCGCTCGATGCCGTGTTCTCCGGCAGCGAGTTCGGGGTCGCGGAGGAGAACCTTCAGCCCCGGATCCGCGGAACCCTGCTGATGGGCATATCCAACAAGCATCACGAGATGGTGATCGCCACCGGGAACAAGTCCGAGATGGCGGTGGGCTATGCCACCCTGTACGGGGACATGGCCGGCGGCTACGCGGTGCTGAAAGACGTCTTCAAGACCACCGTCTACGAGCTGGCCGATTGGCGCAACCGCGGGGACGAGGTGATACCTGAAGAAATCATCCGGAAACCGCCGTCTGCCGAGCTGAGGCCCGGCCAACTCGACACCGATAGCCTTCCGCCCTATGAGGTGCTCGATCCGGTGCTCGCCGCCTACATCGAGGAGGATCGCTCCATCGATGCCATAGTGGATGCCGGGTACGATCGGGCGGTCGTCACCCGGGTCGCAGCCATGGTGGATCGCAACGAATACAAACGCCGCCAAGCCCCACCGGGAGTGAAGATCACCCCCAAGGCGTTCGGGCGTGATCGGCGCCTGCCGATCACCAACGCCTGGCGCGGCGGTTGACGAGGCCCCTTCGCGTTGCGCGACTGCCGTCCCGCCGCGCCAACCGAAGTGTGTCCATATGGCACCGGGCAGGATTACCCTTGAGGTGGAAGGCTTATCAAGGGACTGATGCGATGGTGGCTCTCCGGAATGCTGTGCCGGCTATCGCGCTTGTCCTGGCCCTCGGCGCATGCGGAGGGGATGACTCGACGTCCGAAACAACATCGGCTCCAACCGGGGCGTCTCCGTCCACCAGTACCACGGTCACGGAAGTGACGGAGACCGGCGTAGGCACCTCAGGTACCGAAGTTTCTGTCGCAGAGGGCACCGTCGACCCCGACGGTGAGAGTGATGTCCAGGAGGGGTCGGATACCACCCTGCCACCGGCCATGCCGGCGTACGAGGTGATACACCGCCTTATTGTCGATGATCGCACCACCCTCGTGATCCTGGTTGAGCCCGGCTCCTATTCCACTGTCCAGTTGGAGAACCTGGTCTACGACGTGGTGGATACGTTTTCCCCCAACACGGCCATTGTCGTGGACGAACGGGATGCTGCTGACCTGGCCATCAGGGACGATCTCACCCCGGAGGAGCAGTCGGTCCTCGATGATCGGACGTTTCTCAGGATCGAGAACGGGGTGGACGTGACGTTCCACGGTCCGTATGCCGATGCCGGGGGTATGACGGTCGGCTCCTGAGCCAGTGGCCAGTTGTGAGTGGCCAGTGGCCAGTAGCGACTCGGGGAAGCACTCAGGTTCCCAATGCCCTCACGTCCGTTTAGCTTGTCTCATCTCCGGAGGAAGGCGCCTAGGCGAAATCCATGACCCTGGTGCTACTAACCGACTCGCAGAGTTACAACATTCCACTGACCACTGACCACTGACCACTGACCACTGACCACTGACCACTGACCTAGCGAATTAGCAGGGTGGCGACCATCAGGAACCCGCCGAACCCGACTATGTCCGTGACCAGCGTCAGGAAGATGTTCGAGGCCAGTGCCGGGTCCAGGCCCAACTTGCGAAGCATCAGCGGGATACCGGTGCCGGCCAGCGTGCCTATGACAAGGTTGGCCACCGTTGCGATTCCCATAGTTACGGCAAAGTTCACCGTGCCGCCGAACACCAACCCCACAGATCCGGCGAGCAAACCGATCGGTATGGAGTTGATCACGCCGATGGCCACCTGATTCATAAGCACGCGCCCTGCCCGACTCGGCGTGACGCCGTCGATCGCCATTGATCGGATTACCACGGCCAGGCTTTGTGCCCCCGCATTGCCGCCCATCAACGCCACCACCGGCATCAGTGCTGCCAGGACCGGGCCGATGTCGTCGATCACCGCGGATTGCCGTTCGATGACCAGCGCCACTACCAGCGCCATAGCCAGGTTCACCAGCATCCAAGGAAGGCGCATGCCTGCCGCTCGCGCCACCGGGGTGAACACCGTCTCCTCGGGCCCGGCTCCCATCGCGGCGGCGAAGTCTTCGGAGGCCTCGGCCTGAACCGACTCCACGACGGCCTCATGAGTGACCATGCCGAGCAGGACACCTGAGTGATCGACCACCGGTAACCCGAATAGGCCATAGCGTTGTGCGAGCTCGGCGACCTCTTCCCGATCTGTTTCGGGACGAACGGCAACCGGTCGGTGTGCCATGGTTTCGTCGAGTCCAACCCCAGGGCGCGCGAATACCAGATCTCGGAACGACACCACCCCGACCAGTTGGCGCCGATGATCGACTACGTAGACATAAGAGAGGTCGTCGATCTGGTCGTGGAGTTGACGGAGCCGTTCGGTGGCTTCACCCGCGGTCATCCCCACCTGCAGGACCGCCACATCAGTCGTCATCAGCCCGCCCGCCGAGTCAGGAGCGTGTTGGAGGAGGGCGAGCAACTCGTGGGAAATCTCGGGATCAAGGCGGGCTAATACCTGCTCCCGGTTGCTCTCGTCCAGTTGTCCGAGCAGATCGGCCGCCATATCGGCATCCATGGCGGCGACAAGATCCGAGGTTCGGGCCGGGTTGAGTCCCTCAAGAACATCAACGCCCAACTCAGGGCGCATCTCGTTGAGGATTCCGGCTGCGTCAGCGATGTTGAGGTCGGAGAGCAGGTCGGTGGCTGCGTCGGCGTCCAGTTCCTCGAGGATGTCCGCTGCGTCATGGGGGTCGGCGCTGGCCAGCGCCCGCCACTCGGCGGTATGGGCGTCTAGATACTGCTCGACCTCATCCGGCTGGACCCGGGCCGTGCTCCGCAACCGCTGGGCGAGTTCCCTGGGCCTGGGCAGGTTTATTCGCAACGGGTTGTCTCCTCCGGGGTCGGACCTTGCTGCCGGAGCATGACGTGGACCCCCGAGGTTCAGCCGTCGTAGGGCCGCACCGCGAGCACTGTGACTTTGAAACTGCCTCCGGGTGCTTGGTAGGCCACGTCATCCCCTACTTCCGCGCCGACCAGCGCGGTGCCTAGGGGACCCTCGGGCGAAGCCAGTAGGAAGCCGGGAACCCGGTTTTCGGGAATGGCTACCAGGAAATCCTCCTCCAACCCGTCTTCGTCCTTCAGCGTGACGATCGAGCCGATCTGCACGGTGCCATCGCTGGCGGGCTCGCTGATGGTGGAATAGTCGAGTAGATGCCGGAGCTTGCGGATCCGAGCTTCCATGAGGCCTTGCTCGGTCTTGGCGGCGTCATAATCGGCATTCTCCCGGATGTCCCCGTGTGCCCTCGCCTCGGCGAGGCGCTCGGCGATATGGGTACGCCCCACAGTGGTGAGCGTGCCGTACTCTTCTTGGAGTTTCTGGTACACGGCAGGCGTCAGCCAGGTCTCAGGGGTGCTCATACCAGTCAGGATACCCGTTGGGATGGCTCTCGCCGGCCCGGTGCTTGACCAACCGGGACACCGAGGCCGGGTTCTCTCCATATCGTGCCAAACTCCTACCCTTGGGGGTGGAACAGTCCGGTCGGGAGTTATGTGGCAAAGGAGGTGAGACATGTCCGAGATCCGACTTACGTCCTTCTCGCCGGGTGGCGGCTGAACCTCCAAGCTCGGCGCTGACGAGCTGGCGCAGGTCCTGCGCCCCCTTGGGACTCACCACGCAACGTCCCACCCCGACCTCCTGGTGGGAATCACCACCTCTGACGATGCGGGAGTGTTCCGCCTGGACGACGACCGCGCCCTGGTCCAGTCGGTGGACTTCTTCGCACCGATCGTGGATGAGGCCTACGACTGGGGACGGATCGCGGCAGCCAACGCCCTGTCGGACATCTACGCGATGGGCGGCCGGCCGCTGACGGCTCTCCAACTGGTGGGATGGCCTCGATCCCGGTTGCCGCTCGAGGTGTTGGGTGAGGTAATTGCCGGCGGGGCAGATGTGATGGCCGGAGCGGGGGTCACGATCACGGGTGGACACTCGATTGACAACGAGACACCCGTATATGGGTTCGCGGTTACCGGAACCATGTCTCCGGGCCGAGTCGTCACCAACGGCACTGCCCGACCGGGCGAGTTGATAGTGCTGACCAAACCCCTTGGAACGGGTATCGCTGCTGCCGCCCTCAAGGCCCGAGTGGCCGATCCCGCCTTACGAGACGCGGCGGTGGAGACCATGGCGGCTCTCAACGGGCCGGCCTCTACGGTGATGGTGGAGGCCGGTGTTACGTGTGCTACCGATGTGACGGGCTACGGGCTGGCCGGTCACCTCCGGGAGATCATCACCGCTTCCGGGGTGTCGGCACGGCTGGACATGGACGTAGTTCCGGTGCTGGCCGGGATCGCTGATCTGGTCGAATCGGGGGTGTATCCGGGCGGTAGCCTGCGGAACCTGGAGTCCGTGCGATCCTCCCTCAGGACGTCTCGGAGCAGCACGGAGCAGAAGATCTTGGCGGATGCTCAGACGAGCGGGGGTTTGCTGATGGGGGTGTCCCCGCGCCGGTCGGGGCGGCTCATCGGGAAGCTCCGGCAGGTTGCGCCGGCAGCCACGGTCATAGGCGAGTTCACGCCGGCCGGCGGAGAACCGGTGATAGAGGTGGTATGACCGACGTGGCCAGTGGTTCGGGGCGTCTCCGGATTATCGCCTCCGCCCTGTCGATCGGGGGTCTGCAGCGCCACATCTTTCTGTGTGCCCAACAGTCGAATCCACGCTGCTCGACCTACGAGGAGAGCAAGCAGGCGTGGCGGCAGCTGAAACGAACCGCCAAGGCACTCGACATCGCCTCGGCGCCCCCGGTTTGGCGGGGGAACCTCTCCCGCCCGGCGACACCGGTGGAGCTGGGTAACGGTACGATCCTCAGGTCCAAGGTGGACTGCCTGCGGGTATGCGAGCAGGGACCGATCGCGGTGGTCTACCCGGACGGAGTGTGGTACCACTCCGTGGCGGGTGAGGTACTCGACCGGATCGTCCGCGAGCATCTGGTGGGAGGCCTTACTGTCGATGAATACGTCTTCGCAGTGGACAACCTCCACCCGGGTATGGCAACAGACCAATCGGTCCAATGAACCCGAGTTCCGGCCCGGATGGCGGGGTTTTCGGCCCCCTGCTGAGCGTGATTCGTCACCGCGTCGCCGTCCCGCTTGTGGCTTTTGCCTTGATGGTCTCGGCCTGCTCCCAGCCATCTCCCGAGCTTCCACCGGTCCGTGTCCCCGCTGAGGTCGTTCCCGACGTAGTCAACCCAGCGGACGTCGACAAGCTCTTTCCGCTCGATGGAGGCTGCCTGCTGGCGGTTGGGACCGGCGTGCGAGTGCTGGAGGTGCTCGAGGGCATGGCCGCCTCGGATGCGCTACGGCCCGGCGACATCATGACCTCGGTTGATGGCATACCGGTCAGCTCCCGCGAGATACTGCTACGGGTGCTCGAGGACCGGCGTGCAGGGGAGGAAGTGGTGGTGGAAGGGACCCGCGCCGGAGCCCCGTTCACGGTTTCGATCGCCCCTTCCCCGGTTCCCGGCCAACCGGGACGGGCCATCCTCGGCGTCATCACCGAGACCAGACTGGAGGCCGTTCCGCCGGCGAGCCTTTCCGAGGCGGTGGTCGACGATCGGTTGGCCCGTCCGGTGCTGGTGGATGGTGGGATCTACCGGTACGTGCCCTTGGGCGCCGTCTGGACACCCTATCCGGGGGTTCCCGCCGAGCAGATGGCGGAGGTGGGCGCCGACCTCTACGCCGTGGCGGCCGGAGAGCCCCTCTCCCTTGTCCGGGTGGGCGGCGGGGAGCCCATCGCCATCGATCCCGGGCCGGTCGTTTACGAGTCGCCGGTGGGTCTCCTCGAGGTGGTGGTTTCCCGTTTCCACGAAGTGATCGGATCGGTGGGCGGGTTGCTACTCGTAGCCGGCGAGGCGGCCGCCGGGCCCGGGGACACTGCCCTGGCGGTCCACGCGGTCGATCCGGTAACGGCGTCGGTGGAGTGGATCCGTCCCCTGGGCCTGTCGGACGTGGGAACTCTGCTGGTTGCCGCTGATGCTTACCGCAGCCCCTCGGGTGATCGTGCGTTGGTGGCACTGGTCGAGCATGATGTGGCAGGCGGTGGCGGATCGGAGCTCTTCAATTACTACCTGGTGGACGAGGAAGGCGAGGGGGTGGTAGGTCCTCCCGGCACCGATCAGTTCTTCCCTACAACAGGTGTGACCGGCTGGTACGACGACGACTCGCTCATCTACCTGGTCGACATCGAGGTTCCTCAGATAGTCCTGTGGTCGTTGGGCACCGGCGAGCACACCCCGCTGAGGGCCTACACGGCTGAAGAGGCCTCCAATCTGCGCACGGTCCTTCCGGTTGGGGACGGAGAGCACATAGTGGAGGTGCGTGACGGTGAGGTATCTCTGATCGACGTGAACCGCCCCGAACTCACCCGCCTGATTTCCCGGGGATGCCGGCACATGCCCATCGAGGGCATGGCCTCTGGGTGATAGCCGGTACGAGGGTACCCGCGCCGGAGCTGGCCCGGGCTATTCGGTCTTTTCGGCTACTACAGCCTCTGGTGCCGAGGTTGTGACCGGGAGGCCGTTGCCTTCCACACCCTCCGAAGCGGCCAGACCGAGGGCGGAGCGATGGTCATCCACGCTTACAGCCGCAAACCCGACCGGCTTCTCTCTGGTGACGCTTCCGGCGTCGATCCCGATAATTTCGGCCACTTCGTGCCCCGAGAGGGTCTTCTTGTCCTGGAGCCGGGTCGCCACGTTGAACACCGTCACCTTGTACTCTTCCAGCATCTCGTAGACTTCTTCGTAGAGCCGCCGGAGCCGCCCTTCGATCTGCGAGGACATCGTCTTGACGATCTCGTCGGTCGGGTCGGGGTGGTCGAGAGCGTGACGGGGCAGCCCGGCGCTGGAGGCGAGGTTGTCGCCCATCCCCCAGACACCGACCATCCGGCTGCTGATCGTGGTGGCATTCCTGAGGTCCCCGGCGACCCCCATGGAATTGTCCTCCTTGAAGAACATCCGCTCACCCGCCAGGCTGGCCAGCGACACCTTGATGTCGATCTCGAGCTCGGTCTTCCACTGCACGAAGCGGTCCTCGAGGGCGATGTAGGAGACGAAGCCGCCCACATCGCCGCGCCGTTCGATGGTGGCTACATCGATGTTGGCATGGTCCTTGAGCAGGTGCGCGGCGACCGCGTGGCTGGCCTCGTGGATGGCGACCGCGAATTCCTCCCGGTCCACATACTCGAAGCCCTCTGCCGGGCCCATTTCCTTGAGGGTCTTGGCCCTCCAGATGTCTTCCCACTCCACGGCGTCCCGGTTGTCTCGCTGAGCCAGAATGAGAGCCTCGTTGACCAGGTCTTTGATCTTGGCGCCCGAGTAGTACGGGGTCTTGGCGGCGAGTTCATCGACCTGTTCGTCGCTGATGTTGTGATTGACCTTGGCCAGATAGCCCTCGAACGTGCGTGCACGGCCCTCCCTGGTCGGGAATCCGACTTTGTAGATGCGGTCGATACGTCCCGGCCGCAGCAAAGCCGGGTCCAGAACGCTGGGCAGGTTGGTGGCCATCATCATGAAAATGCGGTACTTCGGTGGGGGCTTGGGCTTCATGCCCAGCATCTTGCGGGCCTTGTTGGTGATTCCGCGGGGTTTCTTCAGCCCGGAAATCTCGGTCAGAAGGGCTTGCAGGGTGCCCATGCCGCCTCCACCCATGCCGCCCATCATTATCCGGTTGCGCCGACTACCTGGTAGCGGTTCCTCGGATTCGGATTCGTCGAGCGCGGAGGCCGGGCGGGTCGCCTCGGCGATGATGAACAACGACTGTGGGCTGAGATACGAGGAGGCGTTGCAGCCCGGGGAGAGCGGGCTGATCGGTTGGGGCGGTCCGCCACCTTGAGCAAGGGCGCCTCGGCTGCCCAGAGCGTCGGCCTCATCAAAGAAGACCACCACCCCGCCGTGGCGTAGGGCCAGCTTCCGCAGCTTCCGGAACAGTCCCTTCACCTTGAGGATGCCGACCCCCATGAACATGTTGATGAACGCGCCGGGATCGACGAAGACGAACGGCAACCCCACCTCTCCGGCGGTGGCCTCTGCGATCAGCGTCTTGCCCGTGCCGGGTGGTCCCCACAAGAGAATGCCGCCGGGGATGTACCCCCCCTTGGCCTCGATCTCGTCGGGCTTCTCCAGAAAGCCCACGTTCTCCCGGACCAGGTCGAGAACGTGATCCTGGCCCCAGACATCCGTGTAACGGGTCTCGATCTCCTCCGGCATGATCGTGTCCACGCCCCCACGGGACAGGAACCAGAAGAGTGCGCCGAACTGGAGTATCAGGAACAGCGGGTAGAACAGGAAGAATATGAACTGCTGGAAGTTCCGGGCCAGTATCCGGGGCAGCTGGATCACCGCTTCGATGGGGCTGTTGACGTCGGCTACGAAGTAATCGACCACCGCCCCGAGAATGAGAAGAAAGATGATGATCCGGACGTAGCGCCCCAGACGGAATCGGGTCCATGGCTTGAAGCGCCGATGGGCTTGGCGTTCCATGCCCCCGAAGAACGACTGCGCCCAGAACCGGTTGTACCTGCCCGATTTCTCGGATACGAGGTAGTGGATCTGACGGAGGATCTCAAGGGGCAGGGCAACTATCAGCACCCGACCGAATGTCTCGTTCCAAGTGTCCTCGAGTGCTTGGCCGAAGGTGGTGAACGGGGCAGTGACCTTGGCGTTGATCAGGATACCGAGGAGGATCAGGACCAGCGCAATGAACTTCATGCGGTCCCACGTCGGGGAGCGCCGCCGGACGTCTGTCTTCATGCTGGGCTCCTTATGGCCGGGTGTTCACGATCCACGATTCGACCGCCGCCACGATCTGCTCGCCCTCGCGAGCGAAGCATTCCAGGGAGCAGCCTGCAGCCATCGAGTACAACTCGGTGGCCTCCGGGTTGGTGACTGCCAGCACGTAGACAAGCCCCTGACTCTGGCCGTCCTGGGTGGTAAGCCCTACGGTGGCGCCGATTCCCTCGAAATCCCTCCCGAACGTGAAGTCCCATGTGTCGATCTCCACGCCCTGGCCCGGGTTGGTGACGTCATAGGCCGAGACTGCCATCAAGCGGCGTGAGAGCAGGTCCTTCTCCTCGGCGCTGATCTGGCGGATTATGTGGGCTCCCACCGGGAATGGGGAGGTGGCCGCATCGAGGGACAGGTTGTCCAGGTTGCGTCCCGCCGCGCCGTCGAATGCCACGATACTTATCGGCCGGTATCCCGCGATGTCCGGCACGAACGGCACCGGAGCGATCTGAGTCAACTCTTCGGCCCGGTAGAGGTTCCAATTCTTGGGCAGTTCGAAGAGCGATCGGTTCTCCGCGTCCCGGTAGACGGTTATGTCAGGATCGCCGCCACCGCACGCGGTCAACAGCATGACCCCGACCAGTCCAAGGATCGCGATCCTCGAGTGTGCTCTCATGGGTCTTGCTGTCCTCGCCGTTTACTTCGCGCCGCCCGAGTATTCTACGCTAGGACGGTGAGCTAGCGGGGCCGCGTGCTTCCCCCTCAGGCCCACCGGAGATCGATTCGAGAGCGTTGTGATCGTGCCCCTCGTGACCCTGCTGGCCCACCACCCCTACGACACCGTTCTAGGCTTTTCGATTGCTCTGGTGGGGATAGGCCTGATCATGTGGGCCGAGAGGCGGGCGAGAGCGCGGCATCGGGACGAAAACCACCGATCTGCGCCGCCGGATCGTCAACCGCTCGCCGGCCGGTCCCGGCCAGACCACTAACATCCTCGCCGATGTCCGATTCACGGCTGGCCACTATCGGAGAGATACTCGGAGGGGCCCCCGACTACCTGGTGGAGCGATCTGCAGCGGCTCGTGCCGCGGCACAGGGGACAACGGTCGAGGAGGTGCTGAGCGCATGGTCCGGTGGGGAAGCAATGGCCCCTGCGGCGCCTCCGCCGGTATCCGATCCGGTCCTGGCAGAGCCCGCAGCGCCTCCGGCACCGGTAGATCCGATCCCTCACGAGGTACCGCAGCCTGTGGTCGAACAGGTGGCCGTTGCGGCGTTCGACATTGTCGAAGAAGAAGAGGTCGAGCCCATCGATCCGGCGCCGCTGGCGGATCGGGTTCGCTTGGGCGCCAAGGTGGGCGCCGTCTTCGGGGCAGTCCTCGGTCTGGCGTCGTTCCCGGCGATGGCGCCGCTGATGCTGACCCGGCTTTCGGAGACCACCGCGGCGGGCAGCCCGGCCGGTGAGGTCACCTGGACCTACGTAGCTGCCACCGGCGCTATCTGGGCGGTGGTGGGCGCCATCATCAATGTGGCCTCACGGGGGATGGGCCGGTTCAGGTCGCCGGCCTACGACACGGAGACTCGCTGGAGCGGGTCGGTGTTCTCGGGGGGTTTCCTGGGTTTGGTGGTCGGCGCCGCGTTCGGAGGTGTTCTGTATGCCACCAGCGAGGCATCCTTGTCGGGAACGCAGCTGCTTTCGGTCAGCCCCTTCTCGATCGTGGCGACCTGGTTGGGCTGGACGGCTCTGGGAGCGCTCATCGGCGGGATCGGCCAGGCCATGGCTCAACCGGCCGCCCTTGCCGGCAAGGAGGCTGAGGAGGCCCGCGAGGTCCGCAAGCGCATCACCGAAGGGTTGGCCATGCCGGTGCTCGCGACGCTGGTCATCGCGGTCATCGTGGTTGCCTTCGGGTCCCTGCTTCTTCGCTTCGCGTCCTTCGCTCCGCTCATCGCCATCCTGGTTTCCATCGGAACGATCGGTTTCGCGGCGCTGATGTCGTCGCGGCCCAACCTGCGAGTCACCAAGGGGGAGTTCTTGGTGGCGGCGGCCGGTGTCGGGGTCGTGCTCACGATGCTGGCATTGATCGCCGCCGCGGTTTCGGGAGAGGGCGACGAGGCGGACGCCGGAGAACCCGCCGAGCACGCCCTTGAATACGTCACTACGGATCCGGTGAGCCGGTAACCACACGGCCGGGTGCCGGAGCCCGGGCTCCTTCAACCCAGCAGCAGGAGCAGGCCCCCGATCGTGAAAGCGATCATCACCGCCAGCATCGGATACTGGGACCGGACGGCGATCTCGGGAGGGAGTCTCTCCAGGGCCCGATCGTGGGCCACCAGCACCGCCACCATGTGACCCACCGCGATGGCCGATGTCTGGGTCCACGCGATGGCCCCGGTCGACAGGATCGTGTAGTCGACTTGCCATTGAGCCGTACCGAACAGGTTCCATCCGAGCCCGTACGGATCCGAGGCCAGCCTGATAAGGTTCTGCCCTTCGAAGGCTAGGAAGCTGAAGTAGTGGGCCACGGTGTAGGCCACCATGATCGGGACCAGAGAGGGGCCGAAGAGGTCGCCCAACTCGTGCTCGGGCTCGCCGGTCATCCGGGCCATGGCCGCGATGGCCACGCGATACAGCGCCATCACGATGCCGATCCCGAACACCAACCCGCCGGAGTTCACGGCGGTCAGTTCCCAACCGGATCGGTTGGAGACGACGTCGAGCCACAAGGAACTCCGCGAGAAGCCGTCGAACGTGGTGGCCCCTATGACGACCAGCACGAGCCGCACGGTGCCCGGGCCCATGCTCATCCGTGCCAGCCCGGTCACGGGGTATCGGAGCCCCAATGTTCCGTCGGCGTCCCTGTGGAGGGGCGCGAGGGCGGCGATCGTACGGAACAGGACGGCGAAACCGTCAGCCTGCCTGGCCCAGCCCGGTCCGTGGATCATCGCGCCCGTCACCAGCGCGATCGTGTAGAGCGCCAGAAAGGCGCCGATCATCCGTGGCGCCGCGCCGAGATGGAAGGCCAGCTCCATCCAGAGGAACACCACGACTCCGAGGAGAGAGATCGATTCACCGGCGTCGGCCGGCTGCGGTTCGATGTCCGGACGAACCGAGCGCCGGATCCGCCCGCATAGATTGGCCAGGGTTGTGAAGGGGTTGACGGTGGCCCACACGTCACCTACGAAGGCTGACGTCACCGCCACCCCCACCCATACGAGCACGAAGGCCGCGAACGGTGCCAGGTTTGAGGTTACGTCAGGACTGCCCAGGAAGGCGGCGTGGATGGTCACCGCCAGCATCGCCACCCCGATCAGTCGCGTGATCGGCAGGAGCCCCCTCGCTACCGACTCCAGCGCAGGCGGGAAGGGAGCACCGCGGGCGGCGGGCGCCAGGCGGGCGTACGTCCAGTAGCGTCCCAGCACGGCAAACGAGACCAGGACCGCGAACGCGGCCGCCCAGGCGAAATGCCAGATGGGGATCGGCAGGTCGAGCCGGCCGCCCAGTCCGTGGGCGTGGGCGGGTACCGCCGTAACCAGCAGGAGCGCGGCAGCGGCGGGCCAGGCCGCTCGGGTACGGATCAAGACACTTCCAGCTGGAGGACCAGGGTGTGGTCGCGTTCCAGCTCCACCTCGAAGACGCCGGGTATCGATGCCTCGAAGGTCAACTGGCCCTGGCCTTCGTCCAGGTGGATGTAGAGGTCATAGCCATGAACATGGACCTCGCCGGACGTGTTCCCGTCCACCCGGAGCGTCACCGTTTCTCCGATTCGCACAGACACGCGTCGAACGCCCCCGTCCACCGAGCCGTCCGTGATCACCAGATCGATCACTGGCCCGCCAGGACCGGCTTCGGTCGTCGGCGGTGCGGACGGGGTGGTCGTGGTCTCCGCATGGGATTCGCCGGTGTGCCAGGCAGGGCTGCCGGCGTCCCTGATGGCTACCGCCAGCGGTGGATCAACCGACCGGTCCAATCCGACTGATAGAGGTTCCAGCGTCCGCCGATGGTCGTGCAGATGGGCCGGCGGGAAGCGGAAGTCGCCGTCGGGCGCCGGAACGACCTCTATGATCTCGCCGTCGTCGGTCCGCAGCACGAACGATTCGATGCCTTCGAGGTCGCCGTTGACCTCGAGGACCACCCCCTGGACGGTCTCGAAGGAAGGTCTGGTGCCGGTGCCACCGCAAGCTGCGAGGACCAGAAGCACACCCGCCAGGGCCGGAGCGCGTTTCATGATCCCTTGCGGAGTTCCCGTTCCAATGCCTCCCAGCGCTGCTCGTAGGCATACCAGCGGAACCAGACCACCACCAGGACACCCCAGAGGATGGCGCCGCCACCGAGCTTCATCACCAACCCGGCGAGGGTCTGGTCGGTGATGGCGTCGATGCCCCACAGGCGAGGGGCCTCGGCGTAGAAGCGGTAGAGAGGTTCCCTTCCGAATGTCAGGAAGGAGGCCGGGATGGTGGGCAACAACGAGTGGGCGAACAGGTAGAGCATGCGTAGCGGAGGATTGAGACGCTTCAGTTCCGGCACCGGGCTCAGCACCGGTATCCACATCACGAGGGCCGCCGCCATCAGCAGGGCGTGAATGGCGAAGTGGTAGATACCGGAGGTGACCATCAGGTTCACGATCTCCGGCCAATGGATGCCGACCAGGATGCCGTTGAACACGAAGAACGCCGCGAGTGGTCGGGTGAGCGGGCGGATGATCGGGAAGAGGCTCGGGTTGGTCAAGATCCTCCGGAGCATCCAGGCCGGTGTCCCTGCGATTATCAACGGGGCCGAGATCAGCGCCAGGGTCATGTGTTCGATCATGTGGAAGAGGAACAGGCGCTGTTCGGCAATGTCGTGGAACGGCCAATCCGATACCAGCCATAGCGATGCCAGCCCCGAGGCGAAAAGGGCGACTTGGCGCCGGGTGACGAGCGGTCGGTCAACCTCCAGGTGGGGACCGATACGGAGGATGGTGTACGTGTAGCCGAAGCCGACCACGAACACGAAAGCCCACACGTCGAAGTGGGGGTGCCAGGCCGGAATCATCTCAGCAATTCGACAGGCCGCGTGTTGTGGATCGGGTCGGTAGGCATCGGGAGAGGCGATTCAGTCAGGATCAGTCCAGTGTAAATGCGGACCGGATCCTCGAGATCGTGTCCCGACCCCGCAGTACCACGTTATGCCCGCTGGGCGTAGTCCTGTTCTCGGTGCCCCTAGAAGAGGACGACCGCGCCCAGCACGGAGAGGGTGATCAGGTACAGGGCGCCTGCCAGGATGGCGCCGGAGGTGAAGAAGCGGGACAGCAGCCGCTTCTCGAACCGGAGGTGCATGAACATGGCTACCACCAGGTAGAACTTGAGGGCACTCAGGATCAGCAGGGCCGGAACCGTCAGGTTCTGCCCGATCGCGTCCACGCCGGCCTCCAGGTAGAAGAGGGCGACCTCGGCGGCGGTCAGGACCGCCAGGACGATCGCTATCGATACGTACTGCCGTGGCTGGGGGTGATGGTGTGCGCCGCCGGCCATTTAATGCCCTGCTTCTCTCACTGGATCAGGTAGACGAGGACGAAGATGACGATCCAGATGATATCGACGAAGTGCCAGTACAGGCCAACCAACTCGACGTTGAGGCCTTCGGCTTCGGACAGGCCGCCGGTGCGCATCGACTTGAAGGCCAGCACCAGGAGCATGAGGATCCCGAGAACCACGTGGAGTCCGTGAAACCCGGTCAGCATGTAGAAGGCGCTTGCGGCCGGGTTGATGTTGAGCTTCAACCCATGGAGGATGAACTCCCCGAACTCGAAGAACTGGCCGGAGACGAAGATCGTTCCCAGCAGAGCGGTGGCGAATAGCCAGGTCTTGGTCTGGTCCTGATCGCCGCGCGCCAGAGCCGAATGGGCCAGGACCATCGTCAGCGAGCTCATGAGCAGGACGAACGAGCTGATCGATGTGAACGGAATGTCGTAGAGCTCGACCGGATACAGGGTGCCCGGTCCGAAATCACGGCCCTTGAACAGCAGGTAGTTGTTGATGAGGGCGCCGAAGAACAGGAACTCCGAGCTGAGGAACACCCACATTCCGAGCTTGCGGCTGTCGATGCCGGTCAACTGGTGGTGACCCCCACCCTCTTCGTGGCCGTGGGCGATGTCTGCCATCAGTGCTGCTGCTCCGCGTGGTCCGATGCCTCGGATCCGTCCGGCTCCAGGTCGTCCTCCTCGCCGTGATGGTCGTCGCCGACCTCCTCGAGCGGTTCGGACCCCCAGGCGAACAGCGCGCCGATGGTGACGAAGGCGCCTGCCGCCAGCATGGGGATGCCGTAGGGACGGGTGTGGTACATGATCCCGTAGGCGATGAACATGATGCCCAGCCCGACTATGAACGGGAAGTAGGAGGGTGCCGGTAGGTGGATCTCATGGTCGGGGTTGCCGTTGGTGTGGATCAGGTTGTCCACCAGCTCGTCGGCCTTCTCCTTGCGTACCGCCCGGCCTTCCTCGTCCTCGTCATATTTGAGGTGCCAGAAGTCGTCCAGCGAGGTAACGGTCGGCTCCACCGCGAAGTTGTATTCGGGAGTGGGTGAGGGGATGGTCCACTCCAGGGTGCGGGCATCCCATGGATCATTGGGCGCTACCCGACCGCGCCGTTTGGAGTAGCTCCAGTTGATCATGAAGACCAACACCCCGAGGGCGATGATGAAGGCGCCGACAGTCACAACGAAGTTGCCGGCGCCGAGACCCGCCTCCTCGGGATAGACCCACGTCCGTCGCACCATGCCTTGCAGTCCCAGCCAGTGCATGGGACCGAACGTCAGGTTCATGCCGATGAACATCAGCCAGAAGTGCCACTTGCCCAGCGCCTCGTTGTACATGCGGCCCCAGACTTTCGGGAACCAGTAGAAGATGCCGGCGAAGAGACCGAAGAGGGCGCCCCCGAACAGCACGTAGTGGAAGTGGGCCACGATGTAGTAGGTGTCGGTCTGCTGCCAGTCGGACGGGACCACGGCGTGGGTGACCCCGGACAAGCCCCCGATGACGAAGAGGGCTACGAAACCCAGCGAGAACAGCATGGGCGTGGTCAACCGCACCCTGCCTCCCCAGACGGTTCCCAGCCAGTTGAAGATCTTGATCCCGGTGGGAATGGCGATGGTCATGGTGGACAGACCGAAGGCCGCCTGAGCGACGGTGGGGATGCCGGAGGCGAACATGTGGTGGGCCCAGACCCCGAAGCCCAGAAAGGCTATGGCGGCGCCGGCGAACACCACCGCCGGATAACCGAACAGTGGCTTCTTGGAGAAGACCGGCAAGGTCTCGGACACGATGCCCATGGCGGGCAGGATCAGGATGTAGACCTCGGGGTGCCCGAATAGCCAGAACAGGTGTTGCCAGAGGATGGGATCACCACCGGCTTCCGCCACGAAGAACAACGTGCCGAACTGCCGGTCGAAAGTGAGCATGAACAGGGCGATGGCGATGATGGGGAGCGAGAAGAGCAGCAGCAACGCCACTACCAGGGTCATCCAGACGAACACCGGCATCCTGAGGAGCCGCATCCCCTTGGCCCGCATGTTGAGGATGGTGACGATGAAGTTCACCGCCGAGATCAGCGAAGCCACGCCCAGGATCTGGAGTCCCAAGGCCGCATAGTCGACGGCCGTGCCGGGGGAATAGGTGGCGCCGCTGTTGGGGGCGTAGATGAACCACCCGCTGTTAGGGATCGAGCCGAGAACGCTGGCGTCGGCGGCGCCGCCGGGCAGGTTACCGCCCACCGGAGGCGGCGAGGTCCCGAATATGAGGGACGAGTAGATGAAAAGGCCCCCGAAGAGGAAGATCCAGAAGCTCACCGCGTTCATCCGCGGGAAGGCCACATCGCGGGCCCCGATCATGAGGGGTAGCAGGTAGTTGAAGAAGGCTGCCGAAATCGGCATCACGAAGAGGAAGATCATCGTCACTGCGTGGGTGGTGAACAGGCCGTTGTATTCGGCGGCGGTGAGGAAGGCGCCGTCCGGGCCCGCCAGCTGGATGCGGAGCAGCAGGGCCTCGATACCGCCGGCGAGGAAGAAGAAGAAGGCGGTGTAGCCATACATGAGGCCGATCTTCTTGTGGTCGGCAGTGGTGATCCACGACCAGAATCCGTAGGTCAGCCGGGGACGCCGGAAGAGGGTGGTCTCAGCCTGCTCGACCGTATCGGCGGCTACGTCGATTGCCATGAGGCCCTCCTACTGACCATAACTATTCCAGGGACGACAGGTAGGCGACCAGTGCGTCGATCTCGTCGGCGGTCAGGCCGAGTTCGGGCATGAACGACCCCGGTTTCCAAGTTGGTGGATCGGCCAGCCATAGCCGGAGGCCCGCTTCCCAATCGGCCTGGGTGGGATCGAGTTGGGCGGGCAGGGTGGCGCCGGCGAACACCCCTCGGCTGGCGAAGTGCGTCAGGTCCGGGGCTGGGACGGTCAGCGTCTCCGGGTCGGGGTTGTTGGCGCCATCGATGATGTGGCAGCCGATGCAGGTCCCGCCCAGGAACACCTCCATGCCGCGCTCGGCCTCGGATCCAGGCGCCGGCGTTACGGCGGGAAGGAGTTGGTTGGCCGTCCAGGCGTCGAAATCCGTGCTGGTCATTGCTACCACCCGGGCGCGCATCCGCGCATGGCTGAGCCCGCAAAACTCGGCGCAATGACCCCAGTAGTCGCCCGGGTCGTCGGCGTAAAGCCGCTGTTCGGTCTCCTGTCCGGGGACGAGGTAGCGCTTGCCGGCCAGCTTCGGAATCCAGAAGTTGTGCAAGACGTCGTCGGAAGTCATCTTGGCGCAGACTTCGGTGTCCTCGGGAATCACCATGACGTTGGCGGTCACCACACCCGAGTCGGGATACCGGAACTCGAACCACCATTGGTGTCCGATGACCTCCACCTCCATGGCGTCGCCAGGGCACTCTGCCAGCTCGAACAAGGTCGAGATCGTGGGTACGGCGATAGCGGCAAGGATGATCGTCGGCACCACTGTCCAGATCAGCTCCAAGCGCGTGTTGCCGGGGGTCTGCTTGGGCTCGGGACGTTCCTTCCCTTTCCGCTCCCTGAAGAGGAAGACCGCTACCAGGAGAGCGCCTTGGACCAGCACGAATATCACCGCTGCGCCCCAGAAAACGGGCCAGAACAGCTCGTTGATCCGCTCCGCTATGGGGCCACGGGAGTCGAACGAGTTGAGGGGCTGTTCCACCCTCCCACAACTTCCCAGCAGGATGGCGGCCAGGAGAGCGATCGGCAGACGTCTGGACAGCCAAAGGACCGGTCGCTCGCGTCGTTCCATGTCTCCCTTCCAAGCCAGGGCCGCGGGTACCGCGCAGACCCCTATATGTTACGGGCTCTGGTATCCGGCCACCAAGCCGGGGATCTCCGGGGCGCCACGGCTTCCGGCGCCTCAGGAGGTCACTCTATCCACGGCGGCTTCCAGTTCGGCGCGATCGAGCACACCCTCGAATCGGTGGGTCACGATGCCGGCGCCGTCAACCACGAAGGTCCAGGGCTCGTTCGGCAATCCCCACTCGACGACCGCCCTTGCCAACTCCAGGCCGTCGGGGCTTGAAGCGTCCAGACTCTCGTAGACCTCCACATGGATCCAGTTGACCTCCGGATAGACCTCGATCAGCGGTTTGGTGACGTCGAGGACCGGGCCGCAGGTCCCGCTGGTACAGAAGGCGGGAGTGGAGAAGACGATCACCGACGGTCGTCCCGAACCGACCGCTTGCGCGATGGCTGTCCGGTAGAGGCGGAGGTCGGGCGCCGGGTCGGTGGTCAAGGACTCCAAGGGGGTGCCCGGGAGGGTCTTGGAATCGGAGAGCGGTGCCCGTTCTCCAACCCCGACCGTGCGCGGCTCCGGGCTCACCGAGAACGGGGCGCCCTCGATCACCCGATCGTCCCCGGTCCGCATCCGGAAGGTCCAGGTACCGGGACGGTCAAATTCAACCTCCGCAACCCACATGCCGCGGACGTCCGGGATGGCCCAGATGAACCGGCCCGGCACCTCTTCCGACAGGGTGCCGCCGGGCGCGACGAAGGCAAGATCTGTTGGTTGGTCGGTAACCAGTGATCGGTTCTCAGCGTCGATGGCGGAGACCAGCACCCGCTCCTTGCCCACTGCCAGGTCCGAGGAGACAACCAGTACCAGCGCGTCGTCCAGCCCATCGGAACTGCTCCCACAGGCCAGGAGGCCGGCCGCGATGACGGTCAGCAGCCAGAGGGCAAGGGTTCCGCCGGACGGATATCTCGCCACCCGAAACCCGTACCGGTTCAGGCGGCGCGGATCGCAACCGGCGCGCCGGGTACCACGTCAAACAGTTCGATCCCGTCAAGGGGCATGACGAAGCCTCTGATCCCGCGACGGAGATACTCCCGATCCTCTGCCAGATCGTGGGCCGATGCTTCGGAGCGACCGGTCACCAGACGCGTGAAGGCCACGCACGGTTCTGCCACCTTGGCGTCCGAAACCAGGATCGAAGCCTGGGGAGGTCCGATGCGGATCCCTCCACCCAGTTCGGCTTCGGAGATCACCTCATCGCTGGAGACGATCAGGTTCTCACCGCCCGCGCCGAGCGGGATCGGCGTGAACCGCTTCCAGATGTCCTCGTAGTGGGCGGTGAATCCGATCGAGAGGGCCCGGGCCGGGCGGTGGGTGGTGGCCTGTGGGTGATAGCGGTGGTGGCAGTCCACGATCCACGAGGCGCCGTCGAAACCGATCGGCCCGCCAGCGGTGAGCCGCAAGGTCGACACCTCGGCAAGGGGATCGAGCCGGTATTTCTCACCGTCACGCTGGTGTCGCCGGTGGATCTGGAGCTTGACGACTTCCCCGACCTCTACCCAGTCACCCATCATGTGGTTCCTTCCGATTCGTGTTCCGGCTGCGTTCAGCCAGGAGGGTCCGAAGCAGGTCCGGACGGTCGGTGATGAGTCCGTCGACTCCCAGGTCCAGCAGACTCTCCATCTCAGCCGGGTGGTTGACGGTCCATACTATTAACGGAACCTTCAGCTTCTTGGCGGCTCGGATTGTCCGGGCGTTGACGATGGTGATCCCGTGATCCTTGACGGGCACTTGGAAGGAGTCGGCTCGGGGCCGGTGCGGCAGGTGAGTCCGCGTCGCGGCCAAGAACCGGAGAATCTCTGAGGGGCCGGCCGAGGTTGCCACCGGGCGGTCGACGAGCTTCCGGAACCGGCGCAGGCGGGACCCGCTGAACGAACCGATGACCACCCGATCCCACAGGTCGAGGCGGCGGATGAGGTCTACCAGGGCCGTCTCCATGCCGTCGCTCTTCAGGTCGAGGGTGAAAACTCCGTCCGGATAGGTGAGGACTAGTTCTTCGAGCGTGGGTACCTGGATCCCCTGTCCTCGGTGGGGGTGGTCGCCGTCGCGCTCGAACCGGTAGCCGGCGTCGAGTGTCCGGAGATCTTCCAGGGAGTAGTCCGACACGAAGCCGGTGCTATCGGTGGTGCGGTCGACCGTATCGTCGTGGATGGTGACCAGCATGCCGTCCCGGGTGATCTGAAGGTCGGTCTCCAGGTATCGATAGCCGAGATCGACCGCTCCCTGGAAGGCGACCATCGTGTTCTCGGGCCACAGCAACCCGGATCCCCGGTGCGCCATGGCGATGGGGTGCTCGTGCCCGAGCGCGACGGGAAAGGACATCGACCGCGAGGTTACCCCCGATTATGGGGGCGGGTTGGGGCTATCTGCTGACCACCACCTCACCGGCCTTGAGCACCTTCCAGACCAGGTTGGTGCCTGGCCGGTAGGGAAGGTGGGTTGGGCTGGGAGCGTCGAGAACGACCAGATCGGCCACGGCGCCGGGGCCCAGCCAGCCGCGGTCGCCCAAGCCCAGCGCTAGCGCACTGCCCATCGTCGCCGCCCAGATGGCTTGGTCGGACGTAAGTCCCATCTCGGTGACGGCGAGCGTGATGGCGAGCGGGAGCGATTCGACCATCACCGGCGCCGGGCTGCAATCGGTCCCGAGTCCCACCGGGACGCCTCTTTCCATGAGCCTGCGAAGCGAAGCGGGGGAGCGGCGGGTACCCAGCACTGCGGTGGGGGTGATCACCACGCTGACTCCCCTCTCGGCCATCTGCCCGGCCTGGTCCCGGTCGGGATACCCGGCGTGGTCGACCACCGGGACCGAGGCTTCCAATGCCAACCTGTACACATCCGGGGACTGGCCCGGATGGTGAATCCGGGTTCGGGCTCCGTGGACTGTGGCGACCTCGATGAGGCGGCGTGCTTCCTCGGTCGTCAGGGCGTCGGCCCCGAGTGACAACCGCACCGCGGCTCCCAGCCTCACCGCCCTGGGAAGGTGGTGCTCGGCCACTTCCCCCAGAGCCCTCGAACGGTCGGATGCGGTCACCGGTAACCCCGGCACGTCGAACGTGGGCACCAGATCCACCACATGGCGCCGGCCCGCTTCGACCACCGTGTCGAGGAGGGCCAGCTCCCGTTCGTATTCCTCCGAGTACCCGGCGGACGCCTCGACCGTGGTGACGCCGAAGTCGAGCATGCGGTTCAGGCGTCGGCTGATGACGTCAGCGATCCCGGAGGCATCCGCAAGGTGGTTGAGGCGTGCCGTGGTGGCGCCGCCGGAGCGGGCAACTGCTCGGGCTTCGGGCATGCCCGTGCTCCTGAGCACGAACTCCTCGCTCCGGTCGCCCGCGAACGCCAGATGGGTGTGGGCGTCCACCAGTCCCGGGAGAACCGCTCTACCCCCGCAATCCAGGCTGGGGAGAGACCGGAGCCCCTGGGGTGTCCGTTCCGAGGGCCCGGCCCAGACCACGCGGCCGTCACGGATCGCCACCGCCGCATCGGTTACGAGGCCCAGCAAACCCGGGAACCGCCGATTGTTGGTAGCCAGGGCGCCGATGTTGTCCAGCACCATGTCGCCGATCGGCGTGGTCTGCTCGCGCACCAGGTCAACCGCCAGGTCCACGCAGGCATCACAGATGGCGGCGCCGGCCTCGCCTAGGACGAGGTTCCGGGCCTCTTCCGCCCGGGTCCCGCAGAAACTACAGATCATCGGCGAAGCGCCGCAATCGGCGACGATCCCACCGCAGTGGGCTGAATACTGCGATCACGACCTGTCACACCGACCAGAGAAGTTACTCGAAATGGCCCGGGACACAGAGATCGTGCCCGACCCTTGCTCAGGTGCGAGTCCGGGCTGAATAGTACGGGCGTAACTGGGCGGTGGCCGGGATCGGGACCCCGGCGACCTCGATGTCGAAGGAGCCCGATTCGATCCACTCCCTGGTGACACCGGCTTCGTTGTTGAGGTAGCCCATAGCCAGGCAGGCGCCGAAGGTGTGGCCGTACATTCCGGAGGTGGTGCGGCCAACCAGGATGCCGTTGCGGTGGATCGGTTCGTCGTGGTAGACGATGCCCTCCGGGTCCTCCAGCTTGAATTGGACCAGCCGTTTGGGCAGCGGGGCTGCCGCCCGCTGGGCGAGGAGGGCTTGGCGTCCCAGGAAGCCGCCTTCCTTGTCCCAGGCCACCGCGAAGCCCAATCCGGCCTCCAGAGGGGTGTCCTCATCGGTGATGTCGTGGCCCCAATGCCGGTAACCGGCTTCGAGGCGCAGGGTGTTCATGGTGTGGTACCCGGCGGGATGGATGCCGTGTGCCCTTCCCTCCTCCATCACCGCGTCGAACAGATCGACCGCCGCTTCGCGGGCCACGTAGAGCTCCCATCCCAATTCGCCCACGTAGCTGACCCGCAGAGCCCGCACCGGTATGTCGGCCACGGTCATTTGCCGTGACCATCCGAACGGGAAGGACTCGTTGTCGAGAGGAGTCTCGGTGAGGGCCCTCAGCAATGCCCGGGAGCGCGGGCCCATGACCCCGATGGTGGGTAGTTCCATCGTGATATCGGCCAGATCGGCGTCATGGCCCCGCAGCGCCCGTCTCAGGGTGTGATAGTCCCGGTTGGCCACGGCAGCTCCCGTCACCACCATGAACTCCCGGGGCCCGGTGCGGGTGACGGTGAGGTCGGCCTCGATGCCACCCCGGTCGTTGAGCCACTGCGTGTAGACGACCTTTCCGACCGGCGTATCCACATCCGCGCCCCCGATGCGATTCAGGACGGCCAAGGCATCGGGTCCCCGCACGCGAAACTTCGCAAACGAGGACTGGTCGTACAGCGCCACTCGCTCGCGGGTGGCCTCGCATTCGGCGGCGGAAGCCGGGTACCAGTTCTGCTTGCCGTACGAATACCGGTATTCCCGTTCCATGTCCGCCGGTGCGAACCAGTTGGGTCGTTCCCAACCCGCCACCTCCCCGAACACTGCCCCCAGGTCGGCCAGCCGGTCATGGAGGACCGAACGGAACACGTCTCGGGCCGACTCGAACTGTCGGAAGGGCCAGTGCATGGCGTACAGCAGCCCGAGGCTCTCCGAGATACGGTCCTCCAGGTAGGTCTTCTCCCCCTGGAACGGGAAGGCCCGGCGGAGATCGACCGCCGACAGGTCCATCGGGGGGTGCTGCTCTGCGATCCAGTCCGCCAGCACCCATCCTGCCCCGCCGGCCGACTGGATGCCCACCGAGTTGAAACCGGCAGCCACGTAGAGGCTCTCCACTTCCGGAGACTCGCCCAGGTAGTACACGCCGTCGGGTGTGAAGGCCTCGGGTCCGTTTAGGAAGAGCTGGATGCCGCACTCGGCCAGGGCGGGAATGCGGTGGATGGACCTCTCGAAGATCGGTCCGATGTGGTCCCAGTCCTCTCCGAGGGTGCCGAAGGCGAAGTCCCTGGGAACCTCGTACTTCCAGGTCTTGGCCTTCGGCTCGAAGAACCCGGCCATCAGCTTGCCGGTCTCCTCCTTGAAGTACGTGTAGTTGGTGGGGTCTCGCAGGGTGGGCATTCCCGGCAGCATCCCGTCGAGCGGTTCGGTCACCAGATAGAAGTGCTCGCATGGATGGAGGGGCACGTTCACCCCTGCTGCTGCCGCCAGCTGGCGGGTCCACATGCCGCAGGCGAGGACCACCGTCTCCGCCTCCACGTAGCCTGCTTCGGTCTCGACCCCGACCGCCGCCTCGTTCTCGATACGCACCCGCTCCACCGCGATTCCTTCGCGGATCGTGACGCCTCGATCCCTGGCGCCCTTGGCCAGCGCCATCGTGGTGTCGACCGGGCTTGTCTGGCCGTCGCCGGGTATGAAGACCGTGCCCACCAGGTCGTCGATGCGGAGCAACGGCCACATCTCTCGAGCCCGCTCGGGGTCTATGACCTCCATTTCGACACCGGATGTCCTGGCCATCGACATGCCGCGCAGGATCTCCTCCCACCGCTCCTCGTCCGAGGCCACGGATATCGATCCCGTGGTGCGGTAGCCGGTGGATTGGCCGGTCTCGTCCTCCAGCTCCTCGAACAGGCGGGTCGTGTATGTGGCGAGCTTGGTGAGGCTGTGGCTCGCCTTCAGCTGGCTCACCAGGCCGGCCGCGTGCCAGGTGGTCCCCCCTGTAAGGGTGTTCTGCTCCAGGAGCAGTACGTCGGTGATGCCCCGCCTGGCCAGGTGGTAGGCGATCGAGCACCCGACGATCCCGCCCCCGACCACCACGACCTGGACCCGGTCCGGAAGGGCTCTGCCCGACGGAACTTCCGGCGGCGACGTGATCATGGACTGGATGGAATCCATCATCGGGCCGCGTGTTCAGCCATCGAGCGCTCTTCTCACCGTTTCGTTGGTGACGGAGCCGTTCCGGGTGTTGAGACCCTCTCCCAGCTCCGGGCGCCGCTCGATGGCGGCGTCGACGCCATGATCGGCCAGCAACCGGACATACGGGATGGTCGAGTTGGCCAGAGCGAAGGTGGCGGTGCGGGGCACCGCGCCGGGGATGTTGCCGACCGCATAGTGCACCACATCATCGACCAGATAGGTGGGGTCGGAGTGCCTGGTCTCCCGTGATGTCTCGAAGCAGCCTCCCTGGTCGATCGCGATGTCGACCACCACGGAGCCCGCCTTCATGTCTCTGACATCCTCGGCGGTCAGGACGCGCGGGGCCCGCGCGCCGGGCAACAGGACCGCCCCGACGACCAGGTCCGCCTGGAGCGCGGCTGCTCGAACGTCGGCCTGATTGGCGAACAGGGTTGTCACCGCCCCGCGATACAGGTCGTCGATCTCCCGCAGGCGCGCGGGGTTCAGGTCGAAGACCTTGACGTTGGCGCCCATTCCCACCGCCACCCTGAGGGCGTTGGCGCCGGCCATGCCGCCGCCGATCACCACCACTTCGGCGGGCTCGACACCCGGAACCCCACCCATGAGCACACCCCGGCCTCCGCCCGACTTCTCGAGAAAGCGGGCCCCGACCTGGGTGGCCATGCGACCTGCTATCTGGGACATCGGCGCCAGCAGGGGTAGGGCGCCGCCGGGAAGTTTCACCGTCTCGTACGCCACCGAGGTGGTGCCTGACTCACAGAGCGCCGAGGCGACTTTCGGATAGGCGACCAGGTGGAGGAAGGTGAACAGGATCTGGTCGCGCGACAGGTATGCCAGCTCTTCCTCCTGCGGTTCCTTGACCTTGACGATCAAGTCGGCGCTCGACCAGACATCGGTGGCGGCGCCGACGATGTAGGCGCCCGCTGCGGCGTAGTCGTTATCGGAGATGTACGACCCCAGGCCGGCGTTCTCCTGAACCAGCACCTGGTGGCCGGACCCGGTCAGAGCTTCTGCGCCAGCCGGGGTGAGAGCTACCCGGTGCTCATCCGGCTTGGTTTCGGTGGGTATCCCGATCCTCACGCGATCCCTCCATGGTCTTGCCGGACCCCCTACAGGCAGGCGGCGAGTTGAACCAGGACCTGCGACACGCGCTCGGTCATCTCGTCCAGATCGTCCGTGGTGGCGACGAGTGGGGGAGAGAGCATGATCTTGGCGCCGCCCCGGTCGTCGACCCGGAGGTGCAGGCCGGCTTCTAGGGCCAACCGGGGTAGAAGCTCGTAGATGGCCCGCTTTGTGTCCTCTTCGGAGTATTCCCGTCCCTCCTCGCGGCTATGCCCGAGAGCGAGTGCGTACAGGTAGCCGGTTCCCCGGACATCCATCACCGCATCGTGCGCCTCTGCGAGATTGTCAAGGCGCGCCTCGAACAGCGACGCATGGTGGACGACGTTGTCGATCACCTTCTCGTCCCGCATGGCGCCGATGTTGGCGACGGCGGCTGCCATGACCACCGGATGACCACCCCACGTTGCGCCGTGCAGGAAGCTCCCGGCCGGCGAGTCCAGGACCCTGTCGACCAGCGGTCGACGCACTAGAAGACCGCCGATCGGCGCGTAGCCCGATGTGGCGCCCTTGGCGAACGTGATCATGTCGGGTTGGGCGTCCACGACCTCCGATCCGAACCAGGCGCCGAGCCGCCCGAACCCGCAGATCACCTCGTCAGCGACCAGCAACACGTCGTACCGGTCGCAGATGCGACGCAACTCCCGCCAGTAGCCCACCGGAGGAACCAGGGATCCACCACCGTTCTGGACCGGTTCGGCAATGACCATGCCTACCTGCTCCGGCCCCCGGCGCAGGATTTCCTCCTCGACCACCCGGGCGGCTTCCACGCCATCCGAATAGCCGTGGGTGTTGGGCACGTGGCTGAAGCCTGGCAGGAGGGGCAGGAAAGGGTCCCTGACGGGTTTCAAGCCGGTGGCGGAGAGTGCGCCCATGCTGGTGCCGTGATAGGAGTCGACCCGGGAGATCACGCCGGTCTTGGTGGGCCGGCCATCGGCCTGGTGGTACTGGCGGGCGAACTTGATAGCAGACTCGTTCGCCTCGGAGCCTGAACTGACGAAGAACACTGCGTCCAGATCGCCGGGCGCCAAGTCAGTGATCAACGAGGCGGCTTCGAGGGTGATAGGAGTGGTGGCCGACCAGGAGGGGAAGAAGGCAATCTGCTCGGCCTGTTCACTCATCGCCTTCGCGATGTCGGTCCTCCCGTGCCCGATCTGGACCACGAACAGCCCGGCCAGCGTGTCCAGGAACTTCTTGCCCTCGTGGTCCCATAGGTAACAGCCCTCACCACGGGCGAACACAGGAACGGTTCCGGAGCGCCAGTACTTGGCGCTGGTGAAGGACGGCAGGAGGTTGCTCAGATCAGGAGAGTTCGTCATACCGCGGAAGTCTACCTGCCCGCCGGGCTTGGGTAGAGTGAAAATGCCGATCGGTAGGGCGGTGAACGATGACGTCTGAGCAGCTTTACGCGACTGTGGCCCGCCTCTCCGACTCCCTGAGCGAAGAGGCGAAGACACCGCGCTATCGCCGTATCAAGGACGGACTGACCCGGGCGATCGAGAGGGGGGAGCTGCCAGGGGGGGAGATGCTTCCCTCATCGCGGATGCTCGCCGACCACCTGGACATCTCTCGTAACACTGTCAACCGGGCCTACCGCGAGCTGGCTGTGGAGGGGTTCGTCGAGCCGATCGAACGGGTCGGCTATGTGGTGAACGAAGGGCTCGGTGAGGGCGATGCGGGCGGGCAGGATCGGGATGGATCAGACACCCTGCCCCGGGTTCGCTGGGATGAGAGGTTGGGCGCCCTGGCGGACGGCGAGGTTGAGCGGACCCGGCCGGCCGGCTGGCGTTCCTACCCCTATCCGTTCGTCGTCGGGCCTGGTCCGGAGGGATTCCCGATCGGTTCCTGGACCAGGGCCATGCGCACGGCGTTGCGTGAAGAACACAGAGGTATCAGCCTCCACAACCTGGACGATCAGGATGACCCGCTCCTCGTAGAACAGATCCGGCGCACCATCCTGCCGGCGCGCGGTGTCTCGGCTACGTCTGACCAGATCCTCGTGACGTTGGGAACCCAGCACGGACTCCATCTGGTCGCGGAGGCGCTACTCGGCGCCGGATCCACGGTGGGCGTGGAGGATCCGGGCTATCCGGACGCCCGGAGGATCTTCCTCAAGCAGGAGGCGAAGCTGGTGCCGCTACCGGTCGACGGCCACGGCGTGGCCGTTCCCGAAGACTTGTCGGGGCTGGACATGGTGTTCCTCACCCCGGGTCGCCAGTTTCCTACCAACGTGACGATGACGATCGGCCGCCGGCGAAGGCTCCTGGCTCAGGCCGGCAGGGACGGCGTGCTGATCGTGGAGGACGACTACGACTCGGAGTACTGCTACTCGCGACGCCCTCAGCCGGCCCTCAAAGCCCTCGACGCGGCAGGTCGGGTTGTATACGTCGGGAGCTTCTCCAAGTTCCTGGCCCCCGGCTTGAGGCTCGGGTTCGTGGTGGCTGATCCCATCCTGGTCGACTATCTCCGCAGCTTGCGGCATCACATGTTGAGGCATCCTCCGGGGATCATCCAGCGAACAACGGCCCTGATGATGGAGGTCGGTGACTACGGAAGGGTGATCAGAAGGCACCGCCGGGTACTCAGGTCCAAGTGGCAGGCCATCACCGAGGCGGTGGACGACCTGTTTCCATGGCCGGTCTCGGGCACCGACGGGGGGATGAGCTTGTGGGTGGCCGGCCCCGAGGATCTGGACGCGGACTCCCTAGCCGAGCAGGCGCTGGATGTGGGGGTGGTGATCGAACCGGGCCGATCCTGCTTCCTCAGACCGGACCGCCCTGCTCACTACTTCCAATTGGGGTTCGCCGCTATCGATCTGGAGGCGATTCACCCCGGAATCGAGCGCCTGGCACGGTTCCTGTGAGGTGGACCGGCCGTGTGTCGGGGAACATGAAGAATCACAGATCACTAACTTCGCATCCGGATACCGTGCGGATCGAACAGGGGAGCGGGCTGCACGGCGGCTTTGCGGCGGCTACCGAGGATCTCGATCTCAAGTCGTCGCCGGGGGTCGGCCAGCTCGGAGGGCACGTACCCGAGGGCGACCGAGCAGCCCACCGTGTGGGAGTAGCCCCCCGAGGTCACCCAGCCCACCACTTCGCCGTCATGCCAGACCGGCTCGTCACCCACCGCGTCGGCATCGACAGCGTCGACGATCATCGTCACCAACCGCCGCCCCGGACCCTCCTCGCGCTCCTGACGAGCAGCTTCGCACCCGATGAACTCTCCCTTGTCGAGGGCTACGAACCGTGATAGGCCCGCTTCCCCCGGGCCGTATATGGGCCGGTACTCCCTGGCCCACGAGCCGAACCCCTTCTCCAGCCGCAGCGAGTCGAGGGCCCCGAGGCCGAAGTCACGGATCCCGTGTTCCCGGCCCGCATCCAGCAGCAGGTCGTACAGTCCCCTCAGGTTCTCGGGCGCCACCCAGATCTCGTATCCGAGATCTCCCGTGTAGGTGAGCCGGCCGACCAGCGCTGGGATCATCCCGACGTCCATGGCTTTGATGTCCATGAAACGGAGGACCTCTGCGCCTACGTCTTGGTCCACCACCGCTGCCAGCACGTCGCGCGAGGCGGGGCCGGCAATCGACAGTCCGACCATCGTCTGGCCGAGCGGTATTACATCCACGCTGCCGTGCGGGGGAATCTGGGCGAGGAACCAGCGCATGTGGTATTCCTCAGCGGGACCCGAGCCGAACACGATGAAGTGGTCCCCGAGGTTGGCAAGGGTGAAGTCGCCGATCAACTTGCCCTGGTGGTTCAGCATCGGGCTGAGGGTGATGCGGCCGGGAGGCGGGAGCCGGTTGGCGAGTATCCGGTCCAACCAGGGCGCGGCATCCGGACCTTCGACCCGATACTTGGCAAACCCCGAAGTTTCGATCATGCCTACCCCGCTACGGACCGCGGCGCACTCCGCGGCCACCGCCGGGAAGGCGTTCGAACGGCGGAAGGTGACCTCCTCGGCGGGTTCCTCACCCGCATCCTGGAACCAGAGGGCCACTTCGAGCCCGAACGAGGCGCCCCACACCGCGTTCGCCTGCGTGTACCGGTCGTAGAGGGCGGTGGTACGAAGGGGGCGGGCTGCGGGGAGTTCTTCGTTGGGAAAGGCTATCTTGAAACGTCTCGAGTAGTTCTCCCGCACCTTGGCGTTCGTGTACGCAATGGTGGCCCAGTCGCCGAAGCGGGCAGCGTCCATCGCCCACACGTCGAACCCCGGATCCCCCTCGGCCATCCAGTTGGCCAGGGCCAGGCCTACCCCGCCCGCCTGGCAGAAGCCGGCCATAACCCCCACCGCCAGCCAGAGGTTGCGGATCCCCCTGACCGGACCGATGCAGGGGTTGCCGTCGGGAGCGAAGACGAACGGACCGTGCACGATGTTCCGTATTCCGGCATCGGCCAGGGCAGGAAAGTGGGTGAATCCCGTTTCGAGTTCGGGGGCGACCCGATCGATCTCCGGCGGTAACAGCTCGCTGCCGAAACTCCAGGGCGTTGTCCGGGGGGACCACGGCTTGTGATCCTGTTCGTAGGTGCCGAGCAGGATGCCGCCGGATTCCTCCCTCATGTATATCTCACCGCCGAAGTCGACCACCGTGGGCAGTTCCTTCCCCCTAACCCGCCGGTATTCGGCGACAGCGGGCACCGGTCCTGTGATGATGTATTGGTGGGCCATGGCCAGGAGCGGCAGTTCCAGGCCGACCATCCGCCCTATCTCGCGACCCCACAGCCCGCCCGCGTTGACCACATGCTCGGTGTGGATGTCTCCCCGGCTGGTGCGGATGTCCCACGTACCGTCCGCGCGTTGCGATAGGGCTTCGACCATCGTGTTGCGTACCACGGTGGCGCCGCCCACCTCGGCTGCCTTCGCGTATGCCCGGACGACGCCCGACGGGTCCACATGGCCCTCGTGGCGGTCCCACATGGCTCCGACGAAGAGCGAAGGGTCCATGAGCGGGAAGATCTCGGCCGCCTCCCGGGCGGAGATGAGCTCGGTCTCCATCCCCAGGTACCGGCCCCGGGCGTGCGCCGTCTTCAGCCAGTCCATCCACCCAGGGGAGTCGGCCAGCTGTAGCCCGCCGGTCAGGTGGATACCGCAGTCCTGCCCCGACACCCTCTCGAGTTCGGGGTACAGCTCGACGGTGTACCGCTGGAGGTCGACCAGGTAGACATTCCCGTTGTGCGTGTGGATGCCCCCGGCAGCGTGCCATGACGATCCGGCGGCCAGCTCGAGACGCTCGACCAGCATCACGTCGGTCCACCCCGCCTTGGTGAGGTGGTACAGCACCGAGCAGCCGACCACGCCCCCGCCGATCACCACGACCTGAGCCTCTGACTTCAACGGTGGAGCCTCCTAGGAGGGAGGGTCGGCAAGCCCGGTTTGTGGCGGACTTCCTGAGCAGACCCAAGGATATTGAGGGGATTGCGTGGCCGGCCCGAAGGATCGTGAGTTTGTAACCGGATGCTGATGAGACCACTAGAATCGGGACTGCGGGCTGGCTGCCGTATGGTGCCGGCCCCGTACGAGTTAACTGTTCTCTCCCGGTCAAGAGGTGCAGATGTCGGATCAGGTTCGAGAAGGCGACGGATCGCATGACGCTGGTAGCGATCTGGCCTTCGGTATGGCCATAATGAAGGGTTCCCTCGTCGGTCTACCCCTCATGATCGTTTTCATAACCGTTGCCGTATGGATGGTGACCGGTCAGAGCTGGCAGACTTCGATAGCCACCTCCTTGCTCCCCGGTGTCCTGTTCGGCGTCTTCGGCGGCGGATTTCTCGGCATGCTCCGCGCTATGGATCACTGACGAGGGGTCTGCTCACTCGTCCTCGTAGTCATAGTCATCCTCGTCGTCATCCTCGTCAGGATCGATCAACCGGTCGGCGTACGCCTGATCGGCTTCGGACGCTCCGTCGGGCCGCCTGAGGGGTAGATCGACCGTCATCTGGGCGAACTCTCCCTCCTCGGAATCGACCGAGATGGTCCCGCCGTGTGTCCGCACGATGTCGCTCGATAGCGCCAAGCCCAGGCCGGTGCCCTTGTCAGTGGGCTTGGTGGTGAAGAAGGGATTGAAGATCTTGTCGATCACATCAGGTGGGATGCCTACCCCGTTGTCGCGGATGATCACTTGGACCCGGTCGCCGATCCGTTTGGTCTTCAGCCAGACGGTGGGCATGTACGGCGTGCCATCGCGCGGTGTCTCCTGTATCGACACCCGCTTGGAGTCGGTGGCCTGGCAGGAGTTGCCGGCCATGTTGAGGAATACCCGGCCCAAGTCCTGCGGGATCGCCTCTATGTCGCCTACTTCGGGATCGAAGTCCCGCTCGATCTGAAGCTGGAAGTCAGGATCGACAGCCCGGGCGCTGTGGTAAGCCAGCAAGGCGTGCTCGTTGAATACGGTGTTCAGATCCACGGTTTGCCATTCGCCACCGCCCCGGCCCATCATCAGCATGTCCTGCACGATCCGGTTGGCCCGCTCGCTGTGCCGACGAATCCGTTCGAGGTTATCGGTCAGGTCCTCGACGATTTCCTCTATCTCGTCCTCGTCCAGCTCGTCCTCCTCGAGGATCTCCTCGAGCTCCTCCAGCAGCTCCTCGGAAGCCTCGGAGAAGTTCTTCACGAAGTTCAGCGGGTTGCGGATCTCATGGGCCACCCCGGCGGTGACCTCGCCCAGAGCTGCCAGCTTCTCCTGCATGACGATCTGGTCCTGGGCCCGCTCCAGCTCCGACAGGACTTCTTCCAACTGGCTGTTCTTCTCGACCAGCTCCGCCGCCATCTTCTCGACCAGGTTCAGGCGCTGGACCTCGAGCGCATGGCGTCGGAAGACTTCCAGAGCGGCGGCCATGTCGGCCACCTCATCCCGACCCTTGATGTTGACCTCGGCTTCGAGATCCCCGTCGGCCATCTGGCGCATGCGCGCCGACAGGATATGGATCCGGCGGAGCAGAACCCGACCGACGAAGCCGTAGCTGATGGCGAAGGCAGCAAGCACACCGAGGATGCTGATCCCCACCAGCAGGGTGCGGCCGGTGTTGATGGCGTTGTCGGATGCTTGATTGGCCGCATCAGCGGCTTGGCTCGCGGACGTGACCAGGCCATCGACCTCCGTGGTCAGCTCTGCGGATAGCTGGGACGTGTGGATCAACAGGTCGTCCTGGTTCTCCTCCAGCCTGAGTTTCTCGATCAGGAGATCGAAGCCGTCCCCCTCAGTCATAGCCGTACTGAGCAGCTGATCGAAGATCGGGGTCAGGGATGCATGGAGATCGGTTCCCTCCAGGGCGCCCAGGCTGATCGCCAGGCGTCCGGCGGTCGACTCGAAGCTCTCCTGGAGGGGTTCGATGAAGGCCGCGTCCGAGACGCTCAGGCCGCTGGATAGAAGCTGGGTCGCCAGCGTGGCTTCCGACTTGAGCGACGCAAGGTGGCGGTAGCGGTTGAACTCCTCCTCCGACAGGTAGACGCTCCGGTCGACCGGCGGCTCGCCCAGGTCGCGATATCCGGTCAGCTGGTAGAACAGCTGGTTGTCGATGGCGGGCACGATCATGTCGTCGAGCCGGGAGCGCAGGTCAATGATCAGCAACCTCATCTCCTCGGCTTGCTGGACGAGAGAGTGATGCTGGGCGAGCTGTCCCTGAATCCGGTCGATGTTGAACAGCAACTGGAAAAAGACTGCTTGCGCATTGGGAATGTAGGTCCGGATATGGTCTTCGGTTCTCGCCAGCGCGCGCAACTGGAGGATCTGATCCTCGAACCCCTGCTGCGCTTGCCGGATCTCTTCGGATATTGCGTCTACCTCGGTTGGTTGGCTGGCTACCAGCCTGGGGGCTGCCGCGGCGAGGGTTCGGCTGTACTCGGCCATCCTGAAGGCAGCCTCCATCTCGGGCAAGCTCTCGTCCTCCACCCTGCTCTGGGCGGCATCGACCCGGTTGAACGAGACCCAACCGACGAAGCTGGCCGCAATGGTCAGCGCAACGACGGATCCGATTCCGATGTACATCTGGGTGGAGATGAGGGTGCGCAGCGCCCAGAGGCGACCGATCCAGGTGGCCACGGCTATATCCTCATGATCTGTTGGGCCGGCTCGTATTGACCCTCGCTGTTGATGAAGGTGAGGAAGACTCGATCCGAACCCTGGTTGTCACCCGGGCCGAAAGCGAGGGGGAACCCGTCGATGTCTGTGGCGCCGCCGTCCAGAAGGTTGCTCAGGAAGCAGGCGCGGGTCGGTTCGAGCCCGCATCCCTCCAGGCCGATGATGGCCAACCGTCCCGACAGGTAGCCCTCGAGGGACACGAAGCTGGGCGACGCATCCGGGGCATAGGCCGCCAGGGCGTCGATATAGGCGGCTACAACCGGTATGGAGGTGTCCGTGGGGAACGGCACCACCTGGGTGACGAACACGCCCTTCCCGTCCGGGCCGAGCTCCCTCGCTAGAGCGTTGCTTCCCACGAAGGAAATGGTGATGAAGATGGGATCGAAGCCGGTGTGTCTGGACCAGGCGATAAGGGCCGCCACGGGCTGGTAGGCGCCGACGACGATGACCGCCTCGGGTTCGCCCAGGGTGAGGTCGATGAGGCCGGTCTTGATGGCCGTCGTGTTACGAGGGTAGATCCCCACCGATACGGGCTGCATGTTGCGCCGCTCGAGCGCCGCCTGGGCGCCCTGCAATCCAGTGCGGCCGAACGAGTCGTCCTGGTACATGATCGCGATGCGTTGGATACCCATGTCCTGGGTGAGGCGGGCCACCATCTCTTCCGTCTCCTGCGCGTAAGAGGCTCTGAGGTTCACGATGTTGCTCCAACTCTCGGACCTGAGGAACGCGGCGCCGGTGAAGGGCGCCACGAAGGGGACCCCCGCTTCGGCGGCGACGGGAGTGGCGGAACGTGACGTTGGCGTTCCCACCTCGCCGATCAAGGCGAATACCTGCTCTTCCTCGATGAGCTGGAGGGTGTTGGCGATGGCCAGTTCCGGCTCGTACGTGTCGTCGAGGGTGATCAACTCGAGGCGACGACCAGCGACCCCGCCGTTCGAGTTCACTTCGTGGAAGGCGGCGTTGATCCCCAGGCTCATTTCCAACCCGAGCTCTTGGGCCGGGCCGCTGAGAGCCGCCGACTGGCCGAAAAGGATCCGCTGGTCGTCCACACCGGGAGTGGCCTGGCTCTGGGCGACCGTGGTGGCGGAGGAAGTCGTGGTGGGATCGGTGTTCGACCGGTCTTCGCCGGCTTGGGGGGATCCGCAACCGGCCAGCACCAGTCCGAGAATGGCGGAACCGATAGCCCGAAGTGTCCGTGTCCAGCGGATCCTGTCCCCCATCCGGTCGGAACCCCCTATTGGGCGCGCCTTATGGTGATGGTCAGATGATTCCAACCCTCTTCCCTTCGATAAGTGAGGTCGTCCACCATCTCCCGGATGAGGAAGATTCCCAGACCGCCCACCGGTCGATCATCCATGGTGGCGGCGAGGTCGGGAATCCGCGCGTCCTTGGTCGGGTCGAAAGCAGCGCCGTTGTCGTGCAGTTCGATCACAACCTCCTCACGGTCGGGAGTAATCGACACCTGGAACTCGGACAGGCCGGCCTCGCGACCGTAGGTCATGGCGTTGAGCGCCAGCTCTTCCAGGCATAGCTGGACCAGGTAGAGCAACTTGGGGGACCAGTCGTCGCCCTCCGCCATCTCGTCGACCTGAGCGGAGATTCCCTCGAGCATCTCGGCGTTGGTCCCCTGCTCACCGTGCTCGAAGTCCAGGACCAGCGAGCGCGCACTCATCGTTATCCCGAAGTCCTGGAGATGGACAGACACGTGATGTCGTCCGATTGGGGCGTGTCCCCGGCGAAGGCGTGCACCGCTGCGAAGACCGCATCGTTGGTGGCCTGAGCAGACGTAGGCGGGTTTTCGAGGAAGATGGCCTGCAAGCGCTCCGCGCCGAACTCTTCGCTCTCGGCGTTCATGGCCTCGGTAACGCCGTCGGTGTACAGCAGGAGTGTGTCGCCGGTTTGCAGCGTAAGGGATCCCTGCGCGAAGGGTATCCCGCGGGCGATTCCCAGGGCTATCCCGCCGACCGGCGGGATGAACTCCGAGCTTCCATCGGCGTGGATGACCAGGGGAGGGTTGTGGCCGCCGTTCGCGTAGTCCAGTTTGCCGGTCATCGGCGAGTACACCGCGTAGAAGACCGTCACGAACATGGCGGTCTCGTTCTCCTCGTACAGAAGATCGTTGACATCTGTCAGGACCATCCCCGGCTGTGGTAGCCCGATGGCGGTTCCTTTGAGGAGGGTTCGGCTCGACATCATGAACAGCGATGCGGGCACGCCCTTATCGGAGACGTCGGCGATGGCGAGTCCGACGTGATCTCGCTCGAGCATGAGGATGTCGTAGAAGTCTCCACCGACGTTGCGGGCGGGCTCCATGCTGGCGTGAACCTCGTAATTCTCGTGCCGCGGGAATTCGGTCGGCAGAATGGATTGCTGGATCTTGCTGGCGACGTCCAACTCGTTCTGGAGCACTACCAGCTGATCGCGGGAGGCCAGCGCCTCGCGCCACTCGACCAGGTTGCGGAGGGTTCGAGCAATGGTATGGCGTAGGTCCTTGAAGTCAAGGGGCTTGGTTACGAAGTCGAAAGCCCCTCGGTTCATGGCGGTGCGGATGTTCTGCATGTCGCCGTAGGCAGAGATGATTACGGAGCGGATGTTCGGGTTGACGCTCGGTATCTGCTCCAGCAACGTCAGGCCATCCATCTGCGGCATGTTGATATCCGACACCACCATGTCGATGTCGGGTTCGGCGGCCAGTCTTTGGAGGGCTTCGATGCCGTTCTGCGCGAAGACGAACTCGTACTTGCCAGAACGGATGGGCCGGCGCATCCGCTGGAGGATGAGAGGTTGCAGATCCGGCTCGTCGTCGACGACCAGTATCTTGTACGGGTAGGTGTGGCCCTGTTCCTGGCCTTCCTTGTCAGACCGGCGGGATCGCTCTTTCGATGCCATGACTCAACCTCGATGATGCTCGCTATCCTGGAGCGCCGGACAGTCGGGTGATACGGTCACCGAAACAGGGTTCGCCTGTCTCCTACTTGAGCGCGCCGACAGCATCGGCTCCGGAGTCGAAGATGGAGATGATCTGGTCGAACCCGCTTATGGTGAAGATCTCCTTGACGGAACTGGAGAGGGAGCACACCCCGAACCCGGTTTGCTTCTGACGGAGTTCCTTGGCGAGTAACAGGATTACCCGCAGGCCGGCGCTGCTGATGTAGTTGATGCCGCCGAAATCTAGAGCTACTCCGTTGTCGTCGTCGCTGACCACCGCCTGAATGGACTCCAGGAACTGGGCGGAGTTCGATCCGTCAATCCGGCCCTCGGCGTTGATCACGAGCACCCCGTCGGTCCGTTCGGTGTTGATTTCCATGGTTACCCTTTCCTGGATCGTTGGTGTCGACGCTTCCTAGCAGATATCGGAGTGCATCAGTTGCTCGAGTTCTCCACTTATCGACTGTGTGCCACTGGTACGCGATTGAGGGTGTTGGTTCGAGTCGCCTGCGGAGGACTCAACGTCATTTCGCCTCTTGATCAGAGGGACGCCGATGACAGCGGCCCCGGGGCACCCGAGCGATAGGATAGTGTCTCACCCAGGGTCTTGCACCGGATACCTCCTCGATCCTCGCGACGCCGCGCCGGTGGCGGGAGGTCCTGCCGGCCACGGTGTCTCCCGCCACCGTACCATGGCGCGGGAGACCTGATCCATAAGGTATCGGGGCTAGCCTGGCGGTGCGTGCGTGGAAGGGAGCCCGATGTTCGAGTTGATGCAGTTCCTGCATATCCTGGGCGTGGCGGCCTGGTTTGGCGCCAACCTGGTACGGGCTCTCGCCCGCGGTCCCATGACCAGCGCGGACGATGGCACTGCCGCTGCCTGGCACCGCGTCACCGTTTCCATGGGCCGGGTGATTCACACTCCCGCGGCAATCGTGGTGTTCATATCCGGGTTCGGCCTGGTCGGCTTGGCGGACGGCGCCTACAGCATGACCGATCCGTTTGTGGTGGTGGGCATTCTGGCTGTCGTGATCGGCGCGGTGCTGGCGATGACCGTCATAGGTCCGAACGGCAGACGGATCGCGGCCGCGTACGAACGGGCTGACCACGACCAAGCCGCGAGGATGTCGCGTCGCTCAAGCCTGGTGGGTTGGGTCGATACGGCTGTGTTGGCTTTCGCTGTCCTCGTCATGGTGACGCGCTGGGGCGCCTGACATCTTCTGGGACACCAAGCCGGCCACCGGCGCGGCGTCGACGTTCACGAGGCTCGTCAGGACTGTTCCAGATTGTGGATTGCTTCGAGTGCGATCCTCACCATCTGGTCGAACGTGCGCTCTCGCTCGGCTGAGGAGGTCTGTTCCTCGGTCACGAGATGGTCGGAAACAGTAGCGATGGCGAGCGCCTGGGCGCCTTCTTCGGCCGCGATTGCGTAGAGCGCCGCCGCCTCCATCTCGACCGCCAGCACCCCCATCCGTTGCCACACCTCCAAGGCGTTGGTGTAGCTGTTGTAGAACAGGTCGGAGGAGTGGAGGTTCCCGACATGGGTGTGGATACCCATTCCGTCGGCAGCATCGGCGGCCGCCAGGAGAAGGGGAAAACTGGCGGTGGCTGCGTAGTCCCAGCCGTTGTAACGGGTCCGGTTGGTCTGCGAGTCGGTGCCGGCGCCGATTGCCAGGATGACGTCTCTTATCTTCACGTCGGTGGAGATCCCGCCGCAGCTTCCCACCCGGATCATCCGCCGCACTCCGTAGGAGCGGGCCAGCTCGGTGATGTAGATCGATGCCGATGGCATCCCCATGCCGGTGCCCATGGTTGACACGGGAGTTGCCTTGTAGGCGCCGGTGAACCCGAGCATGTTGCGAACGGCGGTTACCTCGGTGACGTCCTCGAGGAACGTCTCCGCTATGTAGCGGGCCCGGAGCGGGTCCCCGGGGAGCAGGATCGATTCGGCAAACGCGTCATCTGCGGCCGAGATGTGCGGCGTGGCCATGGAGGTCTCCTTTTCGGGTGGTCAGGACCAGCCAGGAACAGCTGGCGCAGAATCCATCGTCCTCATTGGAACCGAGTGTGTCACCATCGGAGGCACAGGCAACGGCACCATCATTGTCGTCCTGGTCGGCCACGGGTTGTCATTCCGTGCTTCGTCCACAGACAGGCATCAGGTTAACCGAGGTCATCTCGATCCAGGCTCCTGCCAATCGGATGCCCACCCCATCGGGGCCGGGCCCGCTATGCGCCGGTGTTCCTCGATACGGTCGCGGTCCACGATGTGGTACGTTCCCCACGCGGGGTGGAACGTCCGACATCGGGGAGATCCGGCAATGGGCAGGGTGCAATCAATCGACCGGGCCTTCGCCATCATGGACGTCATCTCGGCTTCCGACCTGGGTATCACCGAGCTGGCCGAGCGGGTTGGAATGCCGAAGAGCACCGTGGCGCGGCTGGTCAAGACGCTGGTGGAGCTGGGCGCCGTGGAGCGGATCTCGCCCGGCGCCACCTACCGGATCGGTCCCCGCCTCTCCGGTCTCTCGACCGGCAGGAGCCGGGCGGTCGAATTGGCGGCTCGTGCCCGTCCCCATCTCAAGATGCTGGCCGATGGACTGGGGGAGGACGCCGGGCTCGCCATACCGGACGGCAACCGGGTTCACTACATCGCTCAGGAGGATGCCCTCAACAACGTAGTGGTCAGGGATTGGACCGGCACCCTTCTACCGATGCATGTGGTCCCGTCCGGGCTGGTGATCCTGGCCCACTGGCCGCCCGACCAGCTGGATGGCTATATCGCCGCCAACCCCGAGTCCTACACCCGCTATACCGTCACGGACCCCCGGCTGATACGCAAGCGCCTGAAGTCGATCCGCTCCCGACGTTATGCCTGGGTCACGGACGAGTTCGTTGAGGGGATCAGTTCGGTGGCCTCCCCCGTCTACGACGACCAGATGAGGGTGGTAGGTGCGATCCACGTCCACGGCCCGTCATACCGCTTCCCGGGCTCGGCCGACCGGGACGCGATCGCAGCCCGTGTGGCCGAGGCGGCCGAGCGCGTCTCGATTGCTCTCCAGTTGCAGTTGCCAGTTGTA
>JAGWAN010000003.1:0-78823 GCA_021296345.1 Acidimicrobiia bacterium | reverse complement strand
GGACGGCGGGTCGAGATCACCCGGCGCGCCATCGGTTCGAAGAACTCCATCGGTAAGCACACGTAGTCGGGGTCGAAGCAGTTCTGGGCGTATCGGGCGCAGAACTCCACCGTGTCTTCGTACCATGGGTGATCCTTGTACCTGTCACGAGCGTTGCGATCCCCGCCGAAGTGGTGAAAGTAGTAGTAGCCCTGGAAGAGACCGTGGTGCCTGATGATCCAGTAGTTCTTCTCCGATATGTAGGGCCGCAGGATGTCCGACGCCACCTGGCTGTGGTTGTAGGGGGAGATCAGATCACCTATGTCATGATACAGGCAGCACACCACAAACTCCTCGTCCTTACCGTCCCGGTAGGCTCGGCTGGCTGACTGGAGGGAGTGTTCGAAGCGGCTGATCCGGTAGCCGGTGTCTCCTTCATTCCATTGGACCCACTCGAGAAGGCGGTCGACGTAATCGGTGTGGAGCCCCTGTTCGAGCCTCTCGAGGAGCTGGTACTCCTCCTTGGTGCCATCCTCCATCCGGGTGAACGAAACCTGTTCCACAACCATCCCCGCGCGTGATCGGATTCAATCGGATCCAGGATACAGAAGCTACGGCGGTGAGACACCCTTGAGGTTGGGAAATCCACGGCTCCGTGGTGTCTGTGCCGGCTCTGGAATGGTCTCGAATGTTCGTATCCTCTCCCGCGGGTCGGTAACATCGCGACTGTGGGTATGTCCCGCAGGGGAGGGCAGCGATGAACGGCGAAGTCGAACACGAACGCCAGGCCATAGAGGCGGCTATCGGCGACATGACCTTGGTCGGGGTGCTCGGCCGAAACGCCGAGCGGTTCCCTGATCACCCGGCCATCCAGTGGAAGGTCGGCGACGAGATCCGGACCCTCACATGGTCCGAATATCGGGTCCAGATCGTGGAGGTGGCAGCCGGGCTGTGCACCCTCGGGGTCGAGGCGGGGGACTTCGTCGCCATCATGGGGGGCAATCGGCCCGAGCACGTGATCGCCGACCTCGGAATCCTGCATGCGGGAGCTGTTCCGGTGTCGCTATACAACACCCTTGTTGCCGAGCAGATACGGTACATCGCCGATCACTGCTCCGCCCGGGTGGCGGTGCTAGAGAATGCCGAGTACCTGGAGCGTTGGGAAGGAATCTGGGGAGGCCTGCCGAACCTGACCCACATCGTCGTTATGGAGCCGTCCGGGGACAGTGGTGATGAGCGGATCATGTCCTGGGAGGCTCTCCGGTCAGCGGGCCGGGAGGCACTGGCAGGGGATCCGGAGATGGTCCAGCGGTCCTCCTCGGCAGTGGCGCAGAGCGATCTGGCCACCCTGATCTACACCTCCGGCACGACCGGAGTTCCGAAGGGGGTGATGGTCACCCATCGCAACGTGCTGTGGACACTGGAGTGCGTCGCTCGTGCCTACTCTCTGCCCGATCACCTGCGCCTCGTGTCCTATCTGCCCCTGGCACACATCGGCGAGCGCATGGCCAGCCACTACGTCAGTTTGTGGTGGATCGGAAGCGTTCGCTACATCCCCGATCTGTCCGAGGTGGCTGCGGGGGTCCAGGAGACCCGGCCACATGTCTTCTTCGCCGTGCCCCGGGTCTGGGAGAAGTTCCACGCCGGCCTTATGGCGCGGGTCAACGCAGAACCCAACGCCCGGCGGCGGGCTCTGGCGCTCGGCGCCATCGAACTGGCGATCGAAGCCCAACGAGCCGAGCAGGAGGGCCGCCACCTCGGGCTGGTCGACCGTCTGAAGCTCCGGCTGTTCGATCGCATCCTGTTCTCCAAGAAGTTCCGGACCGGTCTCGGCATGGACGAGTTGAAGCTGGCCATCTCGGCTGCGGCGCCGATCTCGGCGGATCTGCTGCTCTTCTTCCGGGGTATCGGCCTACCCGTCTTCGAGCTGTACGGGATGACCGAGTCCTCCGGTCCCGGGACTTCCAACGTGTCCGGCGCCAACCGGATCGGGACCGTGGGTCGGGCCATGCCGGGAGTGGAAATTGCCATCGCCGATGACGATGAGATCCTGCTGCGGGGCGGGCTCATCACCCAGGGTTACTACCGGGACCCGGACACGACCGCCGCCACGTATGGCGAGGACGGATGGCTGCGCACCGGTGACCTGGGACGCATGGATGACCACGGCTACCTCTCCATCATCGGGCGCAAGAAGGAGATCATCATCACCGCCGGCGGCAAGAACGTTGCCCCGGCTCGGCTGGAGAACCTGATAAACGAGCACGCTCTGATTTCCCAGGCCTGCCTGGTGGGCGATGGTCGCCGCTACCTGACCCTCCTGGTCGCACTCGACGCCGACATGGCGGAGGGATGGGCCGACAGCCAGGGCTTGGAATACGGCGGCTTCGGCGAGTTCACCCGCCATTCGCAGGTCCTCAAGGAAGTTGACCGGGTGGTGGAGTCGGCCAACGCCAGGGTCGCCCGGGTGGAGCAGGCTCGCAAGTGGACGGTGGTGTCGGAGAAGTGGTCAGCCGAGTCCGGCGAGCTCACCCCATCGCTCAAGATGAAGCGTCGGGTGGTCTTGGAGCGCTACGCCAGCGAGATCGAAGAGCTATACGAGGACTGAGCCGTTCGGTGCGGTCGGGAGGGGCCGCGAGCACCCGGACCAGGTGGCCGGCGGCATGAGCGGGGCGCATGTGGTCGTCACCCGCCGCCCACCGGGCGCGGTCTTGGAGATGCTCGGGGGGGTGGCGGCCGTGTGGGTGTTTCCCGAGAATCGAGCCATCCCGCGGGCTGAGTTGCTGGCCAAGGCGCGTGATGCCGACGGCCTGTACTGCATGCTCACCGACCGCATCGACGCGGAGTTGCTGGACGCCGCGCGACGGCTCGAGGCCATCAGCCAGATGGCGGTGGGCGTCGACAACATCGACCTGGCTGCATGTACGGCTCGGGGCATCCCGGTCGGCTACACCCCCGATGTCCTCACCGAGACCACCGCTGACACCGCCTTCGGGTTGCTGATCACCGCGGCTCGCCGGTTCAGGGAGGGTCTGGAGGATGTGGTGGAGGGCCGCTGGGGGGAGTGGGACCCGATGGCGCTGGTAGGCCAGGACATCGCTGGATCAACCCTGGGCATCGTGGGTCTCGGGCGGATCGGGCAAGCCGTAGCCCAGAGAGGTGCGGGGTTCGGCATGCGGATGCTCTACACCAAGCGGAGCCGGGATCGTAGCGCGGAGGAGATGCTCGGAGTGGAGTACCGCACCCTGCCCGAGCTCCTGGCGGAAGCGGACCATGTGGTAGTGGTGACCAGTTTCCACCCGGGTACGCACCGCCTCATCGACCGGGATGCTCTGGCGGCTATGAAGCCGACCGCCACGCTCGTGAACGCGGCCCGGGGTCCGGTCGTTGACACGGACGCGCTGGTCGAGGCGCTCGCCGGGGGGACGATTGCCGCTGCAGGCTTGGATGTGACCGACCCTGAGCCCATCCCTGCGGATCATCCTCTGGTGGCCCTGCCCAACTGCTTCATCGTCCCGCACATCGGGAGCGCCACCGTCCGTACCCGTGTCCTGATGGCGGAGAGGGCGGCGACCAACCTGGTGGCTGCTCTGGAGGGCCGGCGGATGCCGTATTGCGCCAACCCCGAGGTCTACGGTTAGTGGTTAGTGGTTAGTGGTTAGTGGTTAGTGGTTAGTGGTTAGTTGATTGTTCTGTTTACAGAATATCTAGAGGAGTAGTTTCAAGGGATTCTGACGGATTGCTGATCTCACTCTGCTATTGATATGCGATATTGTACTATCCAATAATGCTATATAGATCATAATTTAGACTCGCGACTATCGACTAGCAACTAATCGACTAGGAACCAATGATCTGGTGGTTGAAAATGGCCAGGACGGCGCCCTCGCCTACCTCGATCTCAACCTGCCTACCCAGGGCGACGTTGCTGATTCCCACCGACCTGTGAACCCGGAGCGAGGCGTCTCGGAGCGGCCATCGGGCGTGCCGTACATGCACACCGTGGGCGTCACTTCCGATCGGGATGAGGCTGAAGAGTTCCCCTGGCGTGGTGGGAATCGACTTGCCACGCCGGATGACATGGGCCGTTTCCCGCTCCATGACCCAGGTGACCGGAACGTGGCGGGCTGCCGGGCTCCCGATCACCCCGACATTGCCCAGCAGGTGGTCGAGACGCCCGCCGCGGCCGCCCACGAAGACGATCTCGCTCGGGTCGGAGCGGAGCGCCACATCCAGCGCCAGCTCCAGATCGGTGGCGTCCTTGTTAGGGGAGTGGGCTTCGATAACGGTCTCGCCATCGAAGACCCGCTCTAGCACCGTTCTCGAGATCGAGTCGAGGTCACCTACCAGGATGTTAAGGGTGACGGCGGCGCCGGCGGCGATATCGGCGCCCGAATCAGCCGCTATGACGAGGTCGGCCGGCCCGAGCCCGTCGATCCGTCCCGGCGAGACCGGATCGCCCCCGACGAAGACGTGAACGACAGGCATTCAGGTTCGTGGCGAGAACACCGCCATGGATCCTGCACCCAGGAGGACGGGACGCTCCTCCTCGAGGAGCTGGAGGAAGATGTAGTCGTCTCCCCGGTCGGCGGCGGCGTACACGAAGGCCGAGCTGTCCGGTGCCCAGAGCGTATGGCTGCGGCCGTATTGGTTCCAGAATGGGATGTAGCTGCGCAGGAAGTTCTCGGAGGGGGTGATGTCCGGGTAAGCAGTGATGGTGCCGTCCTGGTACACGTCCATGGTGAGACGGCTCCCCTCGTTGACCCCGAGCAGTAGGATCTTGTGGCTGTCGGGGCTCCACTGCCAGGCCACTGTGTTGGGGGCATCGAGTTCTGTCACTTCACCGCTGCTCGGCTCCACCAGGTACATGGAGGTGGGCCGGGCCAGGTTGTGGAGCGAGTAGGCCACCTGTTTTCCATCAGGGGACACCGCGAAGGCGAAGAAACCGGCGCCCGTTGCGATGACGTCGATCTGACCGCTCGCCAGATCGTGGATTACCAGTTCGTCCGGGGGTTCTTCACTCTGGTTCCCGGCGGGTCGCACATACAGGATCGAGCGGCCATCCGGCATCCAGGAGGGCGTCTGGTAACCCGACCAGACGAAGTCGAAGGCGGCGATCTGGGCGATCTCTCCGGAGGACGGGTCGAGGATCTGGAGGCGGGAGCTGTCGAGGTGCGTCAGCACCCGCGAGCTGTCAGGCGACCAGTGGAAGTAGTAGGAGGCGGCGAAGTCCAGCATCTCCACTTTCCCGGTGTCCAGGTCGAGGATCGCGAGAGCAACCTGGGCATCGGCGGCTCCCAGCATCGCGACGAGGCGCCCGTCCGGACTCCAGTGGATGTAGAACGCTGCGAACGGTGTCTCGTAGGCGAGCAGGGCTCCACCGGTCCCAGGACCGACGATTATCCAGTTGCCGGTACTTGAGGCTCTCGAAAAGGCCACCAGCCGTCCGTCCGGCGACCAGATGGGCTGGGCCAGGTAACCATCCGCCGTCTCTACGTACAGATCGTTCCGCTCTGCCCCGGGGCCTAGGACGGTCACCCCTTCGCCGAACCGCCCGTCGACCAGCACCGGGGCGGTGAGCGCCTCGATGCCCCGGTCCGACAGCTCCAACGCGGCCGGCACGGTGGCTATAGCGGTTGTTGTGATGGTCGTGGTAGTGGTCTCCGAGGACGTGACGGTCACGGTGGTCGGTGCCTCGCCTGTGGCGGTACCAGCGGGCAGCGACGTGGCAGCCGGCTCGGTGCCGGCCTCCGCGGCCGCGACAGTGGTGGTCTCCGCGGACGGGTTCCCGTCGAATACGACCTCGTTGCCTCGGGTGGAACAGGCGGCGCCGAGGGCCACCATCACGGCGACGAGAGCAAGCGTGGGGGATCGCAACGATGGGGCCGTGCCTGCTCGGAGGCTCATGTGTGGACTGTACCCGACCCCCGCGGTCAACGCTTGCCCGGACGGGTGGCTACCCTTGCGGACCATGACTACTAACACATTGATGACCTTCAGCGAAGAAGCCCTCGAGCGGATCATCGAGATCCGTGACCAGGAGCCGGGCGACGAGGAGTACGGTCTCCTGATCGAGATAACCGGTGTTCAGGGAGTCCAGTTCGGGTACTCGTTGTCATTCGTCCCGCTCGACGAGATGGAGCCGTCCGATCATGTGGAGCGCCACGGTGATCTGGCGGTCGTCATTCCGGCGTCGGACACCGAGAACATGACCGGTGCCCAGCTGGCCATGTCGTCAAACCCGATGACCCCGGGATTGGCCATCGACAACCCGAACAACCCGTCGCCGGACATCCCGGACTTCGACGCCGGTGACCTGACCGGTCCGATCGCTGAGCGGGTGCAGACGGTCCTTGACCACCAGGTGAACCCGTCGATCGCGGCCCACGGAGGCCAAGCCAGCTTGGTGGGCGAGGAGAACGGTGTGGTCTATCTCCAGATGGGAGGAGGATGCCAGGGGTGCGGGATGGCCGCCATGACCCTGCGCCAGGGCATCGAGCGGATCCTACGGGAAGCTATCCCCGAGATCGTGGAGATCGTGGACATCACCGACCACCAGAGCGGTGAGAACCCTTACTACGCGGCATCCCAGGCCCACGCCCACTAGATGATTAGTTTCTAGTTGGTAGTCGATAGTCAGTAGTTGTTCATCGATGATTCGCCTGAGGTCACGTACTTCCGGCGGTTCCCTTGGGACAGACCGTCCAGCCCTGACCGTTCGGCCCGGGCCCTGAACACGACCGTTCGGTTCGAGCGGGTCTCCTACGACCACTCGACGAGACTGGTCACAATGGCCCTGCAAAGGTTTACCTCGCGTTCACCCTCGAAAGCCGATCCCTTAACCCTGACCGCATAGCGTTCGGCCCGAATCAAGGGTTAGGAGAACCTAGATGTCAATCGGCAAGTTCTGGCGCCCGCTCGCACTTGTGGCGGTCGTGGCGCTGGTTACCACAGCATGCGGTGGGGGAGATGGCGCCGGCCAGGTAACCACGATCGCCACCACGGCCGCCACCCAAGCGGCGTCCTCGCCTGAGCCGAGCGATTCGGACGGCGCCGCGACCACTCAGGCCTCATCGTCCGGTTCGTCCGACACGTCCGATGGTGGTTCGGTGATGTCGGGTAGTCGTGGTTTGCCTGCGGTTGATCCGTTGTCGGTGTCTGGGGATATTGCGGTTGCTGGTTCGTCGACGGTGTTTCCGTTGGCGGAGGCGATGGCGGCTCGGTTCGAGGATGAGGGCTATTCGGGTTTGATCACGATCGATTCGATTGGCTCGGGTGCCGGGTTCGAGCGGTTCTGTGTGGCCGGTGAGTCGGATGTTTCGAACGCGTCTCGTCCGATCAAGGACGCTGAGGTGGAGTCTTGCCAGGCGATCGGTCGGGATCCGATCGAGTTCCGGGTGGGGACGGATGCTCTGGCGGTGACGGTTTCGCCTGGGAATACGTTTGTCACCGATTTGACGCTTGCCGAGTTGGGGGTGTTGTTCTCGACGGCGACGACTTGGCAGGATGTTCGGGCTGAGTTCCCGGCTAATCCGATTCAGCGGTTCATTCCGGGTACGGATTCGGGGACGTTCGATTACTTCGTTGAGGAAGTGTTCGACGAGGATGAGGGTCCGATCCTGGCGGCCGGTAATACGCAGTTGTCGGAGGATGACAACGTGTTGGTTCAGGGGATTTCGGGGGATGGCTGTGATCCGTCGAATGCCGCGACGACTTGCGCGGTCGGTTTCTTCGGGTATGCGTACTACTCGGAGAACAGTGATCGGTTGAGTGTGTTGGACATCGAGGGTATCGAGCCGACCGTTGACTCGGTGAATGCGAATACGTATCCGTTGGCTCGCCCGTTGTTCATGTACTCGACGGCTTCGATCATTGCGGAGAAGCCGCAGGTGGGTGCGTTCTTGAGTTTCGTGCAGGAGATCGGTGAGGTCGGGTACTTCCCGGCGCCCGAGAGCGTCCTCGACAGCGCAGCCGCCGAACTCAACGCCGCCCTATAGGCGGTTGAGACTGACCGGCGGGGATGTATGGAAGCCGGTCCTCCCAGCGGGCAGGTCGATGAACCATCGGCCTGCCCGCTTCCTCCCGACAAACCGATGATGGACCTGACGCCGACCAAGCGATTCGACGGGATCGTTAGTCTCGGTCACCGAAGGGAGATGGAAAGATCGCAACGCGTGTGACATCGGAAGCTCTACCGATGGCCGGTTCCCTGCGCAAGAGACGGCGGCCCGGCGAGGCGGTAATACGTGGGCTGCTGTTCATCGCAGCCGCTCTCTCGATCCTCACCACGGTGGGCATCGTCCTCGAGTTGGGGAACGAGGCCCTGCTCTTCTTCAGGACGGAGGAGGCGTCTCTGGCCGAGTTCCTGTCCTCCACTCATTGGCAGCCGGCCATTCTCGACTTCGGTATCTGGCCCCTGATCCTGGCCACGCTGACCACCTCGGTGGTGGCCATGGTGGTGGCGTTGCCGGTGGGACTGGCCACCGCTATCTACCTGAGTGAGTACGCCACCCCCCGTGTAAGAGGGACCATCAAGCCGGTACTCGAGGTGCTGGCCGGCATTCCGACAGTGGTCTACGGCTACTTCGCCCTCACCTTCATGACCCCGCTCCTCAGGTCCATTCTGGGGGTGAGCCTGGTGGAGATCTTCAACACGGCATCCGCCGGGATCGTGGTGGGCATTCTCATCATCCCGCTCGTCAGCTCCATGTCCGAAGACGCCCTCCACGCGGTGCCGATGTCGCTCCGGGAGGCGGCGTACGGGGTGGGGGCCACCAAGTTGGAAGCCTCGCTGCGGGTGGTCCTGCCGGCTGCTCTTTCCGGCATCACAGCGGCATTCGTGGTGTCGATCTCCAGAGCCATCGGCGAGACCATGGTGGTGGCGATCGCGGCCGGCGCCGGGCCCAAGAATTTCACATTCGGCGAGGACAACCTGTTCGGTTACATCCTCAATCCGTTCGTGGCGGGCGAGACCATGACCGGACACATCGTCCGGATAAGCGGGGGTGACCTGAGTTACAACTCGATCGACTACAACTCCATCTTCGCCATCGGCCTGGCGCTGTTCGTCATCACCCTGACGCTCAACGTAGTGAGCCGCCGGTTCGTAGCCAGATTCCGCGAGGTGTACGAATGACACCGTCCGGTACGGAAGCCAACGGCGGCGCCTCCAACCTCCTCCGGACCTCGTCGCAGATGCGGCGCCGGCAGCGCCGGGGGCTCATCGCGAAGTTCTCCTTGCTGGCTGCCCTCATGGTGGCTGTGGCTGCGCTGGTGACCCTGATCGTCACGATCCTGAACTCGTCATTCGGTCTGGTGGCCGTGGAGAACGCCCAATCCCCGGGCGACCTGGTGACGAGCCGGGGATATCCGGAGGGCACCGCGCTCGGCGACCTGAGTAAGGAGGATCTGGTAGCGCTCCTCGAAGCCGAGATCTCGACCAACCTTGGGCGCCGGTTCGAGCGGGAGCAACGCTTCTTCGACAGCCGGCTGGTTTTCGAGGATCCGTACGTTCTCAACGACCTGTGCATGTCGGGGGAGCCCCCACCGGCCTGCTACCTGCCGGCCCGGAGTCCGTCCGACGTGGAGGCGCTGGTGGTGGAGAGGGTGGTCTCGCCGACCATCGTCGGCACCTGGTCCTTCTTCTCGTCCGTGTTCGACCGTGACGAAGTGGAGGTATTCGCCGCGGAGAAGTATCCCGCCGCGGAACTGGAGTTCCGATCCTGGCTGTCGTGGGACTTCGTGACAAGCCCGCAGTCACCCGAGCCGGCGTTCGCCGGGATCCGCACCGCCCTGTTCGGGTCGCTCTGGGTGGTGCTGATCACTCTGGTCTTCTCCTTCCCCGTCGGGGTCGGAGCGGCGATCTACCTCGAGGAGTATGCGCGCGAGAACCGGCTGAACGCCATCCTGCAGACCAACATCAACAATCTGGCCGGTGTTCCGTCGATCATCTATGGGATGCTCGGTCTGGCGATCTTCGTCCGGACCCTGGAGGTCATCACCAGCGGCTCGTTCCTGGGGACGGGCGGCGAGGCGACCGCCAACGGCCGGACCATCATCTCGGCCGGCTTGACACTCGGTCTGCTGATCCTGCCGATCATCATCATCAACGCCCAGGAGGCGATCCGGGCCGTTCCGGGCTCGCTACGGCAGGCGGGTATGGCGTTGGGTTCAACCAGATGGCAGACGGTGCGCTCCCATGTTCTCCCGAACGCCCTTTCGGGCATCCTGACGGGCACCATCCTGGCCGTGGCCAGGGCACTCGGAGAGACCGCCCCGCTGGTCGTGGTGGGGGCATCGACCTTCATAACCACCGATCCGGCCGGACCGTTCTCGAAGTTCACGGTGCTGCCGATCCAGATCTACCAGTGGACCAGCCGACCTCAGGACGAGTTCCGCAACATCGCCGCCGCAGCCATCTTGGCGCTCCTGGTATTGCTCCTCACGCTCAACACGGCGGCGGTGATCCTTAGAAACAAGTATTCTCGGAGGACAGCATGACAACCGTGGGCAAGCCTGAGGTGAACGAGAAGAAGCGCGTCGACCTGGACGTTCCGATGGAGACCTCGACCGGGATGGGTCTCGATACCGTCGCCATGGAGGCGGTGGACCTCAATGCCTTCTACGGGAAGTTCCGGGCCGTCAGGGACGTCAACCTGTCATTTCGGGATAAGCAGATCACAGCCCTGATCGGACCGTCCGGATGCGGCAAGAGCACCCTGTTGCGAACCCTCAACCGGATGAACGACCTGGTTCCGGGCGCCAGGGCGGAGGGCGAAGTCCGGTTCCACGGGCAGAATATCTTCGACGCGTCGGTGGATCCGGTGGAGTTGCGGAGACGCGTGGGAATGGTCTTCCAGAAGCCTAACCCCTTCCCGAAGACCATCTACCAGAACGTGGCCTGGGGAGCCCGGATCAACGGCATCAAGAAGGACCTGGACGATCTGGTCGAGCATTCTCTCCGCCAGGCCGCACTCTGGGACGAGGTGAAGGACAAGGTCGACGAGAGCGGCTACTCCCTGTCAGGAGGCCAGCAGCAGCGTCTCTGCATAGCCCGCGCCATCGCGGTGAAGCCGGAGATCATCCTGATGGACGAACCGACCTCGGCGCTCGACCCGGTTGCGACCCTGCGGATCGAGGAGCTGATCCAGGAGCTCAAAGTCAACTACACGATCATCATCGTCACCCACAACATGCAGCAGGCAGCCCGGGCTTCGGATTACACGGTATTCCTCAATATGGACCCCGACCGAGCCGGATACGTGGTGGAAGCGGGGACCACGGGCGCGCTCTTCACCAACCCTGCCAAGCAGGAGACCGAGGACTACATAACAGGTCGGTTCGGATGACCGAGTTCCGCAGCCTCTTCCATTCCGAGCTCAACCAGCTCGAGGTCCTGCTGCTCGACATGTCGGAGCTGGCGGAGAGGCAGATAAACGACGCTGTGGAGGCGTTGCTGCAGGGCGATGCGGAACTGGCCCACCAGGTGGTCCTTCAGGATCTCGAGATTGACCGACTCTATGTGGAGGTGGAGCGGCGCTGGCATGAGGTGATGGCTCGCCAGACTCCGGTTGCCTCGGATCTGCGGCTGATGTCGCTCGTCCTCCAGGCCGGGCACAGCCTGGAACGGATGGGCGACCAGGCATCCAACATAGCCAAGATCGTGGAGGCGACCTCCACCCTTCCCGCCAACAGGACCATCCTGTTGCATATCCGGGAGATGCGGTCGATCGTGGTGCCGATGGTGGAGACGGCCATGGAGGCGCTCGTCAAGAGAGACCTCAACCTCGCCCTTCGTTTGCCGGAGTTGGACGATCCTGCGGATTGGCTGAACCGCAACATGTGGAAAGAGGTGGCCGCCTGTGCATCCAACCCGGAGATGCTCGAATGGGCGATCCACATGATGCTGGTGTCGAGGGCCCTGGAGAGGGTGGGCGACCGGGCGGTTGACATCGGCGAGCAGGTGGCGTTCCTGCTGACCGGCGAGCAGCACGAGTTCCCCGAGGGCTGGGTACCCGCGAGCGGTACCGTATGAACGGGACGTCGATCCTGGTGGTCGAGGACGAGGAGACGCTCGCAGAGTCGCTTCGCTACAACCTGATCCGGGAGGGTTACGAGGTCACGGTGGTCGACGACGGTCGCGTGGCCCTCGATACATTTCGGGCCAAGGCTGCCGATCTGGTGGTTCTGGACCTGATGCTGCCCGGGCTGGGCGGCTTCGATGTGCTAAGGCAGATCCGGGCGTCGTCAGAAGTCCCGGTGGTGGTAGTGACAGCGAAGGACTCTGAGCCCGATGTGGTGGCCGGCCTCGAGCTCGGCGCCGATGACTACGTGACCAAGCCCTTCTCCATGCGCGAGTTGATGTCCCGGATCAGCGCCAACCTTCGCCGGGCATCGCAGGGCCTCCGTCCTCCCGATTCGCTGGTGCTCGAAGGCGGGCCGGTGGTGCTGGATGTGGATCGTCATGAGGTCCGGGTGAACGGTGAACTGGTCGACTTCCGGCCCAAGGAGTTCGATCTCCTGGAGGCGTTGCTGCTGCGCACGGGCAGGCTGGTTCATCGCCAGGTCCTGTTGGAGGACATCTGGGGGGTACCCTTCTTCGGCGACCCCAAGACGCTCGATGTGCATATCCGACGCCTTCGGGAGAAGATCGAGGATGATCCCCGCTCTCCAAAATGGATCGTCACGGTTCGGGGCTTGGGGTACAAGTTCGTCGTTGAGGGCTGACCCGAGGCGACGCCGCCCAGCCATGGCCGGCAGAGGTTCGGCCGCGGCCCCCTTCCGGACCGTTCCCCGCCGCTCCCCGCCCCCTCCACCCGCCCGCACGCCCGTTCCACCGCCCGCCGCAATGGCCCGGTGATCGGTCGGTGGGTAACATCGGCAAGCTTGGTGGCGGCGGGGATTGCTGCACTTGGGGCCCCACCGCCGTGGCCGTGGGTGGGCATGGTGGCGGTGGTGCTGGGGGTGGCTTCGGTGATGCTCCAGTACCGGCTTCATCGTCAGGAGCGGAGCGTTGCCGAGACCGTGATCGGGGCACTCGAGGCGGACAGGCGGGAGATGTCGAAGAGTCGGGATCTGTACGGATCGCTTTTGTCTTCCCTGCCGGTCGGGGTGGTGGCCGTTCAAGCGGGCCAGGCCGTGTACGCCAACCCGGCTGCCATCGAGGTGCTCGGGGAGCGGGTGACCGAGGCGGGCGCACCCGTGCCCGGTGCGGTACGGGAGGTCATCGAGGAAGCGGTCTCCGGCCGATCCGCATCAGCCCGGTTCTCGCAGGGACTGCCCCGACGGGTGATGGAGGTTGCTGCTGGTCCGGTTGGCGAGGGGCTGGTGTTGCTCCATCTATCCGACATAACCGAGCGGTCGCGGATCGACCGGATGCGCCAGGATTTCGTGATCGCGGCGTCGAACGAACTCAAGACCCCGGTGGCTGCCGTCAAGGCGGCAGCCGAGACGGTTCTGATGGCACTCGAGGACGATCAGGATGTGGTGTCCAGTTTCTCGGGACGCATCCTCGACAACGCGGTCCGGATGTCAAGAATCGTTTCCGATCTTCTTGATCTGTCCCGTCTCGAGTCGGGCATTCTGCCGTTGGAGGCCTGTGACCTGGCGGAGGTGGTGGGAGAGGTGGTGGAACCGTTCCTCGTCGCTCGTCCCTCGATCGAGTGGGAGTCCGAGCCCACCCCGGTCATGGGTAGTCCCTCCTACCTGGCGCTGGCGTGCCGGAACCTGCTGGAGAACGCGGTACGTCACACCCCGGACGATGGCGAGATCCGGATCACGATTGGTGCTGCCCACAGCGAGGCGACCGTCGTGGTGACGGATAATGGAACCGGTATCCCGTCGGATGAGCTACCGCGGATCTTCGAGCGCTTCTACCGGGTCGACGCGGCGCGTTCTCGGGCCACCGGTGGAACGGGTCTGGGCCTGGCGATCGTCAAGCATGTGGCGGACCTACATGACGGCCGTATCGAGGTGGAGAGCAGGCTGGGGCGTGGTTCCACCTTCCGGCTCCGCATCCCTGTTCGTCCCCCTTCGTAAGACGTAGAGCCGTCCTCATGACTCGGCCTGACTCGCTGCGGCGTCTCCGGCCCCGACCACCACATCGCTCGCGTCCACACGAAGGCGTGGTCGGGGCGCCCGTCACATAAGGACCGGAGCCAGAGCCTTGAACCGACCCCGCCGACGGGATCGGTGGAGCTCAGCCGTCGGATGCCCTCTATGGCGGGGTCGTCGTAGTGCCTGGGGTTGTCAGAGAGCAGCTTGTGCGCGAGCACGCTACCTGCCGGCGTGCGCGCCACGATGTCGGTGAACGTGCCGCCGCGATCGATCCAGAACTGCCGGCTGGCCAGTTCAGCATCCATGAATCGCACCCCGAATGAGTAAAGTCAACTCTTTGCCCAGTCAACAGGGCGACCGGTAAGATAACGGTTTACACGCGGCGCGACCACATGACGGAACCAAAGAGAACGCGACAGTTGAGCGGAGTCAACTCTCTGCGCGCACTCGAGCCTCTCGTGGATCACCCCACCGGGCTCGGCATCACCGAGATGAGCCGCAAGCTCGAAATGGACGGGTCGCAATGCCACCGCCTGGTCAACGGCCTCCGCTCGGCCGGATACGTCACGAAGACGAACTCGACCGCACCGCGATGTTGGGTCTCCGCGAAGGTGCTCCGAGCTCGGCTGGCTCGGCCCGGACCAGCAATGACCAACAAAGGCGGAACGGCGACATGACCTACACGATCCTCGGATGTGACTCTGCGACGGGCCGCGTCGGCATCGGCATCGCCACCCACTCGATCGCCGCCGGCGGGTACTGCCAGGTGGTCCGGTCTGGCATCGGCGCGATCGCCAGCCAGGCGTACGCCGACCCCAGGCTGCTCCCCGTGGCAACCGACATGCTGGAGCGCGGCCTCTCTCCTGCGGAAGTCGTCACCGGGTTGGCCGACGTTGATCCCGACTACGCCTTTCGCCAGACCGCGGTGCTGACCCCGGACGGGGTCGCCGCTGCGCACACCGGGGACAGGACAGGCCACTGGTCCGGCCATGTCATCGGCGACGGCTACATCGCCACGGGGAACGCCCTCGAGGGCGAAGGGGTGGTCGAAGCGATGGCCGATGCGTTCGAGTCGGCGGCGGGTAATCCTGTGGAGGACCGCTTGGTGGCCGGCCTGGAGGCCGGTCGCGATGCCGGAGGCCAGGGCGGGGACCTTTACGAGCGCTCGGCCACGCTGGTGGTGGCCGAGACGGATACGTTTCCCGACATCGATCTGCGCATCGACTTCCACGCGTCCGACGCCGTCGGCGAGCTTCGCTCCCTGCTCCATGTCTACCGGCCGTACCTGCACATCTACAACCACGTCCGCACCAAGGAGCCTCGACAAGCCGTCGGGATGACCTACGAAGAGTGGAATCCGCTCCCCCCGGAAGGTTGAGATACGCTACCGAAAGCTCGGGCGTACCGGGCTGGAAGTGTCGGAAGTCGGCATCGGGACGTGGGGCATCGGCGGGCTGGCTTGGGGCGAGCGAGACGACGAGCGGTCCAAGCAAGCCCTCCATCACGCTCTGGACCTGGGCGTCAACTTCATCGACACGGCGTACGGATATGGCGAAGGCCGGTCGGAGGAGCTGATAGGCGAGGTCCTCGTAAGCCGACCGGATGTCACACCCATCGTCGCCACCAAGGTCCCGCTCGAGACACGTGTCTGGCCCGCTACCGACGACATGGCGGTCGAGGACTGCTATTCACCGGGGTGGATTCGATCGTGCACCGAGGAGAGCCTGCGCCGTCTCGGCACCGACCACATCGATCTCCAGCAATTCCACTTCTGGGCCGACTCCTGGACCGACCAGGGCCAGTGGGCGGACGCGGTGTCGGCGCTCAAGAATGAGGGCAAGATCCGGTTCTTCGGGGTGTCCACCAACGATCATGAGCCCGATTCGGTGCTGCGCCTGTTGGAATCGGGACTGGTGGACACCGTGCAGGTGATCTACAACCTCTTCGACCAGTCGGCACACGAGCGCCTGCTGCCCCGATGCGAGGAACTCGACATCGGCGTGATCGCCCGTTCTCCATTCGACGAGGGCGGCCTCACCGGTGCCCTCCGCTCCGACACCGTGTTTGCGGCCGGTGACTGGCGCCGCGGCTACTTCAAAGGCGGCCGCCTGGCCGAGACCGTAGCCCGGGCCGGAGCAGTAGCGGAGACCCTCGCCGAGCACGCCTCGAGCCTCGCCGAAGGCGCACTGCGCTTCTGCCTCAGCGAGGACGCGGTGGATGCGCTCGCCGGCTCATGTGGGCCAGAATTGCGCCGTCTCAGACGGGCGGCTGTTGGTGTCCGAGGTGCTCGAGAAACTGCGGGGCCACTCGTGGCCTCGCAACTTCTACGCCGATGCGTGGTGAGGGAAGACCGATGTTTGACATCGTCGTGAGCGGCGGCTTCGTCGTGGACGGAACGGGAACTCCCGGCCGCAACGCCGACATCGGTGTAAACGGCGACCGGATCGCCGCAATCGGGAATCTGCGGAGTGGGGAGGCGTCGCTCACACTCGACGCCGCCGAAGTGGTGGTCGCCCCCGGCTTCGTCGACATCCACAGCCACTCGGACTTCACGCTGCTCGTCGACCCCAGGGCCCAGAGCCAGATCTACCAGGACCACCGAGTTGGTCGGCAACTGCGGCCACGGCTGCGGGCCCTTCGTGGGCGACATCGAGCGCTTCAAGGGCAACATCTACGGGTACCAGGATCTGCTCAAGATCGACTGGGGGAGCCTCGGCGACTACCTGGGTCTTCTCGACGAGCTCCGCCCCGCGGTGAACGTTGCCACCCTGGTTCCCAACGGCAACCTCCGGATCGCTGCAGTCGATGATGTGGCCCGACCGGCAATGGCCTCCGAGACCCGCGACATGGCGAGGCTGCTCGAAGCCGCCCTGGACGCCAGCGCTTTCGGGCTGTCTACCGGCCTGGAGTACCCGCCTGAGCACCATGCATCCGAAGAGGAGATCATCGAGTTGTGCCGCATCGTCGCAGCACGCGGCGGGCTCTACGCCACCCATGAGAGGGAGCGCGACTTGCTTGCGATCGAGACCGTCGAAGAGGGCATCAGGGCCCCGATGGCATCGGGCGTCAGGCTGCAGCTCTCGCATCTGATCCCCCGCCGCGGCGCTCCCGACGGCGCCCTGGAGGCCATCATTGTCTTCCCGATACTGCTTTATCTGCTCCTCGCTGAACTCGCGGACCATCCCCGAGCTCCCTGATGCTCGGCTCCGACCTTAGTAGTGAGTCAAATCCGTTGACATGCCTGGAAGTGGGCCTGGTCGCTCACCGAGCGACACCGGGCAGTATGGCCCTGGCGTTGTCTCCGAGCACCATCCGGCCGGCTTGTTCGGCCTCCGCCTCGGTCCACTCCAGGTCGGCAGAGAGATCGCTCAGCACGAGTGCCAGATGTTTCCGCATCCGGTGTGCGCTGTAGCCGAGCCATTCGGCCGATGCGTAGGAATCGCTGCCGTAGAGCACCTTGTGCGCAGGAGCTATGGACAGAATGGTGCTCAGAATCGAATTGAGGCGCCCCGGTATCCGCATCGTGTGGGACAGGTCGACGTACACGTTGGGGAACTGCCAGGCCATGTAGGCGGCGTTCTCGTGGTACGGCGCCCCGGCATGGAGCATGACGAACGTAGTTCCGTTCGAAGCCGGGTCCGAGAAAAGGGAGAACAAGCGTGCCGGATCCGCGGCGTGCAGGTTCTGGTTGGGCGAGTACTGGGCCCCGGTGTGAATCAGCTGCAGCAGGCCGAGATCGCCGGCGCGGGCGACGATGTGGCGGATCACGAAGTCCTCGTATGCCCGCGCCGCGCGCCCGGACGCCTCGTCGTAGATCCCGACACGCCCGTACAGGAACGACTCTTTCACGTCGGCCGGGGGCGTCGCCGCTACCTGGCGCAGCCCGGAAGCGGCTTCATCGGCGGTGGGCCTCGAGACGTCGAGCGCGCGGTAGTAGCCCATCAGGTTCTTGAACCCGACGCACCCTTGCGCCACGGCACTGTCGATCGACTCGTCGACCCACCTGATGGCGTCGTCGAGCGAAGTGATGCCGCTCTCGATCACGGCAAGTGGAGAGAGCAACGGGGTGATTCCGTAGATCCACACATAACGGTCGTCCGGGAATCCGGCGGCCCCGTCACGCAACTCGCCGAGCAGGTCGAGCACGACGAGGTCGATACGCTCCCGGTCGAGCACCGATTCGAGATACATGCTGAAGCCCTGCTCCATCGTGGCAGAGAGCGTTTCGTCGATCTCCACGACATCGGGCTCGCATCCCAGGGCCCCGGCCACGTACCTGATCAGCATGCGGTACTGCGAGTTGAGCGGGTGGGCCCATTGCGCCATGCCGCGCTCGTAGTCGGGGGCCGGTTCAAGATCGTCCCAGCGATATGACGTGCCCGGCGTGCCGTGGAAGAGTTTCAGTTGCGCGGTCACGTCGCGCCGGATCAGCTCGCCCACACCGATCTGGAGCGACATGTGGGCATGGAAATCGACTACGCCGGCGTCGGTGAGGTCGATCATCCTGCGAACTGGTAGACCTGTAGCCGGTTGCCTTCGGGGTCGGACAGGACGAAGTGCGTCCCCCAGTCGCGGGTCTCGGTAGCGCCCATCGCGTCGAGGCGGTCCCTTTCCGTTGCCAGATCGGCCACTTCCAGCCCGATGTGCACCCGCCCTGCCTCATCGTCCGTGATGCCGGAGCCGTGGGTGGCGCGATCGAATATCTCGAGCGCTGCTCGGTCCGACGTCAGGAATGCGAAGTCGACCAACGGCTGGTAACCGGCTCCGGGGTTTATGTCGGCAACATCCAGGCCTACGGTGTCGCGATAGAGCTCGAGTGCCGTGTCGAAATCGTCGACGTAGAGCATGACCGCGCCGATCTTCATCTCAACCCTCAGACGGCGAAGATCCGCTTCGGGTTCTCCACCAGGATATCGTTCAACTGATCTTCGGTGACCCCGGCCTCGCGCAGCATCGGAACCACCTCGGTCAGAGTGTACACCCATCCCTTGCCGCCATGCTCGGCGAAGTGCACCTTGAGACAGTGGTCGTGCGCAATCATGACCTGCTTGCTGTAGCCGTCTGCGCACAACCGGGCGAGCGTCTCTACCCGCTCCTGGTCCGAGACCCAGTGGTCTCGTCCGAAGATGTGGTCTCGTCCGAAGATGAGGTGCGACTCGTTCCACGGTGAGTCCCGGAGTGGCTCCTCGATGCTCGGACCCGGTCGGAACGGGCGTTCATCCAGGTCGTTACCGAAGCCTATGTCCGTGGGGTATCGACCCGCCGAGTGGAGGGTCTCGTGGAGACGCTCGGTGTTACGTCGTTGTCGAAGTCCCACGTTTCGGAGATGGCCAAAGACCTCGACGAGATGGACGCTGATTTCCGGGACCGGCCCCTCGATGCCGGCCCGTACACCTATGTGTGGGCCGACGCGTTGACGATGAAGGTCCGTGGCCGCATCGTCAACATCGCCTGCCTCCTCGCTGTGGGCGTCAACTCAGAGGGCCACCGTGAGATCCTCGGACTCGACCTGGCCACCACAGAAAACGGCGCGGCTGGCTCGCCTTCTTCCGTCCCTCGTCGCCCGTGGACTCTCTGGAGTGCAGCTGGTGATCTCCGACGACCACACCGGCCTGCGGTGGATGCGCTCGCCGGCTCATGTGGGCCAGAATTGCGCCGTCTCAGACGGGCGGCTGTTGGTGTCCGAGGTGCTCGAGAAATTGCGGGACCACTCGTGGCCTCGCAACTTCTACGCCGATGCGTGGTGAGGGGAAGACCGATGTTTGACATCGTCGTGAGCGGCGGCTTCGTCGTGGACGGAACGGGACGTGGCCCGTTCCGGGTCCTTTGCGGAGAACCGTGAGTACATCCGCCAGGTGCGTTCCGGTGTGGGGATCCTCGACATTGCCGGGTTCTCCCGGTACGAGGTCACCGGTCCCGACGCGGCAGCGTGGCTCGATCGGCTCTTTGCCGGCGCGTTGCCGGCACCGGGGCGGATCAAGCTTGCCCCGACGTTGGGCCACGACGGCCGGCTCAAAGGAGACTTGACGTTGTTCAACCGGGGGGATGGCACGTGGTGGATCGTGGGCTCGTATTACCTGCGACAGCGGCACGAGGAGGCTGGTCCACCCTCAAAGTGGAAGCCACCGATGCGGATCAGCGCACTCCTCAGGGGTTCGCGGCGGACTCCACGGCCTCCGCCACCCGTTTAACCACAGCCGGGTTGAACACCGACGGGATGATGTAGCTGGCGTTGACCTGTTCGGGTCGTACCACCGAAGCGATGGCGCGGGCGGCGGCAACCTTCATGGCTTCGGTGATCGTCGTGGCGCGAGCGTCCAGGGTCCCGCGGAAGACCCCAGGGAAGGCCAGCACGTTGTTGATCTGGTTGGGGTAGTCGGAGCGGCCGGTGGCCACCACCGGTGCGTACTCGCGCGCTACCTGCGGATCGAACTCCGGGTCGGGATTCGCCAGCCCGAACACGATGGGATCGGGGGCCATCCGTTTGATCTCTCTGGCGTCGAACAGGTCGGGGCCGCTCACGCCCACGAACACATCCATGCCCTCCAACGCCTCGAGGATGCCGCCCCTGCGGCCCCCCCGGTTGGTGTGCTCCATCAGCCAGATCTTCGAGGCGTCCGTGAACGTGCGGTGCGGGCTGATTATGCCGCCCCGGTCGAGGGCCACGATGTCCGCGATGCCGGCCGCTTCGAGGAGCTTGGCGACGGCGACGCCGGCCGCGCCGGCCCCGCTCATGGCCACCCTGACACCGTCTATCTCCTTGTCCACCACCCTCAGGGCGTTGGTCAGGGCGGCCAGTACCACGATGGCCGTTCCGTGCTGGTCGTCGTGGAAGACCGGGATGTCTAGCGAGGTGCGGAGCCGGTCCTCGATCTCGAAACAGCGGGGAGCGGCGATGTCCTCGAGGTTGATACCCCCGAATACGGGGGCCAGCATCTCAACCGCCCGCACGATCTCGTCGGTGTCCTGGGAATCGAGGCAGATCGGCCAGGCGTTGACGTTGGCAAAACGCTTGAACAGGGCGGCTTTTCCCTCCATGACCGGTAGGGCGGCCACCGGCCCGATGTTGCCGAGTCCGAGCACGGCGCTGCCGTCCGTGACGATCGCCACCGAGTTCCCCTTGACGGTGAGGTTGCGAGCATCCTCGGGCCGCTTGGCGAGCGCCCGGCTGATCCGGGCCACCCCCGGTGTGTAGGCCATCGAGAGCTGGTCACGGTTCCGGAGCCGGATCCGGTTCCGGACCTCGAGCTTCCCGCCCAGATGGAAAAGGAAGGTGCGGTCCGAAACCTTGTGGACCGTGATCCCCTCAACCGCGCCTACCGCATCGGCGATCTCGTCAGCGTGGTCGTCATCGCGGGTGTTGGCGGTCACGTCCAGCACCAGCCGGGTGGCTTCGGATTCTACGAAGTCGAGCGCGGTGACTACCCCACCGGAGGTGCCGATGGCGGTGGTGATGCGGCCGATGGCGTGCTGATCTTCGGGCGGGGCGTACAGTCGGAGGGTTACCGAATACCCTGCGCTTGCCAGTGTCATAGTGTTCCTAGGGTTGTCCTGGGCACCCGGCCCGTTCGTTTCTGACGGGTTCGGGACCCGAAAGGTTACTCCGGCCATCCGCTCCGCCTTCCGGGGGGCTCCGTTCGAGGGTGCAGGTCCGATACGAAGCGACCGCAGATACTCTCAGGTCCGGTCTAAGTTCCTGGGGAGGGCGTGTCCGTGATTAATGCCGAGATAGCAGCCGTCTTCGACGAGTTGGCGGCGCTCACGCGGATCGCTGACGGGACTGCCCAGTCCTTCCGCGCCCGAGCCTACGAATCGGCGACCAAGACCATCAGGGGGCTGCCCCAACCCGCCGCCGAGCTGTCCGCGGCGGATCTGAGGCGGGTTCCGGGGATCGGTAAGTCCACGGCATCCATGATTCGCGAATACGTAGAGCACGGCCGGCTGGGCCGCCTCGAAGCCCTTCGTCAGGAGTACCCCCCGGCCTTCCAGGAGTTGGTACCCATCCCGGGCCTGGGTCCCAAGCGGGCCGTGGCATTGCTAACGGCCCTGGGGGTGGACTCGGTGGACGCCCTACTCGTGGCGCTTGATTCCCGGGCAGTACGGGAGCTGCCGGGTTTCGGTCCCAAGACGGAGGAGAACCTGCGGCGGGCCATCGACCGGCTCGGCTGGGCCGGCAAGGAGCGGCGGACCCCGATCCTCGTGGCGATGCGCGAGGCTCAGCGCCTGGTTGCGGACCTGAGCCAACTACCCGGGGTCGACCGGGTCGCCTACTGCGGCAGCCTGCGGAGGTTCCGAGACACGGTGGCCGACCTCGACCTCCTAGTGGCTACCTCCGATCCCGCTCCGGTAGCCCGGCGCCTGGCACGCCGGTCATGGATCAGCGAAGTCATCGGGTCGGGCGATACCAAGACCTCGGTGCTGACCCACGCAGGCCTCCAAGTCGATGTGCGCATGGTGCCCGAGCGCCAGTGGGGAGCGGCCTTCCTTTACTTCACCGGTTCCAAGGAGCACAACATCCGGTTACGAAGACTCGCTATCGAGCGGGGCTGGGTGCTCAGCGAGTACGCCCTGTACGAGTCCGGAACGGAAGCCGTGGTGGCACAGCAGACCGAGGCGGACATCTACCGGGCGCTGGGAATGGAGTGGGTACCTCCACCGATCCGGGAGGATCAGGGGGAGATCGAGGAGGCTCTCGGCGGTCGGCTGCCCGACCTGGTGGTTGATAACGATCTCCGCGGTGACCTGCATGTCCACTCCGACATGTCGGGGGACGGGCAGGATTCTCTCGAGGCGATGCTGGACAAGGCCGTGTCCAAGGGACTGGAGTACATAGCGATCACGGACCACGCCGAGAACCTGGCCATTAACGGGGTCGGGCGGGATGAGATGCTGGCCCAGCGCCGCCGCATCGCCCGCCTCCGAACCCACTACCCGGGGTTACGGATCCTCCACGGGGTGGAGTTGAATATCGGACGGGACGGTTCTCTGGACTACGACCATGCCTTCCTAATGGCCTACGACTGGTGTGTTGCCTCCGTCCACAGCCATTTCGACCTTCCGCAAGAGGAGCAGACCGTGCGGGTGATCACAGCCATGGCCCACCCGGCGGTCGACGTGGTCGGTCACCTCCAGGGACGGAGGATCGGGCGTCGCCCGCCTATCGACTTGGAGGTGGGTGCGGTGCTCGAAGCGGCCGAGTTGACCGGCACGGCTATCGAGATCAATTCCCACCTGGACCGGCTCGACGCGACCGTCGAGGTGCTACTCCAGGCCCGGGGAAGGGACGTGCGCTTCGTCATCTCCTCCGACTCGCACAACACGGGGGAACTGGACCAGACGACTTGGGGCGTCCTCCAGGCTCAACGAGGCCGGGTGAGCCGCGACATGATCGCCAACACCTGGCCGGTGGATCGCTTCCTCGCCTGGGCCCGGGCGCGACGGTACGGACGCTAGGCCGTCCGTCCGGGCGGGCGCCCGGTCCATGAACTCCGCCACTACTTCCAGCAACAGATCCGGGGCTTCCAGCATGGCTATGTGGCCGATCCCGACCAGCGGCCGGTAGAACCAATCCGGGCGGAGGTCCGCCAACCGTTCTGCCGCGCTGATCGGCACCACCCGGTCGTGCGTGCCGTGGATGAGAAGGGTCGGTGCCCGAACATCGAGCGCCGTCCGGCGCCAGCGCGAGAAGGGCAGGAGGTTGGCGATGACCGATTGAAAGGCCTCCAGGTAGGCGTGCGGTGGCCAGGGCATGGCTTTCCGCTCGGCGGCGACCCGGGCGTGGAGCCGCCTGACCCTCGCAGACATCCGCCCCGGCCCGCCGGCCAGCAGGTCGAGGGAGGTGTCGGTGGTCTGTTCGGGAGTCCCCCGGCGGAGGAGCCGGTTCACGAACAGGAGGTTGGCGCCCGGCACCAGATACATCAGCATGCTGGTGACCCAGGCCGGAGGAAGCCCTTCCAGGTCGGCGGTCGATCCCGGCGTATCGATCAGTACCAGACGTTCCACCAGATCGGGGCGCTGTCCGGCCAGGATCATGCTGATCATGGCGCCCATCGAGTTCCCGATCACCAGAGCCGGGCCGCCGCCCTGGTATTCGATGAAGTCGGCCATGAGTGCTGCCTGAGCCTTCATCGAGGCGCTCCGTCCTGCCGGAGGGGTGCGGCCGAAGCCGGGTAGCTCTGGCGCCACCACCCGGCCGTAGGCGGTCAACGGTACCGCCGTTTCCACCCAATTGACCGCCGATCCGCTCAAACCGTGGACCAGCAACACCAGCCGGCCTTCCCCGCCGTACTCCATGCCGTGCAAGGGGCCATGCAGGTCGATGGTGAAGCGTTCCATCCGGTCAGGGTACCCGGCCGTGGAGCGTGCGGATCAGTAGGCGACGGTCTCCCGGATGGCGGCCATGATGTCGTCGGCGCCAGGACGGTATGCGTCTTCCAGCGGAGGGCTGAACGGCACGGGCACATCGAGGCCACCTATCCGGTGGATGGGCGCATCCAGGAACTCGAAGGCGGTTTGGCCGAGATCCGCCGCGATCTCGGCACCGACTCCGGCCAGACGGTTGGCGGCGTGTACCACCACGGCCCGGCCTGTCTTGCGCACTGAGGCAGTGATCGTGTCCCGGTCGAGCGGTTTCAGGGTGCGGAGATCTATGACCTCCACGGTGACCTTGGGCACCAGGCGGTCGGCTGCTATCAGGGCTTGGCGCACCATCTCGCCGTAGGTGATGACGGTTACATGATGGCCCGCCCGTGCGATCCGTGCTCGACCGATCGGGGTAGCGCTGTCCCCCCGTGGAACCTCGCCCCGAAGGCTCCGGTAGAGCGGCTTCGACTCGAAGTAGATGACCGGGTTGTTGTCCCGGATAGCGGACAGCAGGAGCCCTTTCGCGTCGGCCGGCGTGGCCGGGGCCACCACCTTCAGGCCGGGGGTATGCACGAACCACGCCTCCGGGTTCTGGCTATGGAAGGGGCCCGAGCGGATCCCTCCGTCGGCCGGGGCCCGGATCACCCATGGAACGGCCGCCTGCCATCGGTAATGGGTGGTGGCGGCATACTGTACGATGGAGTCGAAGCCCGTGGAGATGAAGTCGGCGAACTGCACTTCGATCACAGGTCGGAGCCCCATCAGACCCATGCCGGTGGCGGCACCGATGAAGGCCAGCTCGGTCATCGGTGTATTCATTACCCGCCTGGCGCCGAACTCGGCTTCCAAGCCCTGGGTGGCCTTGAAAGCGCCTCCGAAGTCGCCCCCGATATCCTCGCCCATGACCAGGACATCGGGATCACGCCGCATCTCGGTCCGCAGCCCGTCCCTGATGGCCTCGATATAGGTCATGGTGCGGGTGCCGGTCCGGTTGCTGTCCATCACGGTGTCCTCAGGGGGCGTATACACCGTCGGAGACGGTGCCAGGGTCCGGCCATTCGCTCGACTCGGCAAACTCCACCGCGTCGTCCACGATCTCCCTGCACTTCTCGGCGACGCGGGCAAGGTATTCGTGGTCGACCAGCCCGCGCGAGGTGAGTTTCTCCTCATGGAGGATGAGAGGATCGCGGGCCTTCCATTCGTCTAGGAGCACCTGCGGGACGTATTCGGCTCCGTCGTGGATGGCGTGTCCCAGCATTCGCATGGTCCTGGCCTCTATAAGCGTCGGTCCGCCGCCGTCCCGGGCCTTGCTTACCGCCTCCTCGACGTTCCGGTAGACCTCCTCCACATCGTTACCGTCGACCGTTCGGGACTCCACCCCGTGGGCCGTGGCTCGAACGGCTAGGCGGTCGATGGCCATCTGCTGGTGCAACGGCGTCGAGTAGGCGTACTGGTTGTTCTCGACGATCACCACGAACGGGGCTCGTTGCACGGCCGCCAGGTTGAGCGTCTCGTGAAACACGCCGGCGCAGGATGAGCCGTCACCGACGAACGTAAGGGCCACACGGGGCTCGGAACGGTAGGAGAACGACATGGCCGCACCGAGCGCCACAGGCATCGATTGGGGAAGGTGGCTGATGAAGCCGATGAGGTTCAGGGACAGGTCTCCGCATCCGTGGAGGTTGGCGTCCCGGCCCCGTGTAACGCCGGCGGCCCGGCCCAGCTGGTTGGCCATGAGCCGTCTGGGGGTCATGCCTCTCACCAGGTAGCAGCCCAGGTCGCGGTGCATGGGAGCGACCACATCGTCCGGAGCGAGGGCTATGCCGGCGCCCGCGCTGATAGCCTCGTGCCCCCGCTGGTTGAAGGTGGTTCCCACGCCCCGGCCCTGCTTCCATAGGGTCACGAGCTGGTCGTCCATCGTCCGGGTGAGCCGCATCCAGTAGTGCAGGTCGATGTTGAGCTCGTCAGGCAGCGGCGTCACGGATTTGATATTAGAGGGCCCGCGTAAGGGCTCGACGGCGGGTGAGGGACGCCCGGAACGCCAGTGGCCAGTGGCCAGTCCCGCCGGCCTACCGGCAATTGGTTACCACCCACGCTCCACTAGCTATTGCCGACTGTCCACCGTCCACTGACCCAAGGTCTTGATGGCCTCCAGAAACCGGCCCAACTCGGCGGCGAGCGCCTCGCGTTCCGGCCGGAGGTCCGGTTCTTCCGCTGCGGCCGGATCATGCCGCGTCGCCATTCTCAGCCCTGCCGACAGCAGGGAGAGGGAGGCGGCCTCGGCCGAAATCCGCTCCTGCTCGACGTAAACGAGGCTGCGCTCCAGCGCTGACTGCAGGAAATCTTTACCGTCTGATGGTCGGCCGGTCATCTCCTCCGCCAACTGTCCGGCTACGACTGAGTACGCCTCGAGGAAGTGGCGCAGCGCCCAGGGGGCCCGGTGGGGGCGTAGCCTGTCCAGCACCGGCGCCGGCCCGTCGTTGAGGAGGAGGGATTCCCAGGCCGGGACCCGTCTGGTGAGTTCGCTGGTCACCTGGCCGGCGAAGATCTCCCGCTCCGGGAGGAAGAAGTCGGTTTCGAGCAGGCCGGCCAGCGTCTCCAACCCGTCGTGGAAGCCTTCTAGCAGGGAGTTCCCGGGCACGCGGCCTGCCGAGGCGATCGCCACCTCCGCCACCGCCGGTACTACGTAGTGATGCGCGATGGTGTTGCGATAGAAAGAGGCAGCTAGGCGCTGGTCGGTTTCGATCCGGTAGGTCGACGACGCCCCGCCGTGCCCGGATACGCCCCGGTCGATGGTCACGATCCCCCGGCGCGCCAGCGTACCGGCGATCCTTTCGATTCCTGACCGATCGAGGGCCGCCAGACCGTCGACGGTGGGCAACCGCCGGGTGCCGGCATCCAGGACCAACTCGTCGACCACCTCCCCGAGCCTGGCCATGGACAGCCCGGGCGGTTCGGCGTCTCCCAGGATGGCCGATACCACCAGCGAAGTGGCCGTGACAGGCGTGGCGCGATTGATCCTCGAACAGATCTCGGTCCCCAGCGCCTCGACCATGCCGCGGCGATCAGCTTCCGTGCGACTGCCGAACAACTCGGCCATGGACAGCGGCTCGCCCAGGCGGACATGGATGTCGCCGTAGTCCCGGCCCATCGTCAGGACGTTCTTGACCATCCAGATGAAGGTCTCCCGCCGCTTGGCGGCGCCGCGCTGCTCTGCGACGTAGGGTTCGACTTCCTCCACGTGGTCGTAGCTGATGGACACCGGTATCGCATGGATATCGTCGCACCGGCCGTTCCACAGGGTCTCGGCGGCGTAGGCGAGCAGGCCGAACGTGGGCGGCAGTACCCTGCCGGTCCGGCTCCGGGTCCCCTCGATGTACCACTCCACCGGGTAGCCCTGTTCCAGTAGATGGGCTAGGTAGGCCCGCAGAACCCGCTTGTAGATAGGGCGGTCACCGATCCGCCGGCGGATGAAGAAGGCACCCGAGCGACGCAGAATCGGCCCGAGCAGGAAGAAGTTCATGTTGATGCCGGCCGCCGTGTAGTTGGGCGGATGCCGGCTCGTCCACAGCACGTGGTGCAGTACGGCATGGTCGAGCTGGGACTTGTGGGATGGCAGGAAGACAAGTGGATGGCCGGTTCCCAGCTCTGCCAGTCGCTCCAGTTCCTCGGGGTCAAAGCGGACGCTCCGGTAGTTCCGGCGCCACATCATGCCGGCCGCCCATCCGCCGAATCCTGCTACGAGTGGCGAGGGGTTGGCGCTCACCTCCCGCAGATACTTGCGGGCGTCCCGCATTGCTTTGCCGTAGGTGCGGCCGGTCTCCCTGGCGATCCGGGCGAGATCGGATCGGAAACCGGGATCGGCGAGGACGCCGAGGCGAGCGGAGCGGGGGATCATCCGGCGGTCCCAAAGGGGATGGCCGGTGCGCGGTTGCTCCCGGGAATCGGCACGGGAAGGATCATACGTAGCGGATCGGCTACCGGCTACCGGCAACCCCCGCTTCTCGGGATGCCAGCAGTTTCCGGTTGAGCTTGCCGGTGGTGGTCTTGGGCAGGTTGTCCACGTACTCGATGATGCGCGGGTACTTGTAAGCCGCCACCTGGGTCTTGACCTGCATCTGGAGCTCGGAGGTCAGATCCGCGTTGCCCGGCACTCCCTCCGCGAGTACCACCAGCGCCTTGACCACCTGTCCCCGGATCGGGTCCGGGGATGGGATGACGGCCACTTCCGCCACCGTCGGGTGCCGCACCAGCGCCTCCTCGACCTCTGCCGGTCCGATCCGGTATCCGGCACTCGAGATCATGTCGTCATCGCGGCCCAAGAACCTTATGTAGCCGGCCTCGTTCACGGTCGCCTGGTCGCCGGTCATTATCCAGCCGTTGCGACGCATGGAGGCGGTGGCTTCCGGATTGCCCCAGTACTCCAGCATCCCCGTCGGATCGCCCGGGCGTACCGCGATCTCCCCGATGCCGCCCGCCTCGATGGGTTTGCCGTCCTGTTCCAGCACTCCCACCTCCCGGCCCGGATAGGGACGGCCCATCCAGCCGGGCCTCCCCGGCCACAGTGCTTCACACCCGCCCACCAGATGGTTCACCTCGGTTAGCCCGTAGAACTCGTTGATCACCGCCCCCAGTTCCGTATCGCTCCACCTGTGCAGCTCATCGGCCACCGACTCCCCGCCGCTGGCGATGACCCTCAGATCGAGGTCGAAGGTCTTGGCCGGCTCGGGAACCTGGGCCATCATCTTGAGGGCGGTGGGGGTGAGGAAGGCGTGGGTCACGCCGTTACGGGAGATCACGTCGAAGGCCCGCTCGGCGGAGAAGCGCTGCTGGTCGGCCACCACCGGGTTTCCGAGCACCAGGGCAGGAAGCAGGATGTCGAGCAGGCCACCCACCCAGGCCCAGTCCGACGGCGTGTAGAACACCGTGGACTCGTCGAATCCGATATTGAAGAAAAGCTTGAAGGTGAGCAGGTAGCCCTCGATGATCCGCTGGGCGTGGAGCGCGCCCTTGGGATGGCCGGTGCTGCCTGAGGTGTAGAGCAGCATCGCCGGGTCTTCCGACGCGGTATCGACCGGCTCGAACCGGGGCGGGAAGTCCTCCGCCTCGGCCAGCGAATGCTCGCTCGCGTCCACCCGGCCGGAGATGATCACGGTCTCGAGGTCCGGCAGTTCGGGCCGGACCGAACGGATAGCGTCGGCGTAGGGCTCGGCCACGATGATCGCCCTCGCTCCCGAGTCCCCGAGGATGTGGCGGTACGAGTCCGGTCCGTAGAGCGCGGACATTGGCAGGACCACCGCGCCGATGGAGTAGACGGCCAGGTGGAGGGCGGCCAGCTCGGCCCCCTGGGGCATGACCAGGGAGATGCGGTCGCCACGCTCCAGGCCGAGGGACACCAGGAAGTTGGCGTAGCGCTTGGCGAGGCGGACGAGTTCCCGGTATGACCAGACGTCGCGGCGACCGTCCGGCCGCTCCACGTAGAGAGCGATCCGCCGGCTGTCCGTGGACCAGCGGTCGAAGACCTCGGCGGCGATGTTCATCCGCTCGGGAACGTCCCACGCAAAGCCGTCGACGATCGTCCGGTAGTCGCCGAAGGCGGCGAGGTCGGTGTCGAAGATACGCATCGGCGGTGGATTCTAGGAGGATGGCGCTCGAACCTCCGCCGGCCCTCACTGAACCTGCGGCGCGCCGGGCCGGTAGGTGGCACGACCACTCCTGGCTTCCACGGCTCCGAGCCCGGCTACGGTCATACCGTTCTCGGCACGGTACGGAGGGCAGGATGAGCAGGGTCGGATTCATCGGAGTCGGCGTGATGGGCGCGCCGATGGCCCGCAACCTCTTGAGGGCAGGTCACCGGGTTCGGGTCTTCGACACCAGCCCGGCGGCCCTGGCCGCGCTCGTAAGGGACGGCGCCGAGGAGGCGGTCTCGGCTCGGGAGGCCGCGGTAGGGGCGGAGCACGTCATCACCATGCTTCCCACCGGCCGGCACGTCTCGGAGGCGGTCCTCGGGAAGGACGGCGTGTCCGGATCCCTCGATCCGGCGGCGCTCCTGATCGACATGAGCACCGGGTTGCCGGCCCATTTCGACGCCACCGCCGAGCGCTTGGCTGCCTCCGGCCGCCGGATGATCGACGCGCCCGTGGGTCGGACCTCCGAAGATGCCGAGGCCGGAACCCTGCTGGTCATGGCGGGTGGCAGCCCGGAGGAGATTGACCGGGCCCTGCCCATCCTCGAGATCCTCGGCGACCCGGTCATCCACTGCGGTCCCAGGGGCGCCGGGATCCGGACCAAGCTGGTCAACAACTACCTGTCCGTGGTGTCCAACGTGGTGGTGGCCGAGGCTCTGATCCTGGCCGAGCGAGAGGGACTGGATCGCGACCTGGTGATCGAGGTGCTGATGGGTACCACGGCGGGACGGGGGCACCTGGCGACCACCTATCCGGGCAAGGTCCTGGCGGACGACCTGGAGCCCGGCTTCATGATCGATCTGGCCCACAAGGACCTCGGTCTCGCCATCGGGATGGGCGAGGCCGCGGGCGTCGCTCATGGTACGGGTCTGGCAGCCCTCGAGTGCTACTCGTCTGCCCGGGACCATGGTCTGGGCCGATTGGACTGGACTGCGATCTACAACTTCCTGCGCCGATCGGCCGGCTCATGACGCGGTGCCGGCGGGCCGGTTTGCGGATGGCGGCGCCGGGCATCACTATCACTCCGGTTACTCGGATCCGGGAGGGATGACATGCTGGACAAACGGGCTCTGAGGCTGGCCCGCGGCGCCAACTACGCCTCGCTGGCGACGGTGATGCCCGACGGGTCCATGCAGGTGCATGTGATGTGGGTGGATGCTGACGATGACCACATCCTGATCAACACCGAGACGCACCGGCCCAAGTTCAGGAACATGATGGCCAACCCCCGGGCCACGGTGATGATCCCCGAACGTGGCAACCCCTGGCACTTCGCCGAGGTGCGGGGGGAGGTGGTGGGCACTGTGACCGGCGCGGAAGCCCGCTCCCACATCGACGCCCTGGCCCACAAGTACATGGGGGTGGACGAGTACCCGAACCCGATCACTTCTGAGCGGGTGATCGTGAGGATCGCCCCCGAGCGGGTCTTCGTCTACCCGCCCGGCTGATCATGAAGGCGGTGCTGTTCGACCTGGATCGGACTCTCATCGACCTCCAGACCTACACCGACTACGGCGCTGCCCTGGAAGACGTGGAGTCGCTGATCGGATCCTGGGACGATCCACCCGCGCCGCAAACCGACTGGGATGCTCCGACGCAGCGTTCCATGTCGATCCTGGTGGCCCTCAGTGGGGATCCCAGGTGGTGCGGGGTGTCGGAGGCGATCGCCGTCCATGAGATGACCGCGATAGCCGATTCTCATGCCATGCCCCGCCTCGAGGATGCTCTGGCACTCTCGCAGGGCATTCCCAGGGCGGTAGTGACGCTGGTGGCCGAGGCGCCGGCCCGGGCTGTCCTGGCGAGGCACGGGGTGGACATACCGGTGCTGGTGCCCCGCCGCCCGGACCTGCGGCCCAAGCCGGCGGCCGATCAGCTTCTCGAGGCCTGCCGTCTCCTCGGAGTGGCACCCTCCCGGACGGTGATGATCGGTGACTCGACCTGGGACGCCGAGGCCGCCGCGAACGCCGGGTGCGGGTTCGTGGGCGTAGCCGCCACCCGGGAGGGCGCAACCCGGTTCGGAAGCGGAGTGATGACCGGCGGCGACCTCGTCGTTGCCCTGGAGCTGGCGAGTCGGGCGGTCTGATCCACGGCCGGCTACCGGCGCAGGCGCTGGGACCGGCGATAGGTGGCGATCCTCCATAGCCACTCGGCCGGTCCGTACCGGAACCGGTCCAGCCAAGCCACCGACCACCAGAGTTGCAATGTCCAGACCACCCCGATGAAGGCCACCAGCATCGTCCGGGTGAGGTCGGCATCTCCGAAGAGGTACCTGAGGATGAGCACGCCCAGCAGCGTCTGGGTCAGGTAGTTGGTGAGCGCCATCCGCCCCACGGAACACAGTCGCCTGTGCAGATCGGTTTCGGGCCGCCGGTTCCACAGGACGATCACGCCGGTGTAGCCGAGCACGGCCGGTGCGGTCCCGAGCGTGTTCGGAGTCGTCCCGGCGAATGCCACATCCGGGGAGAAGCCACGGGCTGCCACCCACGCCAGCCCGATCGCCGCGAGCGGGAGGCCCACCCCCAGCCCGGTCCGCGCCATTCGCCGGTAGAAGGCAGTCGAGCGCTCGCCGGTCAACACCCCGGTGCGGTACAGCGCCACCCCGATCAACATCATCCCGACCGCTCGCGAGAAGAAGTCCGTCACGATGAACCATGTGGCCGTGGCGCCGACCTCGACGCCGGCCGTCCAGAATCCGCCGAGCCCGCTCCCGTCGTCCGGCACGGATGCCTGGAACAGGATGGCCGACACCGGCGAAAGCAGGAGTACCACACCGCCGAGGATCAGCAGGGTTCGCGGTCGACGATTCCGCAGCGCGATGATGATCGGCGATACCAGGGCGTACCCGATCAGGATGTCTCCCTCCCACAACGCAAGATGCAGGAAACCGATTCCCAGGAGGAGCAGGTTGCGCCACAGGCTCAGCAGTGCCGGTCGCCGGGTCCTGGCAGCGGCCCGGTCGCAGAACAGGGCGATACCCGCGCCGAAGAGCAGCGAGAAGAGGCCCATGAACTTCTGGTCGACGAAGACCTCGCCGAAGCCTCCCACCAGCCAATCCAGCCACGTATCCGAACCACCGGCCGACAGGTTGAAGTAGGGACCGGCACCGAGGCCGAAGGAAACGGCGTTCATGACCACGATGCCCAGGAGCGCCACGCCCCTGATCAGGTCCAGGTATTTATTAGGTCCGCCTGGCGGTATCGGCCGGGCCCGGCCGGTCCCGTCTCCCGAACTCGTCACCGGCACCCCCGACTACCGAGACCCGACCCACTGACCACGGACCACTGCCGACTCACCACTGACTCAGATGTATCCGTGGCGGTCCAGGCTTGACAGCGGCGACTCACCCTCCCGCATCTCCTCCCGGACCAGCTTCTCGGCCCCCTCGATCTCCTCCGCGCGCACCAGCACCCGCTCCGCGTCATCACGGGGGATGACCAGGATGCCGTCGAACTCGGCCAGGATCACGTCCCCTGGGTAGACGGTGACGTCGCCGATGGTGACCGGAACCTGGGAAGCGACCATCTCCCAGCGGCCAATGGCGTTGAGCGGCGACAGGTCTCGATAGAACACCTGGAACCCGATGTCCCGGATCCCTTCGATGTCCCGCAGGTTGCCATCCAGGATGGCGCCCACGCAGCCGTGCTGCCGGGCCGAGTTGCAACACAGCTCGCCCAGATGCCCCACGCGCGTGTCGGGATTGACCGACACCAGCAAGCTGTCGGGAGTGAGATCCTCGAACACCTTTAGGTAGGAAGTGATTCGTTCGATGCCGGGCTCGCGCCCGACCCACGGCTCGATGGGGGCTCCCTGGACGGTATGGGCCAGCCCGGCGATGCGTTGCTCTGCGAAGAGCGGTCGCAGGTAGCTGGGCAGGACCTGCTCGCGAAGCCCCATCCAGTAGAGGGCGTCGCACACCGCGGGTACGTACAGCCTCCGGTAGCGGGCGCAGAGTTCTGCTGACGGAATGCTCATGATGGGCCTCCAGGAGGGTGCTGAGAATGACGGGGGGTGGGTTGGCCCGCGCCGGGCTCGACTTGGGGTTTCGTTGGCGACTTTCGGGTCAACTGGACATATCTCAGTCGCCTCCCAAGTAGCGCAGCGCGGCCAGCCCGTAGATCTGCGCCGCCTGCGCCACGCTGTCGGCGGATAGGTACTCGTTGGGACTGTGGGCGCGCGGCAGCATTCCCGGCCCGAAGGCCGCTACGCAGGGGATCCCCGCTGTCAGCTGGAAATGGGGCGCGTCGGTGGCGCCGGGGAAGGCGTCGAGGCGCGGTTGGTGGCCCAGCACCTGGGAGGTGGTCTCCCGGAGGATCGGCACCAAGGGCTCGTCCGCGGAAATCTCGGTGGCAGGCACCATGAGCTCCCATACCAGTTCCGCCCGCAGGTCGGGTTGCTCGGTCATGGCGGCGGTGAGGAAGCGGTTGATATCGTCGATCATCTGCTGCTCTCCCATACCGGGCAGCGTGCGGATGTCGCAGGCGAACTCCGCATTGCCCGGATAGACGCCGTAGAACACCCCGGCCTCCGCCATCACGCCGACATTGACGGTCGGTCCGGTGGGGCACAGCGGATGGGGTTCGTAAGTCAGGTAGCTCTCCAGGTCCCTGTCCATCCGATCGATCAGCCGGGCCATCTGGACGGTGGCGTTGATCCCTTCGATACGGTCCGAGATGGAGGAGTGCATCTGGGTGCCGGTGATTCTCACCTTGAATAGCGCCGCGCCCCTCGACACCAGGTGGATTGACTCCCACTCTCGCTCGATGCCGCTGGGCTCCCCGATGAGTGCCACATCGGCTTCCAGCAAGCCGTTGTCCGCCATCCATTTGGAGCCGAGGAGCGATCCTGCCTCCTCGTCCGCGGTGAACACCGCCACTAGGTCTCCGGCTGGCGGTCCGACTGCCTCGATCCCTCCGAGCGCGTAGACCATGGCGGCCAGCGCAGCCTTCATGTCACCGGATCCGAGCCCGATCAGGTTGCCCTCGTCCAGGACCGGGTCCCACGGGTCGGTCTTCCAGGCCCTGAGGTCTCCGGCCGGTTTTGTGTCCAGATGCCCGGAGAGCATCAGCTTGGGACCGCCGCCCACTCCCGGAATCCGGACTATGAGGTTGGGTCGCTCGGGAGTCGCCCCCACACGCTCCACACCGGTCACCCCCAGGTCGGCCAATCGGGCGGTGACCAGATCGGCCACGGCCCGCTCGTCACCTGGCGGGTTGGGCGACGGCGTGCGGATCAGTTCCCGAGCGAACTCGAGCACCTCGTCCCGGCGCTCCCGAAGGTAAGAGCGGAGGCGGTCCTCGGTCCGGGTACCGGTCACGCGCGCACCAGCGTCCTCTCCCGGCATGCTGCGGCCAGCCGGTGGAGCCCCTCGGTGATCCGATCCTGGTCGGCGGCCAGCGAGATGCGGACGTAGCCTTCGCCGCCCGGGCCGAACACCGATCCCGGCGCCACGCTGACTCCCTGGCGGTCGAGCAGATCGAGGGCGAACTGCAGCATCGACCGTCCGTGCGTGTTGACCTTGACCAGCATGTATAGGGTGCCTGCGGGCGCCACCAGTTCGAGCCCGGCTTCGGTGGCGGTGCGGACTGCCACCGCGCGGCGTCTCCGGTAGGCATCGAGCATGGCTCGGATCGGTTCCCGAGGTCCGAGCAGGGCCGCCTCGGCCGCCTTCTGCGAGATGGTGCTCGGACACGACAGTTGGGGCTCCTGGAGCTTGCGGAGCAGGTCGGCCACCGGGGGTGGCGCTACCGCGTAGCCCACTCGCCAGCCGGTCATCGCGTACACCTTCGAGAAGCTGTAGACGGTGACTACCCGGTCCGATTCGTCGTAGCGGGCAGCCGCGGTGTGGCAGGCCGTGTCGTCCAGCACCAGCTCGTCGTAGACCTCGTCCGACAGCAACCACAGATCGTGGCGGTCGCATAGCTCCACGAGATCCCGTATCAGGACTTCGGGGAACACCGACCCGGTGGGGTTGGACGGCGTGTTGACGAAGAGCATGGTTGTCCGGTCCGAGATCAGGGCCTGGAGCCGTTCCGGGTCGGGCAGGAAGCCTTCTGAAGCTTCCAGGTGATAGAACACGGGCGTTCCTCCCAGGAGGCGCACCATCCCGTCCATGTTCGGGAACCCGGGCGTAGGCAGGAGCACTTCGTCACCGGGGTTGAGCAGCGCGAAGTAGGTGGAGAAGAGGGCGTTCATCCCGCCGGGCGTGACCACGATCCGGTCTGGATGGGCGGCGAACCCGTCCACCTCTTCCACTTTGGCAGACAGCAGTTCTCGCAAACCGGCGAGCCCGCCGTTGGGCCCGTAGCCGGTCCAGCCCTCCCGGGCCGCCGCGTCGGCGCCGGCCACGATGTGCTCGGGAGTGGGAAAGCTGGGTTCACCCACCTCGAGGCGGATGGTGTCGGGACGGGCCGCCGCCCGGTCGAACAGGACCCGGATCTCGGACCGGGCCAGTGCGACGGCCGGGTCGGCCAGGCGCCTCACCGGGCGCTGCCCTCCCGCTGCCGGGCCTTTTCCTCCAAGTCGGGACGTTGACCCGCATCGAAGTAACGGAGCGCCCAATCAGCCCCTTGCCATGTGATCAGCTTGCCGTCACGGGGCACCAGGCGCACCAGGTAACGATCCCAGTCCCACGACGCCTTCAGTTGCTCCGGTCCCGAGGGCCCCGTGTAGCGGACCGCCATTTCCTCGGCCACCGGAACCCACTTCGACCCCTCGCCCTTGGCCGGGCCCTCGACGATCTCGGCGGTGCACTGGGCCAGCACCTTGCGGATACGAGGATGGGCGAGTTCCTCGATGCAGATGGCGCATCGCGGGTTGCGCTCCAGGTCCTGCACCCATCCGGAGCGCTTACGGCCCACCACGTAGAAGGCCTCGCCGTCCCACTGGTACCAGAGCGGGACCACCATCGGCCAGCCGTCCTCCTTGAGGAAGGCCAGCTTGAGCAACCACGTGCTGTCCGGGCTTCCGAGAAACTCTCCGATGTGGCTCTGCGGCATCCCACCGGCGTCGGAGCCTTCCTCGTAGTAGGTGTCCTGCCTGAACTCGCTCATACGCGCCTCCGTCCCTTCCCGGGACCAGCCGGTCCCGTCGCCGGGAGGACTGGTTGCTTCATCCGCCGCTGTCGCGCAGAATGCTACCGAACGGGGCAGCTCTGCCCGGAATGTCCAGCGGCCGAGGAGCGCGATGACCACCACCCCCCTGATCGAGGAGATGCCGGGACTCGGTGTCACCGTTGAACGAGACGTGGAAGGCACCATGAGGGATGGGACCGTGCTGCGCGCCGATGTCTACCGTCCCGTGACCCGGGCCGACCTGCCCGTGTTGCTCACGCGCACCATCTACGACAAGCGGTCGGGCGTTCCCACCTTCGGAAGCGCTCATCCGGCCTGGTTCGCCGCCCAGGGGTATGTGGTCGTGGTCCAGGACTGCCGGGGCCGGTACGCGTCCGAAGGCGACTTCTATCCCTACCTCCACGAGATGAACGACGGCTACGACTCGGTCGAATGGGCGGCCCGCCTTACCGGATCCGATGGCCAGGTCGGGATGATGGGGTTCTCCTATGTCGGGGCCACCCAGCTCCTGGCGGCGGTGATGGCGCCACCCTCCCTTGCTTCCATCACGCCGGCCTTCACCGCCTCGCAGTACTACGACGGGTGGACCTACAACGGCGGGGCCTTCGCGCTGGCCTTCATCGGCTACTGGGCCACACTCCTGGGGCTGGAGACGGCGCAGCGGGCCGGGGACCTCGAAGGCCACATCGGTCTGGCCGCCGCCCTGGGTGCGGCCCCCAACTGGTACCACACGCTTCCCGTGGCCGGCTACCCGCCGCTCCAGACTCCGCACGTGCCCTACTTCAATGACTGGGCGGAGCACTGTTCCTACGACGACTACTGGAAGCGGTGGAGCATCGACGAGGACTACAGCCGGGTCAGGATTCCGGCTCTCCACGTGGCCGGCTGGTATGACGTGTTCCTCACCGGCACGGTCAAGAACTTCGTGGGCCTCTCCGGCTCCGGTTACGACGATCGGACGCGTGACAACCAGAAGCTGGTCGTCGGACCTTGGGCGCACATGCCCTGGACGCCGGTCAGCCGGCTCGGGTCGGACGGACCTTCGACGATGGAGATCGACTCCTGGCTGGTCAGGTGGTTCGACCAGACCCTGAAAGGCAGGGAAACGGGGGTCATGGACAGCCGGGTGACCGCGTTCACGCTGGACGGGGGATGGCGGGACTTCGCCTCGTGGCCGCCCGGGGAGGCGGTCGTGGAGGACTGGTTCATCCACTCCGACGGACAAGCCAACTCCAAGTTCGGGGACGGTACGCTCGACCGCACTGCGCCCGGTGACGAGCCGCCCGACATCTTCATCTACGAGCCGGGAGTGCCGGTTCCGTCCATGGGAGGACATTCGTGCTGCTTCGATAGCATCACCCCGATGGGTCCGGCCGACCAGCACGAGGCGGAGGTGTCCCGGATGGTGCTGGTATACACGTCCGAGCCCTTGCCGGAGGACGTAGAGCTGGTCGGAGATGTGGAGGTGACCCTGTATGCGGCCACGACGGCCACCGACACCGATTTCACCGCCCGGCTCTGCGTGGTGGACGAGGCCGGCTGCTCGGTCAACCTGCAGGAGGGCATACTCAGAGCGCGCTACCGGGAGTCGCTGTCGGATCCGGAGCTGCTGACCCCCGGCCGGGTGTACGAGTTCAAGATCGAGCTGGGACCGGTGGGCGCTCGGGTGGGCGCCGGGTCGCGCCTGCGGCTGAACATCTCCAGCTCTGACTTCCCCCAATGGGATCGGAACCTGAACACGGGCGCCCGGCCGCTGACCGAAGGGCCGCTCGATTCGATCCCGGCCACCCAGACGGTGCTGCACAACCCCTCCTATCCCACCCGGGTGTCTCTACCCGTCCTGAGATCCTGAAATACACGGGGAGCAGGGGGTTGACACGCGCTGCCGCTCGACGTATAACAGTGGTAGGCGCCTAGACAGATGCCGGAAGAGTGAAGGAGATAGCAGTATGGGCGAGACACATGTACCGGTCTTGATCCGGAACCCTGCCGAGCCGCAACAGACCTGGGAGGGCCTCTTCCTGGTCGACACGCGCGCCAGCGACTGCATGGTGCCCAGACCTTACCTGGAGGGTATCGGCCTGAAGCCCAAGGGGGAGCGGGTCTACCAGTTGGCAGACGGCAGCGTGGTGACCGTCGACACCACCGCCGGGGAGTTGGAGTTCATGGGAGAGTTCGTCCCTAGCCTCATCGCGTTCGGGGAGGACGGTACCGAGCCGCTCCTGGGAACCATTGCTCTGCAGGCCGCGGGGATCGTGGTCGACCTGCGGACCGAATCACTGAGGAAGGGCCGCCGCTTCCGGCTCTGAGATGTGGAGCACCCGACCGGTCAGCCGATGGCCAGGTTCAGGGCGGTTTGGGCCAGGATCTCGGCCGCTACCGCTGTTTCGTCCACGCCTACCCATTCCTCGTCAGAGTGGGCCTGGTCGATGCTGCCGGGTCCGAACACCACGCAGCTGATCCCGGCCGGCGCGAACGCGGATGCGTCCGTGCCGTAGGTGACTCCGATCGGATTGGCCTTCCGGCCCGTAGCTTCTTCCCGAGCCCGCCTCAAGGCCTGGACGACCGGGTCGGTCACGGGGGTGTCGAGGGGAGCGGTCATCAGGAAAGGATCCCGGCGCTCCAACGGGACGTCGAGACCGGCCAGCAAGCTGTCGAACTCCTCGAGCAACTCCTCGTGGTTCTCGCCGGGGATCACCCGCCGGTCAAGGCCGATCACGCACTCTGCCGGCACCACGTTGAAGCCGGAACCGCCCTGGATGGTCGTGACGGCGAGTGTGGCCGGCCCGGCCAGCGGGTGTCCCTCCGGGTCGAGGGATGCCAGGTAGTCGGTCTGGAGGATGTCCAGGACCTGTCCCATCGCGTAGATGGCGTTACGCCCGAGATGGGGCTTGGAGGAGTGTGCCGGTGTACCGGTGGTCGCGATTTCGAGGCGCAGCACGCCCTTGTGGGCGGTGGCGATTTCGAGGCTGGTGGGTTCGCCGATCACCGCCATGTCGATCTCGGGATGGGCAGCCGCCAGCTCCAGCGCCCCGGTCCCGCCGACCTCCTCGTCGATGCCGCCCACCAGCATGAGGGTGGCTCGCTCGGCCGCATCCACCGACCCGAGCAACCGGAGGGACTCGACCATCGCCACCAGCGAGCCCTTGGTGTCGCAGGCGCCCCGCCCGTACACGTTGCCACCGGTAGACAGGGCATCGGCGGTGGCCTTGCCGGAGAGGCCCACCGTGTCGAGGTGGGCGTGGAACATGACCATCGGTCCGCCGTTCCGGCCCGGCAGGGTGGCGATGACGTTGTCCCGGCCTCCCGGGTGGACCGGTTCCCGCACGGGATCGAAGCCCCAGTCCCTGAGGTCGGAGAAGAGCAGGCTCGCCAGGTCGGCCTCGCCGGCGCCCCCGTCGATGGCAGGGTTGACGGAGTGGGTGCCCACGTACCGGACGAGCAATCGCTCGACCCTGGCGCGGTCGGCCTGGCCTTGGAACTCGGATGGCACGGGAGCAACGATACCGAATCGGACCCGTCCACCTACAATCCCTATACCACTGTGACTGTGGTCGTGACGGGGAGGCCGGCAAGTGTGCACCACCGGGTTCTTCAGGCTCGGACCTGACGACTACCTGCTGTTCAAGAACAAGGACTTCGGCAGGGAGAGTTTCGACGACCGCCTGGTCCTCGAACCGGACGTGTTCGGCGTGGAGGGCATCACTACCTGGGCGGGAACCGATCCCGACCTGGACCGGTTCTCGGGATTCTCCATAGGCGCCAACTCCTCCGGCCTACTCGTGTGCGATTCCAACGTCCGCACCCTCTACGGCCACGCCAACTACGACGATCTGGTCGAGATCGCCTTGCGCGAGGGCATGGATGTGGCATCGGGCGTGGCCGCGGTGGAGCGAGCGGTGGCGTCCCGCCCCTACCTGTGGGCCAACCTGGTGCTGATCGATCGTCACGGGCAGGCAGCTATCGAGGTGCGGAGCCGGCGAACGGCCGTGCTCCGGCCGGACAGGCCCACCGCCCGATCCAACCATCACACCGAGCTCGGAGTTCATCCCGACAACGATGACCGGTTGACCACGCTCGACCGGATCGCCTCCGCTCAGGCCCGCCTCGACCGGGCCGCCTCGCTGGAAGACATCCTCGAGCTGCTCCGGAGCCACGACCAGGGCGACACGGGTGTTTGCAACCACCTGGGCTACAGCACCGTCTACAGCTACTTACTCCGCCACCAAGCCGGGACGACCACGCTGATGGTTAGCCGCGGAAGGCCTTGCGAAGGCTCCCCGCGTGTAGAGATGGAGCTTCCCTTCGGGCCGGTCTGGTCGCCCGGCGGCGTAGAGAACTTCCTGGCCGCCTACCCCTCTGATCGGGTACCGGTTTCGTAGCGCTTGCTGCGGGGCGCCGGGGTCGAAGGTTTTCGGACTGCGGGGCCCTCGTCTCACAGGCTCCAGAGCGGCAGGTGGGATGCTGCCGCCTTCAGACCCCTCCGGCGCTCGTCCAGGTCGGGCAGGGCGCCGGCCACCCGGTTCCAGAACTCGGGCGGGTGGCCTTTGACGTGAAGGTGGGCGAGTTCGTGCACCACCACGTAGTCGATGAGCCTCGGCTCCAGCATGATGACCCGCCAGTTGAACCGGAGGGTGCCATCACGAGCACAACTGGCCCAGCGGCTCTTCTGATCGCGGATCAGTACCCTCGACTTCGGTCCGCGGCCGAGGAGCGGCCACCATGCGGCGACCGTGGCCGGGATCCGTTCCCAGGCCCGAGCGTTGTACCAGGCCACGAAGCTATGGGCGACGTTCAGTAGCCGAGAATCGTCGCCTTGCCCGGGAGGCACGGTGACCGTGAACCGAGCCCCGTCGAAGTCCACCACCGGGCCGGGCAGATCCCCGTTCTCGTAGGTGAGCGGCACGGCTTGGCCCAGATAGGGCATGATCTGGCCCTCTCGTAGGCCTGGCCGGCAGGCCTGTTCCAGATCAGCCAGGTGGCCGAGAATCCAGGGCGCCTTCGCCTGAACGAACCGCTCGAGCTCGGCCACCGGTGCTGCCCTCGGGGCATACACCCGCACGCCGGTGGGTGTCACGGCCACTTCGACCGTCTTCGTCCGGCGGTCGCTCCGGCGTACCTCGAACTTGATGGTGGTGTCTCCGTGGGTGATGGAGCAGTATTCGCGCGCCATCTCGGTCTCCTTTCGCTTCCCGGTCGCCGTCTCCGGAGGCCGGCCCGAAACTGGTGGTCGGGGTCGGGTGTTCCGATCCCTCCCCTCCAGTTATCGCGAAACGGCGGGCTTGTCCATACCCTTGTTTGGTAGTTGGTAATGGCCAGTTGCCGGTCGCTAGTTACCAGTCAATAGATACCACTGACCTTTGATATAGGAACCCACTGGCCACCGACCACTATCTAGGCCGGGGGCTGGACCCGGCCCTCGGCGAGCAACCGGCCGAAGGCATCGACCGTCCCGGCAATTCCCTCCGCCAGCGGGCGCTGGGGAATGTCGATGACGCGCTCGAGGCCGGCGCCGTCGATGGTCGATGGAAGCGGGAAGGGCGCATCGTCAAAGGTGGTCTCGATTCCGGGAGCGGCGGCGTCGATCGCCTCCGCCACCTCCGAGATGTGAGCCACCGGGCCGCCTACGTTGTGGACCAGGGCGCGGTCGGCCTCGAGGCGGGCCGCGGCGATGAAGATGCGGGCCATGTCCTGGGCGTGCTGGTAGGTGACCGTTCCGCCGTGGTTGATGTGGCCCGTGACTCCGGCCGCTGCGGAAAGCATGGCCATCGTGGCCGCCGAGGTGAGACCCTGATCACGTCCCAGGCCGTAGATGACGGAGGGTCTCAGGCCCACCGAGCCGACTCCCCAGTCCGCGCCGTAGATCCGGGCGGTCCACTCGTTGGCCTGCTTGTAGGCCCCGTAGAGCGTGGCCGGCGCGGCGGGGGAATCGTCGTAGACCACCCCGCCTTCATACATCTCGGCGGGGCCGAACACCCCGATCGAGCTCGCATAGGTAACGCCCCGGACCCGCCCGTCGGTCTGTCGGGCCGCCTCCAGGACGTTCAGGGTGCCGGTGACGTTGACCCGTGAGCCGTTGACCGGATCGGCCATGCAGAACGGGACCTGGAGGGCGGCGAGGTGGACCACGTGGGTGATCCGGTTGTCCGTGATCGCCGCCTCGACCGCCTCGCTGTCGCGAATGTCACCCTGGCGGAACCGGACGGCGGAGAGCTCGTCCTCGTCCAGCAGGAGCCGCAGGCGATGGGGGGTATCGCTTATGTCGAACGTGACTACCGGAGTTCCCTCCCTGACCAGCTCATGAACCGCCCAGGCACCGATACAACCGGCTGATCCTGTCACCAGGAAACGTTCCATTTTTCCGCCTTTACCGATCCGATGTGAACTTTGCTAAACGCCGTAGCGAGCAACAGGATAAGATATCGAGTTAGCGTCAGTGGCGCGAGCGAAGGAGGATATTGGTTATGGGCAACTCTTGGATGGATCCGGACCTGGGTCCGGAGGTGACCGAACTCACCGAGCAGTACATGGCCAAGAAGATCGGGCGGCGCCAGTTCATGAAGCGTCTGGGTGTTGCCGGCGTGGGAGTAGCGGCCGCGGCGTCGATACTTGCAGCCTGTGGCGGGGACGACGAGCCCGAAGCCGTTGCTACCACCGCCGCCACTACCGCCACCACCGCAGCCCCCTCGGATGACGGCGCCACCACCACCCAGGCGGCCGCGCCGGCGGAGACGACCGCGACAACCGAAGCGGCGATGATGGGCCCGGTCACGGGCGGCACACTGCGTGAGGGTTACAACCGGGACGTTTCCAAGCACGATCCGGCGACCACCAACTGGTACGACCCGGCGTTCTTCGCCATCTACGAGGCGATCCTGTCAAACGATCCGAGCGGCGCCACCGTGCCCCAGTTCGCGTCGGGATACTCGGGGTCAGACGACGGTCTCGAGTACCGGTTCACCATTCCGGAGGGCAAGCTGTCGCACTCCGGCGGAACCATCGACGCCGAGATGGTCGCCGAGTTCTACCGGTCTATCCAGGCCTACAGCTTCATCGCCGGCCTGGCGGCGCCGGTCGACACCTACGAGGCGGACGGCAACGATGTCGTCATGAAGATGAAGAACCCCTGGGTGGGGGCACTCGGCCCGCACAAGACCGGGTACTGGCGGATCGTCAACATCAACACCTGGAAGGAGCACTCGATCACGGCCGATGGCGAGCTCAACGCCGCATCGACCTACGGCACCGAGCTGGCTGACGGCACCGGTCCCTTCACCCATGAGGAGTGGGTACCGGGGAGCCACGTGCTGGTCCGGCGCTGGGCCGACTACCCCGGTTCCCAGACCCCGTTCTTCGAGAACAAGGGCCCGGCCCATCTGGACGCTATCCGGTGGACGGTCATCACCGAGGCAGGCCAGCGGGCCACCCAGCTTGAGAACGGCGACATCGATACCCTGATCAACCCTGCCCACCAGGACATCGGGCGCCTCGAGTCCAACTCCGACCTGACGGTGATCCGGCATCCCGAGTGGTCGGGATACCACCTGGCGATGAACCGTGACTATCCCGAGTACTTCGGTGACCGGTTGACCCGCCAGGGCCTGTCCCACGCGTTGGATCGGGAGGGCATGGTCCAGGCCATCCTGTTCGGCAACGGCGCCGCGACCTACGGTCCGTTCCCCACCACCGACCGGAACTACGAGTCGGCGGTCGAGCAGTACAACCAGTTCGATCTCGATCTGGCCAACCAGAAGCTGGACCGGGCCGGATGGACGATGGGCAGCGGCGGTGTCCGGGAGCGCGACGGGGTAAGGTTCGAGTTTCGCTATCTCGTCGAGGACGAGACGGTGCAGAAGTCGGTGGCCGAAGCGGTACAGGCCCAGTTCGCCAATGTCGGCGTCAGGGCCAACCTCGACGTGGTCGACCGAGCGCTCGCCTTCGAGCAGCAGAGCGGCCCGGGTCGGGATTCGGTCGAGATGTCGCTTTTCTTCTGGCTGTGGCCGATCCCGCTGGACGTGCTGATCCTCTTCGGTGGATCCCAGTTCATCCCGGTGCCGAACTTCTCGCACGCCGTGGAGCCGCGGGTCGACGATGCCATCGCCAGCTGGCAGACATCTGCCACCGATGCGCAGGCACAGGCGGCGGCTTCCCAGTTCCAGCTGGCCTGGGCCGAGGAGCTTCCGTACATCCCGCTCATGAACCAGAACGCCACCTTCGTACACAACAACAAGGTGCACGGATGGCAGCCCTTCGTGTGGAACCTCTACCCGTACTACAACGACACCTGGATCGAGGCCTAAGGTTCTGGACGAGCCTTGCCGGTATTCGGATCGAGGAAGGGTCGCGCTCCGGCGCGGCCCTTTTCCGTAGGAGCGCCCGGCTTTGAGGCGGCTGGTAGCCCGTTCCGCCTACATGCTGGCCATCGTGGCGGTCTCCTCGGTGGCGGTCTTCTACGCCATCCGGCTCTCGGGAGGCGACGCGGTGGCCGCCGTCATCCAGCCGGGCTCGGCCTCGCTGGAGGCGCGCGAACAACTACGGGAGCTCTGGGGACTGAACCTTCCCATCCACGAGCAGTACTTCGACTACATGGGGCGGCTGCTTCGAGGCGATCTGGGCAACTCCTTGACCAACAGCTCGCCCATATCGGACATGCTGATCATCCACGGCCGGCACAGCCTGATGCTCGGGGCCGCCGCCCTGCTGATCATCTTCGGCCTAGGCATCCCGTTGGGGATCCTGGCCTCGCTGCGCCGCAACGGCGTGGTGGACGCGTCGATCATGACGTTCTCGGTGGGCGGTATGGCGATCCCCAACTTCTGGTTGGCGCTGCTGGCCGTCTGGCTGTTCGCCTCCACCCTCCACTGGCTCCCCTCCGCCGGCTGCTGCAGTCCCCAACAGTTGGTGATGCCGGCGTTCGTGCTGGCCGCAGAGGGCCTGGCTCTCACCGTTCGGATGACCCGTTCGGCCATGCTCGAGAACCTGGACCGCGATTTCGTGCGGACGCTCCGGTCGGGCGGGCTGTCCGAGATGCGGGTGATCGGGCGCCACGTGCTGCGAAACGCCATGGTTCCCCTGGTATCGCTGGCCGGCCTACGGATCGGGCAGATCGTTGGGTATGCCCTGGTCGTCGAGACCATATTCGGCTGGCCCGGTCTGGGGCAGGTGCTGGTCAACGCGGTGCTGAGGAGGGACTACCCGGTGGCGCAGTTCTTCTCGCTGGTGCTGGTGATCCTGGTGATCCTGGGCAACTGGGCGTCGGATCTGGGCTACCAACTGGCCAATCCGCGCCTGCGCTCTGCCAGATCGTGAACGTATGATGCTTACGAACCTCTGCGGATTGGGTGATGGCTGACAGCACGCGAACCCATCTTGAAGCTTGGAATGTCCAGCTAGCCGAGTTCGAGGAGAGCCGCCGGGTTGGGCCGGCAAGGGCCGCTCTGGGTCGGATGCGCCGCAACAAGCTCCTACTCGTGGGGTCGGTGCTCGGGCTGGTCGTGCTAGGCACCGGCCTGTTCGGTCCGATTATTTCGGGCGCCGACCCGAACTTCCAGAGCTTTTCCGCCACGCTGCTACCCCCGGGCAGCGAGGGCCATCTGCTCGGCACCGACCACTTGGGCCGCGACTTGGCGGTGCGGGTGTTCATCGGGATACGGGTCAGCCTGATGGTGGCGGCGGGCGTGACTGTGCTCTCCCTGATGTTGGGCCTGCTGCTGGGTATGTTCGGCGGGTTCCTCGGCGGCTGGCGAGATCGAATGATCAGGGGCACGGTCGACTTCGTGTGGGGATTCCCCCTGATCCTGGTGGCGGTGCTCTTCGCCGGAGGTCTGGGGGAAGGCCTTTTCCCGGTGATTCTGGCGGTTGGGCTGGTCAACACAGCCGCCATTGCCCGGGTGGTCCGAGGCGAGGTGCTGTCACTAAGCGAGCGAGAGTTCGTCGAAGCGGCCCGAGCGGGCGGGCTTTCGACCTCGCGCATCATGTGGCGCCACCTATTCCCCAACATCCTGGCCCCGGCTCTGGTGCTGGCCTCCTACTACGTGGCGGTGGCGATCATCGCCGAGGCGGCCCTTTCCTTCATCGGGCTGGGGGCCCAACCTCCCACCCCCAGTCTCGGGGGCATGGTTTCCGATGGGCGCAACTACCTCCAACACAACGTGCCCGAGTTGGGGCAGGTCGGTCATTGGGGCGCCACCATTCCCGGTGTCACCATCGTGCTGCTGGTGCTGGCCGTGTCGTTGATCGGCGACGGCCTGCGAGATGTGTTCGACCCCCGGCTCAGGCACGAGGCCAAGGGGGTGGACAAGGAGTGAAGCGTGTCCTGGCTCGCACCATCTATACGGTCATCGTGCTGGCGTTGTCCTCGGTGGCGGTGTTCTACGCCATCCGCCTGTCAGGCGGCGACGCGGTGGCGGCTCGAGTTCCGGCGTCGGCCTCGGCCGAGGAACGCGAGGCGGTGCGCGAGCAACTCGGGTTGAACGACCCGTTCCACGAGCAGTACTTCGACTATATGGGTCGGCTCTTCAGCGGCGACCTCGGCAACTCACTTACCAACAACGCAGACATCAGCAAGCTGCTCACCGAGCACGGACGCAACAGCCTTATCCTCGGGGTAGCGGCCTTCGTGCTCGTGTTCGGAGTGGGCATCCCCCTGGGCATGCTCGCCTCACTGCGCAGGAACTCGTGGTGGGACGGCGGGATCATGACCTTCTCGGTGGCCGGCATGGCCGTTCCCAACTTCTGGCTGGCCCTGCTGGCGGTGTGGTTGTTCGCGTCCGTGCTGGGGTGGCTCCCCTCCGCCGGATGCTGCGGTCCCAAACAGTTGGTGCTGCCGGCGGTGGTGCTGGCGATGGAAGGTATGGCGCTGACCGTCCGGATGACCCGTTCGGCCATGCTGGAGAACCTCAACCAGGACTTCGTCCGGACCCTCCGGTCGGGCGGCCTCTCGGAGTCGAAGGTCATCGGTCGCCACGTCTTCCGCAACGCGCTGGTACCGATCGTGTCGCTGGCGGGTCTGAGGATCGGGCAGATAGTGGGGTATGCCCTGGTCGTCGAGACGATATTCGGTTGGCCCGGCCTGGGGCAGGTGCTGGTCAACGCGGTGCTGAGACGCGATTATCCGGTGGCGCAGTTCTTCTCGCTGGTGCTGATCACCATCGTCCTGCTATCCAACTGGCTGGCCGACGTCGGGTACACGGTCGTCAACCCCCGCCTGCGGAGAAGCTGAGATGACAACCGTGACCGATCACGGCGGCGGGCCATCCGGTGGCGACCAGCCGGTAACCGGCCCGTTGCTCTCGATCGAAGGGCTTCGCACCATGGTCCGCTCCCGGGGGGAGTCGTTCGATGTGGTGCGAGGCCTGTCGCTCGACATCTACCCCAACGAGGTGCTCTGCCTGGTGGGCGAGAGCGGCTGCGGTAAGAGCATCACCGCCCTTTCCATCATGCGCCTGCTACCCACCCCGCCGGTGCGGGTCCGGGAAGGGAAGATCCGGTTTCGCGGCGAGGATCTGCTGAGCGTGAGCGGCAGGCGGATGCGCAGCATCCGGGCAGATTCCATCTCGATGATCTTCCAGGATCCGCTCACCTCCCTGGACCCGGTGTTCACGGTGGGAGATGTGATCGTCGAGGTGATCAGGGCCCATCGCGACGTGAGCAAGGGGGAAGCTCGCCGGCTGGCCGGCGACGCCCTTGCCGAGGTGGGCCTGCCCGATCCGATCTCCCGGCTCGATTCGTACCCGCACCAACTCTCGGGAGGTATGCGGCAGCGGGTGATGATTGCGATGGCCCTCGTGCTGGACCCCGACATCCTGATCGCCGACGAGCCGACCACCGCGCTCGATGTGACCGTTCAGGCCCAGATCCTCGACCAGCTCGTCACGGAGCAGCGGGAACGCCACATGGCCATGCTCCTGATCACGCACGACCTGGCCGTGGTGGCCGCGGTGGCCGACCGGGTGGCGGTCATGTACGCCGGCGAGATCGTGGAGCAAGCCCCGGCGGACGAGTTGTTCGAGGACCCGCGCCATCCCTACACCCAGGGCCTACTCCGGGCATTGCCCAAGGTGAGCACCACGCGCCAGCGCCTGGATCCGATCCCGGGCCTGGTGCCGTCCCTCCAGATGATGCCGCCCGGGTGCGCCTTCGCCCCGCGCTGTCCCCATGCTCTGGATCGCTGCTGGATCGAAGAGCCGGAGCTGCGCGCGGACCAGGACGGTCGGGTGTTCCGGTGCTTCAACCCGCAACCGTTCGCCGTTTGATGCCGGCGGCGCCGGTCCCCGTCGCCATCCGCCTTCCTGACGGGCTGGTTCTCCGGGGCCACGAGTGGCCGGTGGACGGACCGGCGGTCGTGTTCCTGCACGACCACGGCGGCGACCTGGATGCGTGGGGTCCGGTTACAGCAGGGGTGGCTTCTCACGGGTTCCGGGTGATCAGTGTGGAGTTGAGAGGCCACGGCCTGTCGGATGGCGATGCCGATCCCGGCATGCTGGGGCAGGACCTCCCGGCGCTGCTGGGGGAGACGACCGCTTCGTTCGGCCCCGTGGCGCTAGTCGCCTACGGTCGGGTCACCGAAGCCATGCTGTTCGTCAACGTGGATCAGGGCGCGCCCGTCCAGGTGATGATCAGCCCGCTGCCGGATGCGCCCCGAGAGATCGACTGGCGCACCACCCGCTCCGCCATGCGCCTGGTGATCAAGGGCGCCCTCAACGAGGAAGTCGAGCGCCAGGTCGACTTCATCTACCCGAGGATGAGGGGTCCCAAGCTCCAGGTGAGCGGCGCCAGCGACGCCACCGGGCCGCCATTACTGGAGGATCAGCCACAGCTCTCCGAGCACATGGTGACCTTCCTACGCCGCTACCTGACCGGCCACCATCTCGCCTGGATCGCCGACCACACCGACCAGATCACAGAGGCCCGGGAAAGGCGCCTGGCAGCAGAGTCCGGCCCGGACGCCCGAGACGAATAGGACAAGACACGGAGGTTCGACACTATGGCGGTAGTAGACGCCCATCTGCATCTTTTTAAGCCGGCTAGCGAGCAGTACCCGCGCGACGTCTTCGAGGCGATGACCCCGGTTGAGCGGGAGGAGGCGGCGGAGGAGTTCCTGGCGGCCATGGACGGTGCCGGAGTGGACCATGCTGTGATCGTTCCGCTGTCCGTCCACGATCACTACCTCGCGGAGATTCTGGTCGAGTATCCGGGCAAGTTCGCCGGGGTGGGCGTCTACGACACCGATGCTGAGGACGGCGCCGGCCAGGTAGCCCGGCGAGCGGAGCAGGTCGGTATCCAGGGGCTTCGCTTCTACGGCTTCGGTGGTGAGGAAGGCCAGGCGCCCGACTCGTTGGCGGTGTTCCCGGCCTTGGAGGCGATGCGCGACCTGGACATGAAGGTGTGGTTCTACGGCGACCCCGTCCAGGTGGGCCTTCTCGACGGGGTGATGGAGTCGCTACCCGGTCTCAAGGTGGTCCTCAACCACTTGGGCTTCTGTCCTGACATCTGGATGGAGATAGCCATCGACGAGGACCGCCGTCCCCGCTTCGACATCCCGCTTCCACCGGATTCCTTGGAGCTGATCGAGCAGATGGCCACCAAGCATCCGGATCACCTCTACGTGCACCTGTCGGGCCAGTATGCCTTCACCCAGGCCCCCTTTCCGTACCCCGACGTCCAGGAGGTGGTGGACCGGGTCTATGCGGCCTTCGGCGCCAGTCGGATGCTCAACGCATCCGACTGGCCCTGGATCAAGGACAACCCCGGCTACTCCGAGGTGTTGTCGCTGGTAGATCATTACCTGCCCGGCATCCCGCCGGAAGACCGGGCTGATATCCGGGGCGGCACCGCCCTGTCGCTCTTCGGCTTCTAGGAAGGGGTGCCGGCAGCTTCTCTTAGATTCCCCGCCGGCTAAGGCGCTAACCGCCGGCAGAATAGGTGGGAGCGCGGGGAACCAGTTCCAGGGCCCTCGCTACCAGGGTGGCCGTCTGGCCCTTGTTGGTATTGGCGCCGGGACAGTAGCGGGCCGGGAAGACCAGGCAGCCTCGAGTAATGCCTGCGGCGGCAACGGCGTCGATGGCGTCCGCGTGGGTGCTACCGGCGGTATCGGTGAAGCCGCTCGGGAGACCTTTGCCGAGATCGAAGGCCCGGGTGAGGAAGGACGCCATCTGGCCCCGGGTGACCAGGTCGTAGGGGCAGAAGCGGGCGGGCCTTGTATCGCACCCCCGGGTGACCTCCAGTTCGGCTAGGCGTTCGACGTAGGGCGTCCACCAGCGGTCCGCGCCCGCGTCGGTGAACCGGGATTCCGTGACGGGATCGGGGTCGGCGCCGTCCAGCGCCCTGACCAGCCAAACCGCCATCATCCAGCGCTTGATGGGCTGGGTCGGGCAGAGCAGATCAGGCCCGCACTCGGTGCCGTCGAGGATGCCGGCGTTCCGGAGGGCTTCGATCCCCGCCTGGTGAGTGCCTTCCGGGACGTCCTCGAAGCCCGGCTCGTCGACGCCGATGTCGCCCAGTTCGGGGTCCTTACACCCGCCGGGCCCTCCGGAGGAGAGGTTTCTGGAGGTGCTGAACATCGGGATGAATCCGGAACCGGGATCGGTGGTGGTGAGGTACCGCTCGATCCCGTCCGCGATGGCCACCGCCTCGACCTTCTGTACCTCCGGACGGGCGAGTAGCCGAGCTTCGGCGGGTGTCGAAAGGTAGGCGGCCTCGGTGATGACTGTGGCAATACCGGGGGTGTACTGGAGGATCCCGTACAGGTCGTCCTGAACCTCGACGCGGAGCACGGAGGACGCGCCCTGGAACACGGTCTTGCGCCACCCGATGTTCCCGTATGCCGCCAGGGCCCGCTGGACCTCCTCGTAGAGGATGCCCGCCAGCCGCCTGGAGTTGGCACTCTCGATCTGGTGGTACATCTCGGTACCGGGGAGGTCGGAGCGGGCGGTGGCTCCACCGTTATGGTGGAGTGACAGGAACACGTCGGGCTTCAGGGCTCGGGCGATCTCGGACCGCACCACGATCGGGATTCGGACATCGGTGGTCCGGGTCATGATCGCGTTGAAACCACGGTTGCGCAGCTCTTCGATTAGGAGTTCCGAGACGGCCAGGTTGAGGGCCTTCTCGGTCAGCCCGTTGCTGCCCACCGCTCCGGATTCCGAACCTCCGTGGCCGGGGTCGATCACCACCTCCACATGGGAGATGTAGGTGCCTCCTCTCACCACACCTTCGTTCCAGCAGGGCGTGGTGACCAGGTATCCGTCATTCCTGATCTCGCGCACCGGGAGTACCAAGCCGTCGTCGCTGATCACTACGCCGTCGCCGGGTGGGCCCGGGGGGTAGTACTGGGCGCCGGCCGGTGACAGGGCGACGGTCGAAACGAAGAGGGTCGCGGCCAGGATGGCCAAGCCCCGGCGTCGAGAGCCGGTACCCGTCATCCTCGTACGTGAGAGCAGCCGGGCGCCGCCTACCGGCCTTCGGCCACCAGTTCGGGGTTGTACGGCTCGATCATGATGCATTCCCCAGGGCATTCCTCGGCGGACTCGATCACATCTTCGATGAGGTTGTCAGGCACTCGCGCCACCCCGCGGGCACCCTCGGGGCCGTGACCGTCGCCGCTCTCGTCGTCGAACACCAGGGTCGAGCCGAAGTGCCTGGCCTCTTCCTTCACAACCCATAGCCCGTCGTCACGACCCTCGAACACGTCGGGCGCTATTTCCTCGCAGATGCCGTCCCCGGTGCACAAATCCTGGTCGATCCACACCATCATCTTGTAGTCGGCCATCGCGTCTGACTCCTTCGACTCCCGCGCAGTTCAATTATGGCCTTTGGCAGGCCCGATCCGCAATCAGGCGCGCCTGGCCACGCGACATGGCTGGCTGGTAATCCAAGGGTACCAGCGCTTTCACGGAACGGGAACGCCGATGTCACCGGGATCCACGCGTCCGGTCGGCTCGTCTACGCTGTCCGCACGCTCGGCGACTCCAACAGGATGTGCCATGATCCACCCGGATCTGATACGACCCGGGACGATCCGCGGCCCGTTCCGCTGCCCCGCCTGCAAGGAGGGTACTCAAGAATGTCCGGTTGGCCCGGCAGTCAACAATGAATCCCCAGGTCAAGGCGTCGCGGGCCAACCAGTCCCCGTCTTTCTCAGCATCCTCCTAGGTGGCGTCATTGGTCACCGTCCGTACTCGCGAGGTGCTGGCCCGGATCCCCGGCTTGGCCCTCGGGCTGGCCATGTTCGGCGCCGGCATAGGTCTCAACATTCGAGCCAACCTCGGCTTGTCCCCGTGGGACGCCTTCCACCAAGGTATCGCCCTCCGGACGCCTCTCTCGGTGGGACTGGTGACCATCGCGGTCAGCGCCGTAGTACTGCTGGCATGGATTCCCTTGCGACAGCGTCCCGGCCTCGGCACCATTCTGAACGCCACTCTGGTGGGAGTCACGATCGACGTCACGCTGCTCGTGGTGGGAGAGACAGAGCTCCTCTGGTTGCGCGTGCTGTTCCTGGTCGGTGGCATCGGCATGACGGCGTTCGGATCGGGCTTGTACATAGGGTCGCGGCTCGGACCCGGCCCCAGGGACGGGATCATGACCGGCCTGGCTGCTCGGGGCATGTCCATACGGTTGGCCCGCACCCTCATCGAGGGAGCTGTCTTGATCGCCGGATGGTTGCTGGGCGGGGCGGTCGGCATAGGCACCGTGATCTATACGCTGACTATCGGGCCGCTCCTGCAGATCTCCCTCCGGTGGGCCGATAAGGGACCGCTGTGAGTGGGACCAAGGTCATCCCCGGGATCGACCGGGAGCGGGTCACCGCGTGGATGGAGGGGAACATCGAGGGCGCTGTCCCGCCGTTCCGGTTCGAGCCGGTGGCGGGCGGCAACTCCAACCTCACCTACAGGGTCATGGGAACGGACGGTGCCGAGTACGCCCTCAGAAGGCCCCCGTTGGGGCATGCCCTGGCGACAGCTCACGATGTGGCACGCGAGTTCCTGATCATCTCAGCCTTGGGCGGGACGGGCGTACCGGTTCCCCCGGCTCTCGGCCTATGCAGCGATCCGGCTGTCAACGGGGCCCCGTTCTACGTGATGGGCTTTGTCGCCGGTCTGGTGCCCCACGACCGGGCGACTGGCTCGTCCCTGACGCCGGCCGACCGGAGGTCTCTCGGCGAGGACGCCGTCAAGGTGCTGGCCGGCCTCCACGCCCTTGAGCCGGATAGCATCGGGCTGGGCGACCTCGGGCCCCGGGAGGGGTACATGCAGCGCCAGTTGCGCCGTTGGTCTCGCCAGTGGGAGGCCTCCAGGCAGCGGGACCTCCCGGTCATGGACCGGGTCCGTACCCTGCTGGAGAGCCGGATCCCTGCCCAGCAACGAACAGGTGTCGTGCACGGTGACTATCGATTCGGCAACCTGATCGTAGAGGACGGGAAGGTCGAGGCCGTGATCGACTGGGAGCTCTGCACCCTGGGGGACCCCCTAGCGGATCTCGGGTTCCTGGCCAACGACTGGATCGATCCCGGCAGGCCGGAGCTCTGGCGGTCATCGGTGGTCCAGGACGGTGGATTCCCGTCCTTGGAGGAGATGGTGGCCCGTTACGCGGCCCTCACCGGGGCGGACGTAGCGGGGCTTCCCTACTACCGGGCGATGCAGGCGTGGCGCCTGGCCGCCATCCTCGAAGGAGTCTACGCTCGCTACCGGCATGGTGTGATGGACAACATCTCGGGCGTGGACCTCGCATCCCTGGTCGGTTCGGTGGAGCGGTTGGCGGATTTTGCCCTCGAGTCGCTGGAAGGTGGTGCTTGCCCGTCTCCCTGAGACGGTTCCCGACCCGCCGCAGCCGGGTGGCAGGCACTTCCAACTACGCTGACCGCCGTGCGCTTCCGGTTGTTCGGGTTCCCCGTCCACATCCATTTCACCTTCCTGCTCGTGCTGGTGCTCCTGTTCGACACCGGACTCGGCCTGGTTGCGACGGCGCTCTGGGCAGTGGCCATATTGACTTCCGTGGTCCTGCACGAGCTGGGCCACGCGGCAACGGTGCGGCGCCTCGGCGGCCATGTCGAAGGCATCACCATCTACGCGTTGGGCGGCGCGACCTACTGGAGGGAGCAGGAGAACCCGCTCGGGGGCTGGAGGTTGTTCACCATCGCCGCATCCGGCTCCGGAGTGGGCCTCTTCGCCGGAATGGGCTTGTACTTGTATGCCCGCCTGGGTGGCCTGGGCCGGTTCGGTGAGTTGGCGATCGAGAGCCCGTGGCGCGTTCACCTGGCCGCTGCCGACCGCTACGGGGAGTATCTGGTGTTCTTCGTGGGGGCCTTCATCTGGGTGTCTGTGGTCTGGGGGCTGGTCAACTGGCTACCCATCGGCGGACTGGACGGGTCGAAGATGCTTCGAGCCGTGCTGATCAGGATGCTGGGTCCGAGCGGCGATCTCCATTCCCGGATCATCGGCCTGGTTGTGGGCGTGGGGGCGGCGGTCTGGGCCTGGCAACGAGGCCTGGTGCTGGCCGCCGTACTGGCGGTGGTGTTCGCCGGGGCGGACCTGGTGGCGTACCGGCGTCCCATCATCCGCCCGCCCTCACCCTGACCGCGACCCGCCCGAGCGCCTGCACGGGAGGCGTGGTCGGCGATGCGTCGGACTAGGGCCCGCCGAGCGAAGCCCGCAATGAAGCGGGAACATTGCAATTGAGTGGTGATCTCGTTCGGATTATTAATATACAGTATGTTTAGATTTACTGTGGGACGGCACAATTGATCACAGCCTGAACAGTGATCTCAGCCGAGAGCGAGAAAAATTTTAGACCGTCAGAGAAATTCTACCCCTGTTTGGTGGTTCTTATCCGGTCATAGCTCCGATACGCTACCTCGCGTAGCGATATCTATCCCGCATCGGAGCAGATCAAGCCATGAACCATCCGGTAGAGAAGATGCTATTCATCGTATTCGTAGCTGGGGCGCTGGCAGCGGTGCTCATGATCACCCTCCCGGTCCGGACATCGCAGCAATCGGCCCCCTTATCGACCACCACCGTGCCTCCTCCGGAGGGGGAGCTAGTCGCCGGTGCTGCCTCGCCCGAGTGGGTGGTGCCTTCGGAATCGAGCTCGATCGGTGCGGGCGCGCACGGCGAGGATCGAACCGGCGTGGCAGGTCATGATCACAGCCACGACACCGACCCGGTCGCCGGGCCGACGGCCACCACCGTCCGGTATCCGCCTGCCGAGTCCGGTGAGGAAGTCGAGCGGGGATCCGCCCCATCGGACGTATCCACAACCTTGGATCCGGCCGGTGAGTTCCGGGTGATGGAGGCCGGGCAGTGTCCTCCCATCGAAGAATTGTGGATCGCGGACGGCTATGCGGTCGAGGATCCTTGCACGCTGGCGGAGGTTCGCCGGGCGATGCACCTGGCATACACGGGCACGGACCGCGAGCGCCGTTCGGCCATCAGGAACGGTCCTCTGCTCGATGAGGTGTTCGCTGCGCTGGACGACTTCGGCCGGACCCACGACGCCGCCCTGTACGACCCGGAGCGGCGCGGCCAGTCCAGCGTGATATTCGAGGAGATCGTGTGGCGGGGCGGCCCCGACGCCGACCAGGGGGTGATAGCGGTTCTCTACCGGATCGACCATCCCGACTTCCCACCCACCAATCCGTTGGTGGACACGCTCGTTCAGGTGGACGGGGAATGGAGAGTTTCGTACAGGAGGTCCTACTGCGTGAAGGTGCTGGTGATCATGGAATACGTAGGAAACGATGTTCGCTGTCCCCGTGACCCGAACCCAGAGGTCAACGAGGACGAGGCGCCCGGCTCCACGGGTAGGTACTGATGGTGCGGATACGTAGGCACATCCGGGACCTCCCGACGCTTGCTCGACGGGCGCCCGCCGCGGTGGGCCCCCTCGTCCTGACCGGGCTGCTCGCCGCGGCTGCCCTGTGGGCTTCGGAGCCGAGCGCGGCCCATCCCTCCGAGACTTCGTGGCAGCCAGGCCGGACCGTGGCGACATGGGATTGGGAGCAGCACTGGAACTACTGGAGGAAGCTGAAATGCCAGCAGACCAACGTAGAGACGGGTACCGGCGAGATCACGTGCGGGAAATGGAAGGCCGTCGGCAACACATGGAGAGCCTGCGGCCCCAGGATCAGCCCGCCGCAGCCCCGCATCAACAGCTGCGGTATCGGACGGGGCGGGCACGCCCCGCACGGGGACGGTGTCACGGTCAAGTACCAGTACCTGAACAGGCACGAGGACCGGCTCGGGCCCAAGTACTACGTATGCGCGGGGGATCGGAGCCTGCCGGCCGACACCAGCCCCGGCAACTGCGGGACCTGGGTGAAGGTAAACCATGCGCACTGTGCCGAGGATTCGGGCGCCCATCCGCCCGACTGCCCGACCACGACAGGCGAACAGGAGTCCCCACCAGATTCCGTTACCGATACCACCAGGGGGACCACCACGACGACCAAGCTGACCACTACCACCAAGCGGCCCAACAGGCCGACCACTACCACCACGGGCAGGCCCGGTCCGCCGCCTGCGTGCACGACGGCGAGCGCTTTCAACTGGTTCCATGGCGCCATCGACGGTATGCCAAGCCCGTCCCTGGGCTTTCGGCCGGTTAGGAACGGCTACGTGCGGGTGCCCGTCCAGACCTACTACCAGGGGGATCCGTCTCGGATCTACACCGAGCAGATCGACGGCGAGTGGGTGTCAATCCGGGTCTGGGTAAGCCGGATGGCCTGGGCGATGACCGGCCTGGGGACGCCGCACGGGACGGAACTCGGCACCAGGACCTTCCAGCGCCATGCAACGGACTACGGCGATGCCGGCTCGTTCAAGAGCGCGGTCGAGGTCCGGTTCGGGGGAGGGGAGGCGGTATACCTCAGGTCCTCGCTCCGGGCGGGTTACCCGAGCGGGTATCCGGTCGCCCTAACGGTGGTCTGGAGCGGCGAGTGCCAGGAGTCCGGTGCTCCGGGTTGGACGAGCCTCGGAACCCGGCGCCAGGATGCCAACTTCGCCTACCAGGTGTTCGCCATCCGGAGCCGCCCAAGCTAGTTGGTTCGTTGCTAGTCGTTAGCCATTGGTTAGGTCAATCCAACCAGCAACCGGCAAGCGGCAACCAGCCACTGGCTATCGTCGGCATCTATGAGCGACGTGGTGGAGCGGGCCAGGGCCTGGATCCTGGGTGATCCCGATCACCGCACCAGAGCCGAGTTGAGCGCCCTGCTCGACTCCGGAAACCGGAGCGAGCTGGCAGATCGGATGGACGGGACTCTCGCCTTCGGAACCGCCGGTCTGCGCGGGATCGTGGAGGCCGGTTCCAACCGGATGAACCGGGCCACGGTCATCCGGACCACGCGGGGGCTGGCCGACTACTTGCTGGCTCGTCACGGGGGAGTCCCGGCGGCTCCGGTGGTGGTGGGTCGTGATGCCCGGCCGTCCAGCGCTGAGTTCATGCGCGACACGGTCGGGGTATTGAGCGCCGCCGGTCTGCAGGTCAGGTTCTGGGAAGAGGAGGTTCCAACTCCTCTGGTGGCATATGCGGTCCGGGTCCAGGGCGCCTGCGCCGGCGTGATGATCACTGCCAGCCACAACCCGCCCCGAGACAACGGCTACAAGGTCTATGACGCCAACGGCGCCCAGATCATCCCCCCGGTTGATTCTGCCATCGCCGCGGCCATCGACCGGGTGGGTCCGGCGGCCGATGTGCCCCTGGCGGATGCACCGCTCCGGAAGGCAGGGGAGGGGACAGGCCCCGTTTTGCCGGATGTCTGGCACGGGTACCGGAAGGAGTTGGCCCGGCTGCGGTCGCCCGCGACGGTCGATCCGGGCTTGCGGATCGTCTACACACCGATGCACGGGGTGGGTTGGCGGTACATGCGCGAGCTCCTGGCCGAGGCGGGTTACCCGGATGTCCACCCGGTTGACGAGCAGGCCGACCCGGACGGGCACTTCCCGACCCTGCCGTTTCCCAATCCCGAAGAACCGGGTGCTCTGGACCTGGCGCTGGCCATGGCACGGAGGGTTGGCGCCGACCTGGTGCTGGCCAACGATCCTGACGCCGATCGGTTGGGAGTGGCGGTGCCCGGCGCCAAGGGATGGGTCAGCCTCACCGGTAACCAGGTTGGCGTGCTGCTCACCGATCACATACTCTCGCACTGGCCGGCTCCCGAAGGCCCTCTCGGCAGGCAACCACTTATCATCAGCACCATCGTCAGCACACCGATGGCCGGATTGGTGGCGGCTGCAGGAGGGGCCCGCTTCGAGACCACCCTCACCGGCTTCAAGTGGATCATGAACGCGGCGCTCGACATCGAGGCCGCGGGCAAGTCGGCCCTTGCCTTTGGCTTCGAGGAAGCTCTGGGCCATGCGGTGGGGGGCTTGGCGTACGACAAGGACGGCCTGTCAGCCGCCCTGTTCATGGCCGATCTGGCATCCGAGTGCCGGAAACGGGGTGAGACGGTGCTCGACCGGCTGGAAGCACTGTATCGCCGGTTCGGATTGTGGGTCTCGGTCCAGCGCAGCATCAGGAGGCCCGGATCGGCCGGAGCGAGCGAGATCACCGGCGCGATGAGGCGGTTGGTGGAAGACCCGCCGGACCGCCTCGGAGGAGTGGCGTTGGTAGGGATGACCGACTACCGGAAGGGCGCCGGACGGAGGCCCCGGTGGCTCGGGGCAGCGTCCCTGATCGAGCTCCGGCTCCAGGATCGAACTCGGGTGCTCGTTCGGCCGAGCGGCACCGAGCCCAAGCTTAAAATGTACGTGGATTCCACCCGCCCGGTTGCCGGACTCGATGACCCGTCCGGCATCGAACGCGACCTGGAGGTGCATGCCGGAGCGGTGGCGTCCGACCTGGCCGGCCACATCGGCCTGTAGATACGCAACACGTTCCGGGAGGAAACAAGATGACGGCGGTAACCGAGCTTTTCCAGAGTCCGAGGACCAAGCTCCGGATCGGGGGCGAGTGGACAGAGGGGGTTGGAGAGTTGGACGTCATCGATCCTGCTACCGAACAGGTGCTGGCGGCCGTCTCGACAGCGGGAGTCGGGGAGGCGCGCCTAGCGGTGGATGCCGCCGCCGAAGCAGCGCCCGGGTGGGCGGCCACCGCTCCGCGCCGGCGCTCGGACATCCTTCGCCGGGCCTATGAGCTGATGCTCGACCGGGAGGAACAGCTGGCCGAGCTGATCATCCTCGAGAACGGGAAGACCTATACCGACGCCATAGGGGAGGTTCGCTACGGCGCCGAGTTCTTCCGGTGGTTCTCGGAAGAGGCGGTACGAATCACCGGCGAGATACGTACTGCTCCGCGGGGCGATAAGCGGATCGTCGTGCTGCCCGAGCCGGTCGGCATCTCCCTGATGGTTACCCCGTGGAACTTCCCGTCGGCGATGGCAACCCGAAAGATCGGTCCGGCTCTGGCGGCCGGATGCACCACCATCCTCAAGCCGGCCTCCGACACCCCACTCTCGGCCTTGGCGGTGGCGGACATCCTGGCGGAGGCGGGCGCCCCTCCGGGAACCGTCAACGTGGTGATGGCGCGGGGCTCCTCCGGAGTGGTGGATGTCATGCTCGAAGACCCGCGTGTGAGGAAGCTGTCCTTCACAGGTTCCACCGAAGTCGGTCGGATCCTGATGGAAAAGGCCGGGCGTCGCATCCTCCGGACCAGCATGGAGTTGGGTGGCAATGCTCCCTTCGTGGTTTTCGACGATGCCGACATAGAGGCCGCTGTCCAGGGGGCCGTTCTGGCCAAGATGCGCGTCGCCGGCGAGACCTGCGTGGCAGCCAACCGCTTCTACGTACAGTCGGGTGTGGCGCAACGGTTCACCGACCGCTTGACCGAGGCGATGGCGGGCCTCCGCATGGGGCCCGGCATCGACAGGTCCAACGATGTCGGCCCGATGATCAACACCTCTGCAGTGGAGAAGATCGATAGCCTGGTGTCGGGAGCGGTCGAAGAACGCGCCTCGGTCCGCACCGGTGGAGCGGCGCCGGATGGTCCTGGCTACTTCTACCAGCCCACCGTGCTGTCCGAGGTCGCGCCCGACGCAGCGATCCTCGGCCATGAGATTTTCGGTCCGGTGGCGCCGGTGGTGTCCTTCGACTCTGAGGAGGAGGTCATCGAGGCTGCTAACGACACCATCCACGGTCTGATCTCCTACGTGTACACGGGAGACATGAACCGGGCTTTCCGGGTGGGTGAGGCGATCGAGTCGGGAATGGTGGCGCTCAACCGGGGCATCATCTCGGATGAGGCCGCGCCCTTCGGTGGCGTGAAGGAGTCAGGCGTGGGCCGCGAGGGCAGCCACCATGGTATGGAAGAGTTCCTGGAGCAGAAATACCTGGCCTGGTAGTCCTGCCGGTCTCAGGTAGACGGAGGTACGGGAGGTAGGGATGAGATGGAAGAGGAACCGATCCCCGCGCGACGGCGGGGGCCGGGAGGTCCAGTTCGATATTACGGGAATGACATGCGGGTCCTGCGTGGCCAGGATCGAGGGGATACTGACCGACCAGACTGGCGTGGATGGCGCCAAGGTCGATCTGGCCTCGGGCCGAGCTCGGGTCACGGTCACGCCTGCTGCCTCCACCGAAGGCATGGTCGCTGCGGTCACCGAGGCCGGATACACCATGTCGCCCCTGCCCTGAGGACGGCCGGAGAAGCCCACCGCAGTCTTGGAGAGGTTCTGATCTCCGCGAGGAGAGGGATCGGTCGCTGTGTCGAGATTGGTGACTAGACCACTAGTCTGGAGGTGATCGTTCTGATGGATCGACCAACGATGGTCGCGCTCGCTGGTGGTGGGAGGTGCGGTGTCTGTTGAGAGGGCGACCGACCGGAGTTCGCTGACGGGAGCGGCGGGATCACGCTCGTTCTCCACCGAATCCGGAGCAGTCGGGCAGCATGTGGAACTCGATGCGGTAATGGCCAAAGCAAGCGGGGAGAATTTCCCGGTTGCGCTTCGCCTGCTCCCGGGAGACGTGCGGTCTCACCTCGAAGCCATCTACGGTTACGCTCGGCTCGTGGACGACTTGGGGGACGAGTTTCCTGGAGACCGGTCTGCGGCTCTGGACTGGGTCGACTCGGAACTGGACGCTCTCTACTCGGGTTCTCCCGGCCACCAGGTGTTTCGCCGGCTGGCGCCCACGGTCCATCGTTTCGGCCTGCCGCGCCGGCCCTTCGACAAGCTGCTGGCGGCCAACCGCCAGGACCAGCATAAGAACCGCTACGAGACCCGAGCAGAACTGCTCGACTACTGCGCTCTGTCCGCGGACCCGGTCGGCTACATGGTGCTGGCGGTCTTCGAGTCGATCACCCCGGAACGGCTAGCGGCATCGGACGCGGTTTGCAGCGGTCTCCAGATACTGGAGCACCTCCAAGACGTGGCCGAGGATGCCGAAGCGGGGCGCGTCTACCTGCCTGCCGAGGACATGGCGAGGTTCGGATGCACGATCGAGGACCTTTCGGCGCCCGAAGCCGGGACCGGTCTCCGGGCCCTCGTGGCCTACGAGTCGGGATTCGCCCGTGAGCTGGTCGAGGAGGGCATTCCGCTCGTCCGGTCCCTGACCGGGTACGCTCGCCTGGCGGTATCCGGATTCGTGGCTGGAGGGCTGGCAGGGTTGGATGCCATCGAGAAGGCCGGCTTCGAGGTGTTGGGTGGCACCCGGCGTGCCGGGCGATCACGCATCCTCCGTCGCTTCATCCCGGTCTACCTGGGCCGGCAACGCCAGGGGGACCACGCGAGAGCAAATCCGTGACCCCCGAGCGTGCATACCAGAGATGCGAGCGGATTACGTGGGAGGCGGCCCGCAACTTCGCCTACGGCATCCGGTTGCTCCCCCCTCCCAAACGCCGAGCGATGGCCGCTCTCTATGCCATGGCCAGGCGCATCGACGACGTCGGCGACGGAAGCTGGCCCGGTGACCGCAAACTCGAGGAGTTGGACAGGCTCCACACGGTGGTAGAGAGCCTTCGCGCGGGAGACGTGGAAGACCAGGACGACCCCGTCCAGGTGGCCATGGCCGATGCGGCGACGCGTTACCCGATCCCGGTCGGGGCACTGCACGAGATCGTCGAGGGTTGCGAGATGGACGTGCGAGGCGCGGAGTATGTCACGATGGAAGACACGGTCCGTTACTGCCGGCTGGTGGCGGGGTCCGTGGGACGCCTCTCGCTCGGTGTGTTCGGAACCCGAGGCGGGCGGCGGCCGCACCCGGTGGAGAAGAGCGAGGCTTCGCGGATGGCCGATGACCTGGGTGTGGCTTTCCAGCTGACCAACATGCTGCGGGACATCGCGGAGGACCTCCGGATGGGACGCATCTACCTCCCCGAGCAGGATCGGGATCGCTTCGGGATAGCGCCGGGCCGGTGGACCCCGCCGGAGGGGGTCGGCGCCATGGTCGAATACGTGGCGGGTCAGGCTTCGGTCTGGTTCGACAGCGGCCTTGCGCTGCTGGCGCATCTCGATCACCGCAGCAGGTCCTGCACGGCCGCGATGGCGGGGATATACCGGCGGCTCCTGCGGAGGATGTGCTCCCAGCCGACCCTTCCCCTGACAGAGCGCGTCACCCTCCCGGCCTGGGAGAAGGGCCTCGTAGCGGTCCGTAGCATCTCCGGCCTGCAGCCGTGAACAGCCGCCGCCCCCGGGTGGTAGTGGTGGGTGGCGGCTTGGCCGGTCTTGCCGCCGGTCTGGAAGCCGCTGACCGGGGAGCGTCGGTCACCCTGCTGGAACGGCGACCCCGCCTGGGGGGCGCGACCTGGTCCTTCAAGCGAAACGGGATCTGGTTCGACAACGGCCAGCATGTCTTCCTCCGGTGCTGCACTGCCTATCTGGATTTTCTGGAGAGGATCGGCTCGCTCGGTGATGTGACCATCCAGAAGAGGTTGAGTATTCCCGTCCTGCGACCCGGCGGGAAGCCAGGGACGATCCGGCGCACCTACGGTCCGGCGCCGCTCCATCTGGCTCCATCGCTCCTGGCTTACCCCCATATCAGCTTGAGGGCCAGGTTGAAGGTTTTGGCTGCCGGACGAGCCCTACGAAGGCTCGACCCGGAGGATCCGACTCTTGACAGGGTGTCTTTTGGTGACTGGCTGGCCGCCCGTGGCCAGCCGGCTGAGGCCGTGGAGCGATTCTGGGACCTGGTTGTGCTCCCGACGGTGAACGTTGCGGCCAGGGAAGCGTCCCTGAAGCTTGCTGCCAAGGTGTTCGTCACCGGGCTCCTGACCGACGCCGCGTCCGCAGACATCGGGTGGTCGTCGGTACCGCTCTCGGTGCTTCACGGGGACGCCGGCCGGCGCGCCCTGGAGGCTCGGGGGGCCGAGGTGGTGACCCGGGCACCGGTGTCAGCTGTTCGATTCGGTTCCGGGGAACGTCCGGTGGTAACGGTCCGCCGCCGGAGCATTGAAGCCGATTCGGTGGTCGTGGCCGTTCCGCATGATGTGGTCGGCTCGATGCTTCCATCCGGTGCCGTACCTTTCCAGGACCGTCTGGACCGGCTGGGGGTCTCGCCGATCGTGAACGTGCATCTGGTCTATGACCGCCCCATCACCGACCTACCGATGTTCGCTGCAGTCGGGAGCGATATCCAGTACGTGTTCGACCGGACCGGAGCGGCCGGCCTGGACGATGGCCGCCAGTGCCTGGCGATTTCCCTGTCAGCGGCAGATTCCCATCTCGGCGCGAGCGCGCCGGAGCTGGTGGAGCACTTCGTCGCGGAGATGGCGCGGCTGCTTCCGGATGCGGCCGGGGCGGTCGTGACCGAGTCGATGGTCACCAGGGAACCGAGGGCGACCTTCCGCGGAGGGCCGGGCACCCATCCTTTCCGAGCCGGCACCGGGTGCGGTATTCCCGGGGTCTTCCTGGCCGGCGCCTGGTCCCGCACGGGATGGCCGGCGACGATGGAAGGGGCGGTACGCAGCGGGGTGGAGGCCGGGCGCCGTGCGGCGGGGTTTGCCCTTCGGGGTGTGAGCCCCGTAGGGGAGGCGGCTCCTGCGGCCGGTGAGGGAGCCAGGACGTGAGGCGCGCCACTCCGGAGTTGCTGGAGCGGACCCGGCTCATGGTCGAACCTGCCCTGATCGAAACGGTGGGCCGGCTGCCGGCGAGCCTGGCTCTCCCGATCCGCTACCACTTCGGGTGGATCGACTCGGCGGGTGTTCCGTTTCCGAACCCTCGCCACGGCAAGGGCATCCGGCCCACGCTTGCCCTCCTGTCGGCCGAAGCGGTGGGCACAGAGGCGGAAGTCGCTCTCCCGGGGGCCCTCGCGGTGGAGATCGTCCACAACTTCTCGCTCGTGCACGACGACATCATCGACAACGACCCCGAACGCCGGCACAGGGCCACGGTGTGGAAGGCCTTCGGCGCCGGGGATGCCATCATCGCCGGGGATGCCATGATGCTGCTCGGTCTCGAGCTGCTGCTGGAACGGCCCACGCCTCCGCGGGTGGTAGCGGCCGCCGACCTGGCGGAAGCCACTGCGTCGATGATCGCCGGGCAGCACATGGATATGTCGTTCGACCGCTCGGAGGCGGTGGATGTGGACCTGTGCTGGGAGATGGTCTCGCTCAAGACGGGCGCTCTGCTGGCTCATGCCGCTGCGGTGGGCGCCATCCTGGCCGGTGCCTCCGAAGGGACGGTCGGCGGGCTCCGGAGCTTCGGACTCGAGCTGGGTCGGGGGTTCCAGGCCATTGACGACCTGCTCGGTATCTGGGGAGATCCCTCGGTGACGGGCAAGCCGGCCGGCAACGACCTCAGGGAGCGCAAGAAGTCGATCCCGGTGGCGGTGGCGCTGGCTTCGGGCTCCAGGGCCGGAGAGAGGCTCGCCGACCTGTACGCCCGGGAGCGACTGGATGATGATGGGATCGAGGCCGCCGCCGCCCTCGTCGAGGAAGCGGGCGGACGGGATGCCACGGTCTCCGCGGCCCGCGATTGCATGCGGAGGGCGGCCGATGCCCTGAGGGGGGCGGACATAGACCCGCAGGTAGCGGAGGAACTGGTGGACCTCGCCGCATTCGTGGTTGAGAGGGACTTCTGATCAGTGGTCAGTGGAATCCAACAAACTACCGACCACCAACTACCAACTAGTTGATTAGAGCGATCACACCGGGCCGCGGTATGATGAGTCAGGCTGCCCTAACATCATAGATCAGGTAGCTGTTAGGCGGATGATCAACCGCTCGTAGCACGGCCCCTTGAGGAGCCCGTATGTCGTATCTGCAGGCAATCGATATCTCCAAGCGTTTCAATGGCGTCTCCGCGCTGGCCGGCGTGGACATAGCGGTCGAACGGGGCGAGTCGCTGGCCCTGCTCGGCCCGAGCGGCTGCGGGAAGACGACGCTGCTGCGCATCCTTGCCGGCCTGGAGGTTCCCGACCGGGGCGACATCACGCTCGAGGGCAGGACCCTTACCGGCCCGGCCCGGTTCGTCCCTCCGGAGCAGAGGCGTATCGGGATGGTCTTCCAGGACTGGGCACTGTTCCCCCATATGACGGTGGCCAGGAACGTCGCGTTCGGGTTGGGCAAGGCGGGAATCAACCGCAGCCGGGTATCCGAGACACTGGATCTGGTCGGCCTGTCGCATCTCGCGGACCGCTACCCCGACGAATTGTCGGGAGGGCAGGCGCAGCGAGTGGCGGTGGCCAGAGCTCTGGCTCCCCGTCCCCGGGTGTTGCTCTTCGACGAGCCGTTCTCGAACCTCGATACCGGCCTGCGCACCAGGATCCGGGCCGATGTGGCGGCGCTGATGCGCGACGTGAGGATGACCTCCATCTTCGTCACCCATGACCAGGAGGAGTCATTCGTGGTGGGCGACCGGGTGGCCGTGATGCGTGAGGGCCAGATCGAGCAGGTAGGCCGCCCGGCCGATGTGTACCAGCACCCCGCCTCCGCGTGGGTGGCGACCTTCGTAGGTGAGGCCAACGTGTTGGGCGGCGTGGCGACCAACGGGCACGTGTCTACCGCAGTCGGCGACGTTCCCCTGGCCGACCCCGTGAAGGGACCGTGCCGGGTGGTCGTACGTCCCGAGTACCTGGCGGTGGGCCGGGGGGACCAGGGTGTGGTCTCCTCAGTCGAGTTCTACGGGCACGACACGACCTACGAGTTGGCTCTCAACGGGACGAAACTGGTGGCCCGGGTGATTGCCGCACCCGACTTCGTACCCGGCGACCGGGTATCCGTGTCCTATGCCGGCCCCGGAGCGGCTGCCTTCACAGCCGGTACCCGTACCTGACGAGGTGACCCGCGAGCTACGGGTGTGAGCCGTCGGCGTAGAGCGGCACATCCATCTCACCATCCCGCCGGGGCGCCACCGGCCCGCAGCGGCAGGCGGTTCCTTTCTTTGGGGGGGTACAATTCCCAAGATGCCTGAGACCGCCCTCCTGCCCACCCACCGTCCCAGACGTGTGTATCTCGCCGAGCCGAACGGATACTGCGCCGGGGTGTACATGGCAGTCAAGGCGCTGGTCTGGATGGTCCAGATATTCGACACTCCGGTCTACTGCTACCACGAGATCGTCCATAACCGGTTCGTGGTGGACTCCTTTGAACGCGCCGGGGTGGTGTTCGTGGATTCGGTCGACGAGGTGCCGGAAGGCGCTCCCGTGATGCTGTCGGCCCATGGCTCCGCCCCCCAAGTGGTGAAGGACGGGGAGAAACGGGCCGGGATCGTCATCGACGCGGTGTGCCCGCTGGTGGCCAAGGTTCATCATGAGGTCAAGCGGCGGGCTGCGAAGGGGTTCGACATAATCTTCGTAGGCCACGAAGGTCACGATGAGGCGCTTGGCACCGTGGCACGGGCGCCTTCGAACATCACTCTGGTCGAACCGGAGACAGGGCTGGCCGGGTTCAGGCCCAGCGATCCCCGGAAGGTGGCACTGTTCGCCCAGACCACCCTCGGGATGCACGAGTGGGAGGCGATCAGGGCCGAGGCCTCCGGGCGCTACCAGAATCTGGAAACCTCTCGCAAGAGCGATCTCTGTTATGCCACCACCAACCGCCAGGATGCGGTACTCCAGATGAGTGCCGAATGTGATCTGATCCTGGTGGTGGGTTCCGATAACTCCTCGAACACCAATGCCCTGGTCCGGACCGCCCGCATGCAAACCGCCGCTTACCGGATCGATTCAGCGGACTCGATCCGACCCGAATGGTTGGAGACTGCGGATGTGGTGGGCATAACGGCGGGTGCATCGGCTCCCGACCACCTGGTCCAGGAGGTGCTCGATCACCTTGATCCGGTCGAAGGATGGAGCCTCTACCGGGTTACGGAGGAGGACGAGTACTTCCCTCTGCCCCCCGGGCTGAGGTCCCTGCTGAATGCGTTGGTGTCAACCGTCCGGATCGGGTTCGCCGCCCCCTCGAACGGTCAGGGACCGCTCGACTACGACCGCCAGGTCACCGCCACGGACGCTCTTGCCATGCTGGAAGGGGCCTAACCCGAGAGGAAGGTCCGTTCGGTCATCCGGTCCTACCAGGGGCTGGATTCCTCGGCATAGCCGGCCGTGTCGGTCGGCATTCTCACCGGTTGCGATCCTCCCCCGAGCCACTTGCCGGAAGCTCCTCCGCTTCGACGCGAAGGTCGGGTAGCCAGTCGAGCCAGGGCGGCAGGTACCAATTGCGCTTGCCGAGCACCTCCATGCTGGCCGGTACCAGGACCGAACGGACCAGCGTGGCGTCCAGTAGCACCGCCACCGCCAGACCGAAGCCCATGAGTTGGTTGATGATGGTCCGTCCAGTGGCGAAGGCGCCGAACACGACCACCATGATAAGGGCGGCGCCGGTGATGATCCCGGCGGTGGAACGGAGCCCGTAGGCCACCGCCTCGGTGTTGTCACCCGTCTCGTCGTAGCGTTCGCGAATCCGGCTAAGTAGGAAGACGTGGTAGTCCATGGACAGCCCGAAAAGGACGGCGAACAGGAACAGCGGTATCCAGGCATCGATCACTTCGGCCCGCTGGAATCCGAACAGGTCGATTCCGATTCCCTTCTGGAAGACCAGCACCAGCAGCCCGTAGGTGGCGCCTACGGAGAGCAGGTTCATGATGATGGCCTTCAGCGGGATGACCAGCGACCGGAAGACCATCATCAGGATGAGGAAGCTGAGGCCGAGCACGAGGGCGAAGACGATCGGCGTGTAGACCCTCACTATCTCGAAGAAGTCGGCCACCTCCGCGGTGAGGCCGCCCACGTAGACCTGGGCGGGCGTCCCTTCGAAGGCAGTCGGGATGATCTCGTCGCGGAGGACCGACATCAGCTCGGCGGCCTCCGGGCTGCTCGGCTGGCCGGGGTAGGGGAGGGCCACGAGCGTCAGATCCCCGGCCTCGTTCACCTCCCGGGCAGGAGGCACGGGGAACCTCGGATCGGCGATGAGGGCACCCTGCAGCTTCCCGATCGCGGCTGCTATGGAGGGGTCGTCGGCGTCACCGTCCACGACTATCTCGGCCGGGCTGAGTATCCCGGCGGGAGTGACGCTCCCCACAGAGAACTCCTCCTCGAGGAGGAGGAAGGCTTCCTTGGTCTGCGCGCCGTCAGGGAAGGTGTTGACGTCGTTGAGTCCGGTACGCATGTCCAAGTAGAAGTAGGACAGGGCGAGCATCGGGATGGCGACCAGGAGGATGCTGATCACCGGGCGGCGCATCACGAGCCGGGTGACGTTGTCCCAGAAGCCCTCTCGTGAGGTGTCGCCGCTCTTGAGCGAGAACCTGGCCAGGAATGGAATCGAGAGAAGGTCCACTCTCGGACCGAGCAACGCCAGGCCGGCAGGTAGCAGCGTCAGCGTCGCCAGCATGGCGAAGATCACCACCAGGATCGCTCCCAACGCCAGGGATTGGTAGAAGGAGGCGGGCGTGATCAGCAGACCGACCAGGGCCAGTACCACGGTGGCGCCGCTGAAGATCACCGTCCGGCCCGCCGTCGCGGTGGCGCGCCCCACCGCCTCCCGCGTAGGCCTCCCGCGCGCCAACTCTTCTTTGAATCGGGAGACGACAAGGAGCGAGTAGTCGATGCCGACCGCCAGGCCGATCATCACCACCATCAGCGTGACGAAGAAGACCAACTGGAACTGCTGGCCTATGACGGCAACGCCTGCCATGGCGAGGACGATCGCCACCACGGCCAGGCCCAGCGGGAGCAAGGTGGCCACCACCGCGCCCAGGAGCACCAGCAGGATCACGAGCGCAACCGGGACTCCGAACCGTTCACCCCTCTCCAGGTCGTGAAGCGCCAGTTCGTTGGACTCGAAGGCAACGCTGGCGTCGCCGCCGATCAACACGCGGAAGCCTGCTGCCCCGTCGGCTTCCTCGACGATCCGGATCACGTCGCCGACGTTCACCGTGGCCTGCTGGGAGGTACCGGTCATGACAAAGGCCATGATGGTGGTCTGGCGGTCACGGGACACCAGCACCGGATTGTTGGAAACGTAGAAATGGTCCTGCAGGGTCACCACGCCGGGTCCCAGCGCCGTGATCTCGGCAGCGAGCGACTCGACCTTCGTGCGGAAGGCGGGGTCGTCTACGGTCGCGGACGGCGACTGGACTACGACCAGCTCAGCCAGTTGCCTGGAACCCCGCAACCTGTCCTCGACGAGGGCGGAGGCCTGCTCCGATTCGTACCGGGAGGACAACCGGAACTCGGTCGTGGTGGCGCTGTCCAGCAGCCGGTCGATCAGCCCGAGCGAGACCAGCACCAGCCCCGCCCATATACCGATGGTGACCAGCGGCCGGCGCGCCGAGAAGCGAGTGAGCGGTCCGAGCATCAGGTCATCTCCTTCTTGAACCCGCCGGTGAGGACATTCCTGGCAGATCCGTGACCGATGGTCGCCGGAAACCGAACAAGGATGTTCGAGAACGTCCCTTCCCCACACTAGCGAGGTTTCCGTTACCGGCATGGCGGGTCGGGGTTTCGTCGGTCTTGGACGAACACGCGCCGGACACGGCGCGGTGATTGTCTCCGGTTGTCGGGTGGCCGAGAGGTGACCGGGTGTCCGCCGGTCGGGTCTGGCGTCGCGCTATCCCGTGTTGCGCATGCCCGCCGCGATGCCGTTGATGGTCAGGAGGAGTCCGCGCCGGTATCTCTCGTGGTCACCTGAACGGGATCGCTTTAGCAGCTCGACCTGCAGCACGTTCAACGGGTCTAGGTAGGCGTCACGCACGTTCAGGGTGCGCCGCAACAGCGGGCGATCTGCCAGCAGGTCAGCCCCGGTCACCCGCCGGAGGGAGGCAACGGTGAGAGCGTACTCGGCGGCGATCATCTCGAACATGAGCCGGCGCTCGACCGGTACCAGGTTGTCGACGTAGTGGCGGGCGATGGAAAGATCGGTCTTGGCCACGGTCATCTCGACATTGGAGATGAAGGTTCGGAAGAAGGGCCACTCCTGGTACATCCGGGCCAGGTCGGCTCCGAGTCCCGCCTCCGAGGCCGCCGCGAGACCGCTTCCCACCCCGTACCAGCCGGGGACTATCTGGCGTGACTGTGTCCAGCCGAACACCCACGGAATGGCTCTGAGGTGAGTGACCCCCACCGTCTGATGTCGCTTGGCAGGGCGGGATCCGATGTTGAGCAGGCCCAGCTCCTCCACCGGCGTAGAGGTGGTGAAATACTCGACCATGCCCGGATCTTCGATGAACCGCCGGTAGGTCTCGTGCGCGGCGGAGGATACGAGGTTCATGATCTCGTGCCATCGGCGGACGTCCTCGACGGCGTGGTGAGGGGCGCGGTGGGCCAGGGATGCTTCCACCAGGGCCGACAGGGCCAGCTCGAGGTTCCGGTGGGCGAGGCCGGCCAGACCGTACTTGTCGGCGATTACCTCGCCTTGCTCGGTGAGCTTGATGACGCCGTCCAACGCCCCGTACGGCTGGCTGAGGATGGCGGCATGGGTGGGGCCGCCTCCCCGACCGACGGAGCCTCCCCGTCCGTGGAAGACGTCGATTCGTATCCCGGAGCGGCGGGAGATGTCGCGGATGACCAGCAAGGCCTTGTGGATCTCCCATTGCGAGGTGGTGATGCCCCCGTCCTTGTTCGAATCGGAGTACCCGACCATGACTTCCTGGATCCCGCCGCGCAGTTCGAGGAGTCGGCGGTAGGCAGGCACCGCCAGCAGCTCCTCCAGGGTGGGTCCAATCAGCCGCAGGTCGTCGATGGTTTCGAACAGCGGGACGAAGCCGAGGCGCGCCACGCCCCGGACCGGATCGACCAGACCCACTTCGCGGGCCAGCATCATCGGGGCCAGCATGTCGTCCACTCCCCGGGCCATCGAGATGATGTAGGAGTCGATGACCTGATCGCCGAGCTCATCCAGCAGGTCCCTCAGCAGGCCGAAGAGGACCAACGTCTCGTCATCATCTGCGCCGGTCCCCGGCGGCGCCACCGGCCGGGTACCGGAGAGCTCGCGTACCAGGAACCCGGTCCTGCCGGTCCGATCCAGGTCGCCGTAGCCGGTACCGAGGTAGGACGTGAGGGAGGCGATCGCCCGGTGGTGGTGATCGGTGTGCTGGCGGATGTCGAGCGCGGCCAGATGGAAACCGATCGTGGCCACCAGCAGCCGGGTCCGCGCCAGCCGGCCACCGGCCTGGAGGGTGCCTCGATTCTCGCGCAGGGAGGATTCGAACACGGCGAGGTCTTCCAGGAGCTCCCGCGGAGAGCTGTAGGCGCCGGGCCTGCCGTCGCGTGTCTCCACGAGACGCTGGTGGACGATCGCCAGACCCTGGCGGTAGGGCTCCCGGTCCTTGGTGGTTTCCAGCACATCGCGGTAGGACTCCCGGTGCCGGTCGATGAATGCCGCGAGGCCGTCCGATATCGCCGTGATGCGAGTGTTCGCACTCAGCTCGCCGGCCAGACCTACCACTTCGGCGATCAGGATCTCGAGGGCGGTTTGCCGCTGCTGTTCCAGGACGGTCCGGGTCATCTCCGGTGTGACGTTGGGGTTTCCGTCCCGGTCGCCGCCCACCCAGGAACCGAACCGGATCGGGCTGCTGTCGGTTTTCAGCTCGCCTCCGATCAGATGCACCGCGGCGGCGATATTGTCCAGCAGGCCGGGTATGGCCTCGCGGATGGTCTGTTCGAGGTAGTGCCGGACGAAGCGGGCCTCGTCGATCGGGTTCGGCCGCTGGTCGCGGAGCTCGTCGGTCTGCCAGATCGCCTCGATGAGTTCCTCCACCCGGCGGTCGATACGCGCCTGGTCGGCCTCGGAGGTTCTCGGGTTGCTTCGGGTAGCGGTGGCGTCGGCGATCTCGCTCAGCTTCTCGAGGACGGTGCGGCGGGTCGCTTCGGTCGGATGGGCGGTGAAAACCGGCTTAAGTACCGTCCGGTGGACCAGCGAGACAGCTTCGGTGGGCGGTATTCCCGACTCGACCAGCGCGACGAGGCTCTCCTCGAATCCGCGTTCGAGCGTGTCCCCCTCGGCGTTCAGGTCCTCCACCCGGTGGACCTGCTCGGTGACGTTGGCGAGATGGAAGTATACGGTGAAGGCCTTCGCCAGCTGGAGGGCCGCTTCGAGATCCACCTCTCGCAGCAGCTCGGCGAGTTCATTGGATACCTCGACATGCGCCGATCGCAGCCGGCGGGATAGGGCCCGGACCTGTTCGACCGAGTGGAGGAGCTCCTGGCCGTGCTGCCGGACCAGGGTGTCGCCCAGCTGGCGGCCGAGGCGCCGGATATCGGCCCGTAGATCGGCGTCAGCGGGCTCAGGGGAGGCCGTCCGGTGAGACGGATCAGGTATGTCTCCGGTGGGTCTTGCGTTCGGTCTCATGTTCAGGGGCTCGTGGCAGCCGGTCCGACCGCCATTCTCGCAGCACATGAAGCCGGCACGGCTCTCTCGTCCTTATGACGACGGGAAAACCCGGCCCCCTCCAGGTGTGTTTCGGTTGCGTTCAGGGATCGGACTAGGCGGCGGCCATTGCCTCCGCGATCCAGGCGTCCACTTGGTCCTGGTTGTTGGCGATCCACTCGGTGACCAACGCGCCGACGTCTTCTCCGGCGTCCTGCCTGACGATCTGGAGCGACACGTCGACGACGTTGAGCTTCACGATCTCCAGCAGCTTGGCCGCGGCCGGATGGTTGGCCAGCATGTCGTGGCGTGCCGAGGCGATGACATCGGCTGCCACCCAACCGATCTCGCAAATCCCGTCGTCCGCCGCACTGGGGCAGGCATCGGGGCCGATCGCAGGAGAAGTGCCAGGTCTCTGATCCCATTCCTCGCCGCCTTCACGGCCGAGCGGGTTGGAGTCGTCGATCGGGGTCTCGACCCCGATCCAGAGAGCCGTGATGTACGAACTCGGGGTCCACGTGTAGGCCACCATCGGCTCGCCGGCGTTGGCCTTGGCCGAAGCCTCGGCGAACATGGCGTCGTAGCCGGCCAGAACCTGGTCGATGTTCTCCCATCCGGAGAACGCGATCTGGCTCTGGATGATGTCGTCACAGGTCCAGCTCTCCGGACACCCGTATATATCGGCAATGCCGTTGCCCGGGTTGGCGTCTTGGGCGTCGTAGGCAGCGATGGCGTCGGGGTTGTCGTTCAGATCGTCGAGGGTGCTAATCCCGAACTCTTCGGCGAACGACTTGGTGACCAGGAAGCCCTGCAGACCGCCGGCAATCATCAACTCGCCCACCCGGCGTACGTGCTCACCGACCAGGGAACTATCCGAGCTGTTGTGGCCCGGGTACCAGCTGTTGACCCAGAAGTCGGCCTCGCCCTGGGCCATTGCCAGGTAGGCCAGGTTGGGACCCAACTCGAGATCGGCCGGATCGCTTACCTCGTAGCCCAGCATCTGCATCATCTGGCGCATCAACTCGGCTTGGAAGTAGCCGGTCGACCAGTTGGCTCGGGCCATCGTCAGGCTGACGCCCTCCCCGGGCAGCATCGCGGCCTCGGCTTCCATCCTGGCCTGCTCTTCAGCAGCCCTCGCTTCGGCTTCCGCCTCCATGGCTTCGGCCTCTGCCAGAGCGGCTTCGGCGTCCGCCATCATGGCCTCTGCCTCGGCCTGGGCCGCCTCCGCCGCCGCCCGTTCTTCTTCGGACATGGCCTCGGCCTGGTCAGACATGGCCGCCGCGTCTGCCGCTGCGGATTCGGCCGCCGCCATCATGGCTTCGGCATCGTCCATCATGGCTTGAGCCTCTGCCAGGGCGGCCTCGTCCACCACAACCTGTGTCACCGTCACCGGGGCCGCTGTCGTGGCAGGCTGGTCCGCGGTGTCATCTCCACAGGCAGCCGCTACTAGGGCAAGAACCGCCGTTATGGCGATGATCCTGATACTAGTTTTCATCATGCTCCTTTCCTTCTCGCTTATACGTCTCCGCTATTCGGGAATTCCCACTTCCGGATGGATGTGTGCAGGTATTCACATCGAGGCTCCTACTGTGGCCTTCGCCGCGCTATCGGCCGCGGTGTCCCCGCCCAGCGCGTCTCCGTAGACCTTGGCACGTCGGAACTCCTTCAAGATTTTCATGGTTGATGCTAGGACCATCAGCCCACCTAGCATGGTGAGAAACGCGCCAATTCCGGTCACGAACTGGGGGTCGCCGGATCGTACATGGGTGAATAGCCACGCGAAGGCGATGGATGCTGCGCCTAACCCGAGGCCGGCCGTTACGGCGCTCCACCTCCACCTGCGCTGCTCGTTTGTCCCGAAGACGCCCGCGGCGGGAAGCCCGGTCACGATGGCCAGCAAGCCCGCTACCAGTGCCCAAAGGCCGAGCTGGGCACCGCCCCTCGATATACCATCTGTGAAGCTGGGTTTACGGGCTATTGCCGTCTCGACCAACAGGTCGGCTGCATAAGTAGCGTTGTTGTCCGGATCCTCCTCCGACAAGCGAACCAGCTCCTCGATCCTCTGGGCTCTAGCCTCTGATTCTGCGAGAGCCTCTGGGGTGATGGCCCGGTCCGGACGGCTATCGGCACTCCAGGCGGAGAACATGCCTACGACCAGTACGATAACGGCGATCCCAAGACCGATAAGGCTCCCCCAACCGATCCGTGTCGGCAGAGGGTGCAGGGGGGTGTGTTCGGCGACCCTGATCCAGAGCACGACACCGATCACCGCGATCAGCCCTCCCGCGATGGCGAGGTACATGCCCACTCCGTGGGCGGGGTCGACCGCATCCGGCGCGAGCCTGGCATCCCACACCGATTGCCCCCAGAAGTGCGCCCAAGCGACGATCAGCAGGCAGATGCCCGCAATGGTGGCGCCGTCGGCCGCAAGCCAGCGGGGAGCGTGTCCGGGTCGCGCCCAGGCTCCGATCACGGCAAGTATGACGAAAGAGGCCAAGGCAAATACTGCGATGCCGAACCACGACCCACCGGATGAGTCCAAGCCGCTGAAGGCTTGACCGGCTAGCTGGCCTTCGAGAGAAGCGTCCGACCATCGGCCGAAAGCACTCATCCGGCCGGCGTCGATGGACCAGGGAAGAAAAGTGCTCAGGATGGCCACGGCTGCACCGACCAACGAGACCGCCATAGCGAGGCGCTCTCTCGATACTATCGGGGAGAACACTTCGACTTCCTGGTGTTTCACCAAGGCCGATGCTTCGGCATCAGGGATGAGAACCTCGGGTTCGCGGAGGTGTTTCCAAGCCAGGTAGATCCGTTTCAGGAAGTAGGTGGACTCGGTTCCCTCGCGCTGGGACATGCGGTCGAGGACCACTGCTACCAGGAAGAAGGCCAACCCCGCCGATGCTGCGAGTGCGGCGTTCTGGTTGTTGATGGCCCTGAAAAGAAGCCGACCAAGACCTGGGGCCCCCATGATGGCGGCTATTCCCAGCATGGAGATGGCAAGCAGCAGCGTCTGGTTGATGCCGGTCATGATGGCCGGTCGGGCCAGAGGGATTTGAACATCGAAGAGCACCCGGAGTTCCGAGGCGCCGTACGCTCTGGAAGCCTCGACCACGTCGGCGGGTACCTGGCGGATACCGAGGTTGGTAAGTCGGATCAGCGGCGGAAGCGCGAATACCATCGTCACCATCGTGGCCGACACTTCTCCAAGACCGAAGAACCAGATGAACGGCAGCATGTAGACGAATGAGTGAACGACCTGCATAGCGTCGAGGATTGGTCGGGTGACCTGCCAGACGCTGTCAACCCGACCGCAGGCGATGCCGACCGGGATCCCAATCGCTACGCACAGGATCACGGCGACTCCTATGAAGCCGATGGTGGCGGCGGTTTCCTTCCAGTACCCGTCACCTAGGAGTCCGCAGATCGTAAGGGCAACGGCCACGAAGGCCGCAACCTTCGCGTTACGGGTGAGCCAGGCGATCAGGGCCATCGCCACCACGATCCATATCCATGAGATCTCGACGAGGAAGTCCCGCACAAGGTTTCGAATCATCGTATCGAAGGGCCACCGAATGATGTCGAGCAATGTGGGGAGGTTGTTGGATACCCAGTCGATGCCCTGTTCGATCCAGTCCCCGAATGGGATCCGCCACTCGTCGAGAATGGTGTTGTCCCAGATGCTTAACCTGGGCGAGGATGGTGGTTGCGGGGGTGAGGATGTTCATAGGTAGGTTTCTCGTTCGAAGCCGTCGATGAGTTGTTCGACTCGTCCCATTTCTTCCATGATGTGGCGGGGGTCGAGGTTGCCTACGAGTTGTCCGTTGTTGTCTATGACGGCGATGGGTAGTCCTCGGCCGGCCGAGGCGTATACGTCGTTGAGGGTCGTCTCGGGTGTGGTGGTGTCGAAGTCGTCTCGGAGTGCGACGGACATGTTCACCGAACCCATGCTGGCGACTCTGACGCAGTCGGCGATGGTCAGGAGGCCGGTGGGTCGCCCGTTGGTGTCGCAGGCGAAGGCGCCGCTGCGTTCGCCGATGTGTTCCAGGGCATCAGCGAGGGACAGGTCAGCGTTGATGGGTTTGGGTTCCAACATGACTTCGCCGCATTCGATGACGCGGCCCTGATCCACATCTTGGACGAACTCTGCGACATAGGCGGTGGCGGGTTCGGTGAGGATTTCTTCGGGGGTGCCGATCTGGACCACGGCGCCGTCTCGCATGATGCATACCTGGTCGCCGATCCGTAGTGCCTCGTTGAGGTCGTGGGTGATGAAAAGGATCGTCTTGCGCAACTCGTTCTGGATGTCCATCATCTCGTCTTGCATCTGGCGGCGGATGAGCGGGTCGAGAGCGGAGAAGGCTTCGTCCATCAGCAGGATGTCGGGGTCGGTGGCCAGAGCCCGGGCGAGGCCGACCCGCTGTTGCATTCCGCCTGAGAGCTCGCGGGGGAGGTTGCGGGAATAGGGTTCGAGACCCACCAGCGACAGGGCCCTCATGGCGGCTGCGTCCCGCTCCGTCTTGTCGACGCCCTGGACTTTGAGGCCGTATCCGACGTTGTCGATCACGTTGCGGTGGGGGAACAGAGCGAAGTGTTGGAACACCATTCCCATCTTCTCGCGGCGGAAAGCCTGTAGTTGGGCGCCGCTCAGCGTCTGGACGTCGGTTCCGTCGACCCAAACCTGGCCGGCCGTCGCGTCGAAGAGCTTGTTGACGGTGCGCAGAGCCGTGGACTTGCCGGACCCGGAAAGGCCCATGACCACGAATATCTCGCCTTCGGGTACCGAGAAGTTGACGTCGCGGATGCCGATCACGTGGCCGGATTGGCGCAGAACCTCATCCTTGCCAACCCCGGCCCGGGCGAGGTCGAAGGCCCGACCGTGAGGTTGGGGACCGAAAATCTTGTAAACACCCTCAAGGCGTATCAGCCCGTCACCGGCCACCA
>JAGWAN010000035.1:28695-40876 GCA_021296345.1 Acidimicrobiia bacterium | reverse complement strand
CCCCACTGATATCCGATGAGCCCCCAAACTCCGCGGCAACTACCAGACCGCCGTCATCCGGTGACCTGTCAGAGTAAACGACGCTGTTCAACTCAGTTGGATTTATCACACATCACCTGTGTCACCACTGGATCGCGAGCGAAACGAAGCGTGAAGACCACGGTAACCCTGAGGGGACCGTAAGAACTGAGAAGGCGAGGACCACGGTACCCCATCCAAGATGCAAATCGTGCCTCCGTTTTGGCGTCCCCGCTGACATTTGTTCCCACTGCCCAGCGGCCGCCCGATTCAGACCCCACAGATGCACCGGTACCCCCTCCACGGGGAGCTGACCTACCCACGCCGAACCGAGCGCTTCCCGCAAGGTGTGTGGGCTGGTGACCACGCTGCCTTGTCCGGCTGCTCACGCGGCGGTGTTCGCCCACTCGCGGACGACAGCTGATTTCTGTGCGGCGTTGCGGAGGTCGGTCCGGCGCCTCGGTGGTGTCCCGGAGAGAGTGGTGGTGAATCGGACTGCTCGCATTGTGGTGTCGAACTGGCACATCTCGAAGGTGCCCAATGGACCCACCGAAGCTCTCGACAATCTCATCAAGAGGATCAATCGGGCAGCGTTCGGGTTCCGCAACTTCGCGGACTACCGAATCCGCACCGTCCTCTAGCCGGGACACCCAGCTGGAACCTACTCCCATCGGTCCACTCCCCGTGAACTCCGTAGAGCTGTCTGTTTGCCGCGGTCGCACTCCGCGAGGCCTGAATAGCGGATCGTGGGAGCTTTGAGAGTCTCTCGAGAGTTCTGGTTGCTATCTCTGGCTCTTTCGGTCGACGGCGAATTGGGTGCCTGAGAAGGGACCGATGAAGAGGTCTTCGTTGAGGAGTTTCAGTACGTCCTCGATGGACGCATCGTGGAGGTCCAACTGGCCGTTCTGGATGAATCTCTCAGCGTCCAATCCTTGCTCCTTCGCTTGGGTTTGGACTGCGGCGATTGGCACGTCTCTCAGATGACCACGGCGATGGATACTTTCAAGCCGGCGTCTCAGCCGTGTGTTTGTCCTGCACCCTTCGATGAGAAGTTGGCCGGAACCTGAACTGAGTGGAAGGTAGTCCGAGATAGCTTGTACCCAGTTGTCAACGTGCAGCATGAAGTAGTTCTCTTCCTTGAACAATAGTTCGAAGGCTGTAGCGTTGCTGATCAGTATCTCTTCGGCTGTGATGACAAGGTCTACTCTGCTGTCGAACGCGAAGAGAGGATCCAGAATCTCTGTAAGAGTGTCTCCCAGCCGTGTCCACACTCTGCTGCCTTTCTTCGCGGTCTGGTATGGATTCAGCTTTCGCACGAACGTTGCCTGTTGTGGAAACACGAACGCATAGAAGAGCAGCGACCCCTTCGGTAGATCCATGAGAGACATCGGGTCGCGTAGTTCGAGTCCATCGAGTAGGTTCGTGATCGGCTCGTCTTCATCGAGTTCGGCCACGTCGGCGACGAAGTACTCGTCGCGTGGCTCAAGATCGGCCTCTGGCGAGAACGCTTTGGGTGAGCGGCTGACCAAAGCTTCTACATGGTTGACTGCGATAGCTCTGAAGCGCTCGGCAACATCGTTGGTGATACCGACCCGACCACCATCGATGCTGTTCCGCTCGCGCCACCCGACGCCCAGGGCAACGTGTCCGCTGAGGTCAAGGGCGTTGAGGGTGGTCACTGTTGATGGTCTTCGGTGTGGGGGACTGCGATCGAAACTCCCGTTGCCAGATCCGCAAGCTCGAGTGTCGATCCAGCAACAATCCGGTCGCGGCTGATAACGATCGTATCAGCCTCTTCACCCGTCGCTAGCTTACGGACACCGGACACCCGAAACACGCTGTATCCGCAGAGGCTCAGCAGGGGGTTGACTCCGACGAGGTCTGAGTTGACAAAGACTACCCCGAACACTGACAAGACGAGTGCATAGGCGATCAGGTCTCGTGGCGACGGGTTTGGAACCGTCATGAGCGGGAGTAGGTAGGTCGCCACATAGGCAGCGACCTCGGAGCTCAGATCACGGACACGGGTCGATGTGGCTTCACGCGGGTGGACGCGTCTTGTCGAGACAAGGATGAGGCTGACGAGGGACCAGATACCAGCGATTACGAGGAACCCGAGAAACACCCGCAACCGACTGTCGTCGAAACGTACGGCGCCGACGAAGAACAGCGGCACGTACGAACTCAAGAAAAGCCGGACTCTGGCGTTCATGACGTTCCAGGTTACGCCGAAGTGACCGGCCCCGTGACATGCCCGCAGGTCTCTAGGTTGTTGGAAACGGAGGCGATGCCTGACCTGGCCGCTTGAGAACAGCTTGGCGGTGAGCGGTACGTATCGGGCTTGCCGGACAAGGGCTTCGACGGTTCCCAGGGGTGAGGGTCGAACGGCTATCGCGTCTGTGCCCGGGCTGGTTGTCCGGTCATTCAGTGTTCTGCCCGTATATGCCCGTGGTGAGTAGGTCAAGGTCTGCTTGAGCTTGCTGAAGGATCGGCCTAGCGCACGTACGGCAGTAGTTCTTTTTGCTGCCCTGGCCCTGTTCTTTGATCACGAGGCAAGCCTCCCCCTTCGTGATCGAGTGCTCGTTCGGCTTCCGGTGGCACTTCCTCCGCGCCCTTGCGGTGTCGACGCTGACATGTCCGAGGACTCTCCGAATGGGCGGCATCAGCTTGTTCCGTTGATAGCGGGCCGGTAGGTGGACACGAGTTCGTCCCCGAGATTGTCGAGTTGGTCGTAAGCGTCGACCGCCTGGTCGGCGGATATCTCACTACGCATCCCGGCGTCGATCCCGATGTACTCGTTGACCCGCTGGTTAACCAGGGAGATAGCGGCCTGGAGGTTCGATTGATGTCCCCTTCCGGCAGCTCGGGAGAGTTCGCGACCATTGCGGCCAACTCCTAGGTCCATCAGGATACGAGCCGCAACTGACCGGCTTCGTTCTGCCAACCGCCGCCGTGCCTGTTGGCGACGCCGCTGGGGACTGACCGGTATGGACTCGTAGTCTGGCAGTGGCGGTTGCGCTTGGCGGAGCTGTTCTCGGAAGGCTTCACGGTCGACACCGAGATTCTCGAGGAGGGTCCGGAGAGTCATTCCGGTACCGGGTACCGCCTCGTGGTCGAGGTATTCGTCGAGGACTCGATCGTCTTCGGGGTCGAGGAAAGCGTGGTCGAGGAAACCGCTTATGATTTCGTCTCGGACAAGGGTTGGCTGGTCGAACCGTCGTGGTGTTCCTCCTTGGTTGCCGTTGTCGTCGTCTTCGCCGGCCGGGTCACCGGCTGTCCATTGCCGCGCCAGGTCTTGATCGGCAAGGTCGAGTTCGCGAAAGTCGGCCCACTGTGGTTCGTTGTTGAGGCCTACGTGGGAGACGATGACACCCTGATTGTCGGGGTGGTCGGGCTTGTTCTGTTGAACTACGCGCATGATCCGTCCAACGAATTGGATGTAGGGAGCCAGGGACCGGTAGGGCCGGAAGATCGCTGCCACGCTCAACGTGGGGTGATCGAAGCCCTCGCCCAGCATCTCTACCTGCACGATGCAGTCGATCTGATTGTCACGAAGGCGGCGCAGGGCCCGTGCTTGCTGGTCAGGGTCAAGGTCGCTCGATATGACCGCGGCGCTGTATCCGCACTCCTCGTAGACGGACCTGACTTGGCGGGCGTGGTCAATGCTGCACGCCGAGGCGATGATCTGATGGTATGTACGGGTTCGCTGCCTCATCTGGTCGCATTGTCGGATGCTTGCCTCGGCAATGTGACGGTTGCAGACCTCAGACAGGGTGACACTTCTGCGGAACCATGCTTCTTCGCTAAGCCTGAGCACTTGGTCCCGTGTGTAGCGGCGACCGTCTCCGTCGGAGAAGTAGAGCTCGGACGGAGCCGCGCTCCTAGTGTGAATCTGCTTTATATAGCCCCTCATCATTGCCTGCGCGAAGCTGTACCGGTAGATAACCTCACCTGGAAGTTCTTTCTGGTCCGTGCGGAAAGGCGTCGCGGTCAGGCTGACGACCTTGGCGTCAGGGAAGTGACGCAGGACCTTGCGCCAACTCTCCGCGGCGCTGTGGTGCCCTTCGTCGATGACGATCATGTCAAAGAAGTCCGGAGGGAACTGCGGCAACCACCGGTCCGCTGAGCTCACGAGCTGCTGGATGTTGGTCACAACAAAGTCGCTATCCGTGCAGTCATGGATATTCGCGTCCCTACCGTCCAGCTTCGCCACATGGGGTCCTTGCTGGAAATGCGACAGGACACGCGTCTTGGCCCAGAAACAGTTGGTGTCGGCTATGTCAAGAGCTTCGGCGATGCCGTCTCGGATGGTCAGGTTCGGAGCGATCACCAGCACCCGCCCTTCTGATATCCCGAAGGGAAGGACGGAAATCAGACCCGTCTTCCCACAGCCGACGGGGATCACGAGCATGGCCGCTTCGTTCGATCCGGCAAAGTGGTCGCGGGCGGCCCTATGCCCTTCCTTCTGCGGTTCGCGTAGGCGATCGTTGTGCTCTACATCAGCGGTCGCCGTCACGAAGACCGACGGCTGCGTTTCCGGTCGGGACGCTGCCCGCGCGTAGTCGAGGCGGAAGGCCTCCAGATCCGCGCGTACGTAATAACGATGGTTCGAGCCCGGCCGCCTAGTTGCCACGAGCTTGCCGCTGCGGTCCCACCGCCGAAGCGTCTCGGGTGCCACACCGACGTACTCGGCTGCTTTCCCTACGGATAGGTAGTCGTCGAAAGGTCCCATACCATCAGTGTAGCAGGTTGTATAGGTATGTATAGGTTAGTGCAACTAGGATAGTGGGGGTGATTCGGCTCAGGATCTGTCACGAGTTTGGTAGCCCGCCCATGATCATCCAGCTCGCCCCGTCCGACCGCTTAGCGGTGCGCCGGGCCACTGCTACCACCCCAGGCTTCGTGTAGACGGGCAGGGTTCTCAGATCACAGTGGCGCCTCCTCCCTGGAGCATGACCACGAAGGCTCCTGCATCGACCAGATGCGTCAGCGATGAATGCCGCAACCAGTAGAGGGTCCACCCACCTAAGTGCCTCTTAAGGTCCGCTGTGACGGCGAGGTAGGAGAGCCGAGGTTGGCCGGCTCCCGCGTACAGGTCACGCTGGGGACATCCGGTATGGGTGAACGATGGGGCCCCGTGGGCGGTTGGTGAGCTAACGACCGAGGAGGCGCGCGGTGGGCACCGCTCATACGATCTTCGGTGTTGTCGCCTTGGGAGCGGATACAAGCCCATAGCCGCGGACGGTCCAAGTCCTCCACATTCAGTGCCAACACCTATCCGCCCTCTTCCGGCGGGTGGCACGCCAGCCAGCGGATCACCCGTCTGTATCGAGGTCGGTAACCGGACGGCCCGCTACCGACGTCGACAAGTCGAGTGGAACTTTGCGGTAGTTGCGGTTCGGTTGGCGACGCAGACCTCCACGGCTCCGGCCACCGACGGTGTGTGGCCGAGGGCATGACCCGGCCCCGGACTCGATGACGCCTCGGATCCGAGAGGAAGTGAACGACAGCACCCATGCCCCCGAGTGTGCCAATCGGTTCCGACCCGGTAATCGGCCGACTCGAGAAACTACTTCACAGTATCCCGGGCAGGTTCACGCGTCAGGGAGGTTCGCGTCGGGCCTGGTAAGGGTGCTTTCCTGGGATCGGTCCCCTCCTCGTTGCTAACCTCAAGCGCCCTCCTAGAAAGGGCCGCTCCTCAGGTCGACAGGGCGTGGAGACACCTCCCTCGCCCCGGTTTATTGAAAGCGGGCCTGGTCGGTCGTACCTTGTCGACTGTGGGTCAGAGTGTGGGATACAGCCGCTAGAATAGCTGCTAACCTGGTCTTTTATCCTCCCTGATAAGGATGAGGTCCCTGGTTCAAATCCAGGTGGGCCCACCGGCTTCTAACCGCTCCTACCGTTCTCTTGGAGACCGCATGCCCGCGGGCAATTGCCGAATCTGAGCGAACGCCGCTGGCGTCGGGCCCACACAGGAACAGCCCCAGCCGGGTGGCCGGGGCCGTCGGGCCGGGGTTACTCACGCCGGCGGGGTACTCCACAATTGTCCGACGCCGATCACCCGATTGTCAAGCACCTTCTCTCCTGAAAGAGAGCCCACGCTCGCCAGTGCCCGCAGGGCTTCGGTAGTAGCTAGCCGGAGGAGGGCGGTTCCGGCTCGGGCAGGGAGAACCGGCGGAGCATCGACACGAGTTGCTGGCGCACCGGGTCGGGCAGTTCGATGTCGCCTCCCCGATTGGCTGACCGCGCCTCCGCCTCCTTCTCGCCCGGGTACAGGACCGGTTGCGACTCGTCGGCAAGCCGGGTGTCCTTGAGGTGCTCGGTGAGCGTCAGGGAGCGCTCCTCAAGCTCGGCCATTGGCAGGAAGAGCTCGGGATCGATCACGATGATCATCGAATCGTTGCTGAAGGAACGGGCCGGATCGCCCGAGATACCCCCGCCCGACATCACGCCGGCCAGCAACTCCACCATGAACGCGAGCGCATAGCCCTTGTGTCCTTCGGCTCTTCCTAGCGGGAGTAGCGCCCCGCCCCCGGCGAAGTCCGACGGATCGGTGGACGGATTCCCGTCGGAATCGATGATCCAGCCGGCCGGTGTGGGCGTCCCCCGGGCCCCGTACACCCGCACCTTGCCTTCCGCCGCCACCGAGGTGGCCATGTCCAGCAGGAAGGGTCCGGCCAGGCCGGACGGCACCGACATGGCCATCGGGTTGGAGCACAACTTCCGCTCCGTGCCCCGGAACGGCGCCTGGTTGATGCCGTGGCCACCGCCGTTGGTGAAGATCAACGACACCAGGCCCGCCGCGGCCACCTGCTCGGCGTAGCGGCCCAGCCGACCGATGTGTTTCACCCGACGGACGGTCACCACGCTGACCCCGGCGGTCCGGGCCTTTTCGATGGCCAGTCCGGTCGCGAAGGTGGCGATCACCTGGCCGAAGTTCCAGCCGCCATCGATCCTGGCGGTGGTGGGCGTCTCGCTGATGATCCGGGGACTGGCGCCGGGGATCAATTCGCCCCGACGAGCCGCCTCTATGTAGTCCCACAGCCGTATGACCCCGTGGGAGTGGTGCCCGATGAGATCGTTCTCGATCAGGTGCTCGGCCACCAGGCGAGCGTCGGCGCCCGGCGCTCCGGCCGCCCGCATGATCGAGGTACACATGTCCTCGAGCCGGGAGGGTGAGACCTTCCACATTCGGGTGTCCTTTCGGTTCTGGCGGCGGGTGCTGGTACCGGATTCGCGTGCCGGGTCCGCAGGCCGAAACGCTAGCCTGGAGCCGGGCGATCCTTCGAGGGCCAGGCCCGAAGCACGGTGCTGCCCGCTACTTTCTACCATGGGCCGTGCATCGCTGGCAGTCAAGGCCCTGGCAGAAAGCGTCGCGCTGGGAGCGCTGCTACGCCTGGTCACGGCCGTGTCGGCCCAGAACGCCGATCCTTATGACGATGTAGCGCGAACCGGGCCCGACACAGCCGCCATCGAAGCCCTCCGGAGGACGGGCATTCTCGATGGTGCGGAGCTCCTGGCGGATCTGTACGGTGGCGAGGACCGTATCGAGATAATCCTCCGACCTTCAGCCGGGTAGGAGGGGCCCGAGGCGCCCGCCGCCCCGTGGCCGGCGAAGGTAGGTTGCCGGCCGGTGCCGTGCCATGCTCGGAGACACGCGTGCCTGCTACCCTGCGGACCGTCTTTCGGAGGCCGGACGGTTCCTGCGCCCGTCTCCCCGGAAGAGGAGCCCCGAGTTTCGGTTGTGCCATGAGGTATGTCGCCCCCACATCCATCGAAGAGACCGTTTCGGTACTGGCCGAAGACGTCCCTGCCCAGGTGTACGCCGGGGCCACCGACTTCATTCCCCAGCTACGGATGGGCCGTCCGGAGCCCGGCGTAGCGGTCGATCTCAAGCGGATCGACCGGCTGACCGACCTTCGCCGAGAAGGGGACCAGTGGGTCATCGGCGCCGCCACCCCCTCGGTACGGCTGGGCGAGGAGGAAGACCTGGTCGCCGATCTGCCGGGCCTGGTGGAGGCGGCGAGCCTCATCGGATCGGATCAGATCCAGAGCCGCGCCAGCCTGGGCGGCAACCTGTGCAATGCCTCCCCGGCCGCCGACTCCGTTCCTGCCATGGTGGTGAACAACGGTCGGGCGGTGATCGCCGGACCGGGCGGGATCAGGACCACTCCGGTGGCATCGGTGGTCACGGGACCCGGCCGCACGGCGCTGGCCAAGGGCGAGTTCCTGGTCGAGCTCGTGTTCGATCGTCCCCCACCCCGCACAGCCGACGCCTACCTGCGCTTCATCCCCCGCACCGAGATGGATATAGCAGTGGTCGGCGCCGGCGCCCGTCTCACCCTCGATGAAGCAGGCAGGTGCCGGGACGTGTCGGTCGCTCTGGGCGCCGTGGCGCCCACGGTGGTCACGGTGCCGGCGGCGGCCGGCATCCTGGTGGGCCACCCGCTCACCGACGAGGCCTTGAAACGGGTGGCGGCGGAAGCCTCGGCGGTCTGTAACCCCATCGACGACAAGCGCGGCACCATTGCATACCGCCGGCAGGTGGCCGGAGTACTGGCGGTGAGGGCCCTCAAGCTGGCCGCCGACCGGGCCGCCTCATGAAACCGCCCGCACCAGTGAGGATCCCGGTATGAGCAGAACGCGCGTCACCTGCACCATCAACGGCGACCCCGCCGAGTTCCTGTGCGAGGACGATCAGAGCCTCCTCGACGCCCTCCGTGACGTGGTGGGGCTGATGGGAGTGAAGGAAGGCTGCGCCACCGGCGACTGCGGGGCCTGTTCGGTCATCCTCGACGGAAGGCTCACCTGTTCCTGCCTGGTCTTCGTTCCGGAGGCGGAGGGAGCAACGATCGAGACGGTGGAGGGGATGGCCGGCCCGGATGGTCTCCACCCGCTCCAGGAGACCTTCCTGGAGGGAGCGGCCTTGCAGTGCGGGATCTGCACACCCGGCTTCCTGGTGGCCGGCAAGGCGCTGCTGGACCGCAATCCCGACCCCACCGAGGAAGAAGTGCGCTACGCCATCGCCGGCAACCTCTGCCGGTGTACCGGTTATGACAAGATCGTGCGGTCGATCCTCGACGCGGCCGACCGTATGGAAGAAGCCGTCCCGGCTACATAGGGCAAAGGAGGAGGCGTGACCGTTACCGCTACCCCAAGTTACAAGTGGGTCGGGACCCGCCCGGTCCGCCACGACGGGCTCGAAAAGGTCACCGGCCGGGCCAGGTACGGCGCCGACCTGAACCTGCCCGGGATGCTGATCGGAGCAGTGCTCCGGTCCCCCCATCCCCATGCCCGCATCCTCTCCATCGACACCTCGGCAGCCGAAGCGATGGAAGGAGTCCGCGCGGTGGTCACGGGCGCCGACTTCCCGATCCTGGAGTCCGAGCAGGGCGGAAGCGGCGAGGAATACGTCGATTTCCGGGACCTGTGCCACAACGTGATGGCGCGTGACAAGGTGCTCTACGAAGGCCATGCGCTCGCCGCCGTGGCCGCTACCTCACGCCGGGAAGCGCTGGCGGCGCTGGCGGCCATCAAGGTCGATTACGAGGTCCTCCCACACGTGATCGACGTGGACCGGGCCATGGCCCCCGATGCCCCGATCCTCCACGAGGACATGATCACCGAAGGGGTGGATCCGGTTCCTGACGAGCCTTCCAACGTGGCCTCCCGCTACGTGATCGACCGGGGAGACATCGAGAAGGGCTTCGCAGAGGCCGACGTGATCGTGGAGCGGGAGTTCGTCACCCAGCCGGTCCACCAGGGCTACATCGAACCGCATGCGGTGGTGGCGGACGTGGGTCAAGACGGCAAGGCCACCGTCTTCTGCTCCTCACAAGGCCACTTCATGGTGCGGTCCTTCACCGCCCTGCTGCTCGGATGGGAGCCGTCCCGGGTAAAGGTGATCCCGGCCGAGATCGGCGGAGGCTTCGGCGGCAAGACCACCGTGTACGTGGAACCGGTGGCCACGCGACTGTCACAGAAGGCCGGGCGCCCAGTCAAGATCGTCATGACCCGCGACGAGGTGTTCCGCGCCACCGGCCCCACCTCCGGGTCCAAGATACGTCTCAAGGTGGGCGCCACCAGCGACGGCAAGCTGACCGCGGTGGAGGGCTCCATGGCCTACCAGGCAGGCGCCTTCAAGGGTTCGCCGGTGAGCCTGGGATGCATGTGCGCCTTCGCCCCCTACTCGGTCGAGAACGTCTTGCTCGAGGGCCTCGACGTGGTGGTCAACATGCCCAAGGTGGCCGCCTACCGGGCGCCCGGAGCGCCGATGGCGTCGTTCGCCTCCGAGACGTTGCTGGACGAGGTAGCGGAGCAGCTGGGTATGGATCCGCTCGAGTTCCGGCTCCGTAACGCCGCCGAGGAGGGCGTGCGGGCCGTCTACGGGCCGATCTTCAAGCGCATCGGCTTCATTGAGACGGTGGAAGCGGTCCGGGACCATCCGCATTACTCGATCGAGCTCGGACCCAACCAGGGCAGGGGGGTGGCGAGCGGCTTCTGGTTCAACTTCGGGGGCAGCTCGAGCGCCACGGTCCACATCAACGAGGACGGGACCGCCTCGGTGCTCACCGGCAGTCCCGACATCGGCGGGAGCCGGGCCTCGATGGCGCTCATGGCCGCGGAAGAGCTAGGCATCGACGTCTACGACATCAGCCCCATCGTCAGCGACACCGAATCGGTCGGCTACACCGATGTCACCGGAGGAAGCCGGGTCACCCACGCCACCGGCATGGCGGTCATCGACGCCTGCCGCAACGTGGTGGCCGACCTGCGAGCCCGGGCGGCCATGGTGTGGGATGTCGATGTCGAGGAGGTCGAGTGGGTGGACGGACGGGCACAGCACGTCTCCGGAGACCGGGCACCCATGACCACCAAGGATCTGGCGATCGACGCCGCCGGGACGGGCGGCCCGATCACTTCCAGCGCCGCCGTGAACGCGCGAGGAGCAGGCGCCGCATTCTCGACCCAGGTGTGCGATGTCGAGGTCGATCCCGAGACGGGCGCCGTGAAGATCCTCCGGTACACCACCGCCCAGGACGCCGGGCGGGCCATCCATCCGAGCTATGTCGAGGGACAGATGCAGGGCGGCGTGGCTCAGGGCATCGGCTGGGCGCTCAACGAGGAATACATCTTCGACGACGGCGGGACCATGGAGAACGCGGGATTCCTGGACTACCGGATGCCGGTCGCCTCCGACCTGCCGATGATCGACACGGTGATCGTCGAGGTACCGAATCCGGGCCATCCCTACGGCGTGCGCGGGGTGGGCGAGGTCGGCATCGTGCCCCCTATGGCGGCGGTTGCGAATGCCATCCACGACGCCACCGGCCTGCGGCTGAGCGAGTTGCCCATGTCGCCGGTGAAGGTGCTGGCGGCAATCGGAGCCAACGGCGGCTGACGTGGTCCGGGTGATCTTCGGATCGGCGCTGCGGCAATACACCGGAGGAGTCGAAGAGGTCGAGATCGAGGCCACCACGGTGCGTTCTCTGATCAACGCCTTGGACCGGCGTTTTCCCGGCCTGGGGGGGGCGATCGACGGTCACATCAAGACCGACGCCCTCTACGAGCGGGTTCCCGAAGGGTCCGAAGTTCACTGCCTGCCGCCGATCGGAGGCGGCTGACCCGATCCCGCCAGGGCTCGGACGCCGGTGGATCCTGGATCCGTACGTCTCCTGTGAGGGCCTTGCCGGACCGCCGACCCGCCCGCAAAGGGCCTAAAGACTCCGGATAACACGTTCCGCCCATTGGCAACGATGACCGGGCCGGCGGGAATCGAGGGGGAAGGGCGAATGTGTCACACCCCCACCATATGTTGAATACCGCCAAGCACCTACACCGGCTGGAAGAGTCTCACCGATCGGAACGGCCGGCCCGAGGGAACACACAAGGCTCAATGGAGCGAACCGCCGATCCCGGCAGCCAGCCGGGCATGGCCGACCACGCTCCGAACCAGGACAGGTGGTGGCGGGGGAGGGCCCGGTGCGGAGCACCGGATTTTCGCGATCTGCTGCGTCTAAGGGTTCTTGGGGCAGAGGGCGTCATATATGACGCCCTGAACCTCAGGAACACCGCACCAACCATGACGCCCTGAACCTCAGGATTGGAGCACCGGGTACGGCGCCGGCGATTTTCGCGACTTTGGCCGGCTTAGGAGGCTCAG
>JAGWAN010000035.1:797-28639 GCA_021296345.1 Acidimicrobiia bacterium | reverse complement strand
CCTGTGTTGAAGAACTGGTGGCTGACACCGGGCGGCGTGAAGACGACCATGCCGGGACCGGTGACGATCTCCCGGTCGCCCACCGTTGCCCGACCTTGGCCCTCGGAGAACATCCAGATCTCGGCGGCGTCCGGATGCGTGTGCAGGCTGCCCATCTGGCCGGGCGGCACCTCGCAGGTGCCGATGGCGAAGTCCCCGATGCCGGGCTGGAGCAGTGGCGAGAGCAGAGCTGTCACATGGCGGACGAACGGTTCGGGAGTGGTCAGGCCCACCCCTTCCGACTCGGTGATCACGATCGGTGTTCCCGGCTCGTAATCCATCGCCGTACCTCCTCGCTCGGGACCTACTGCCGACGCGCCGGCGATCGGTCAGCTGACCCCCACCGGCACCCGGGCTTCAAGATACGCGGCCAGGTGATCAACCAGGTCGCGGGCGTCGTCCTCGGCACCGTGGATGAAGCTGGACTTGCGGCGGCGCAGGAAGTTCAGCCCGATCACGTACAGTCCCGGCGAACCGCTCACTACCCCGCCATCGTGCCGGACCCTGCCCTTGTAGTCCAAAACCGGAACGTGGAGCCACGAGTAGTCGGGGCGGTATCCGGTCGCCCACAGCACGGTGCGGATGTTCCCCCTGTCCAGATCGATCAGCAGCGGCGGAGAGTTCTCGACCCGGGTGCGCTCGAACCGATGGGGCGGATCGTACCGGCCGTCCAACCCGTTCTCGGTGACCCATTCGTCGATGGTGGTCAGCAGGCGGTTCATCTTGAGGTCTGAGCGGGTGACCTTGTTGTGGAGGGACCCCGACAGCTGGGCCTTCCCGTCCCTGATCCCAGCCAGGCGGCCCACCATCCGCACCCCCTGGTCGGTCAGAGCATTGAGATCGAGGGACTTGCGCTCCGGGGATCCGACCAGCTGGGGGGAAGGAACCTGGCGGGCGCGGAACACATCGTCCACCTCGTCGTAGCGCTCGTCCGACACGCCGGTCACGTCCATCCAGTACCTGATATCCCGACCCCGGTAGATCCTCGGCATGCGGACGTGCTCGCCCACCGACACGGTGACCGGACGGCCGGATCGATGGATCTCCTCGGCGAGCTGCACGCCGGTGGCGGACACGCCCACCACCAGCACCCCTCCATCGTCAAGGTCGGACGGGCGGCGGTAGTCGTGCGGAGTGACAGAACGAACCGAGTCGGGGAGGGCGGCCGCGATGGGGGGCACCTTGGGTAGGTTGAAGCCTCCGCTGGCCAGTATCACCGACCGGCACTGCCACACGCCGCGGTCGGTCACCACCTCGTACCCGTCACCGTCCGGGCGGACCGAGGTGACGGTGGTGAGCGTCTGGAGCGGTGGGTTCACCAACCGGGTATACCTGTCGATGAAGCCCACCAGTTCCGGCACGGTCATGAAGCCGTCGGGATCGTCACCGTCGTAAGCGAAGCCGGGCAGGCTGACCTGCCAGTTGGGGGTCAGCAGCCGCAGGGAATCCCAGCGTTCGGTTCGCCAGGTGTTGGCTACCTCTCCCCGCTCCAGGACGACATGATCGATACCCCGGGCAGACAGGAAGTAACTGGCCGCTAAGCCGGTGTGCCCGGCGCCGATTACGACGGTGGTGGTACGCATCCGATGGCTCCGAATCGGTCGTCTCAGTTGACGCTTACGGTCACGTTGGTGGGATTGGTCATGATGTCGAAGACCGCCGAGATCTTCTGGGACTGCGCCACCAGCGCCTCGAGGTCGGCCTGGCTCGTCTCGTCGGCTTCGATCTCGTAGTTGACCCGGACGTCGTTGAACCCGTTCCTGACATCGGGGTCCGCTCCGAGGATGCCTCCGATATTCATGTCGGCCTCGAGCGTCGCCTTCACCGAGCGGAGCTTGATCTCGCGGTTCTCGGCCACGGCGGCCACGCCGGCGGTCAGGCAACTGGCCAGGCCTGCCAGCACAATCTCCACGGGAGTGGCGGCATTGTCCGCCGCGTTGAACTCCAGCGGATGGTCGGCCTCGAACTCGTAGTTCCCCTTGTGGCTGCGCTCCTCACCGAGACCGAAGTAGCCATCGATCTGCGTCTTGCTGTGGGTTCCGTGGACCCACTCGTTCGAAGCCCGCCATGTGTAGTCGCCGGCGGCCGGTGTCTCCCCGACCACTCCCCGCGCGAACAGCAGATGCGCCGTATCGACTCCGTTGATGTCACCAGTGCTCATTCGTTTTTCTCCTTCGTGATTCCGTGGTTACGGGTTGGTTCTCGCGTTCTGTACCAGTTCGGGCCTGGTTTCTGTCCTGATCGATCCGGAGTGTCCGTGACAGATCCGGGATCGAGGACCCGTGGCTGGCCGGCCTTGTTGGCTCCCGGGTGGTGGCGTCGGTTACGGGCGGTTGCCAGGACCGCCCGGGTTGATCACCCGGGAGCCTGGACAACACATGCACCTGCTGGGTGCTGAAGGCTTGAAGTGCAGGCGATCCATGTGTGACAGTCTCCTCTCGCTTGTACGCGCTCGTCGTCGAGCGCCGCGAGCGGAATCCCGCCTCGGCAGTCTCATCGATCAGGCATTGGCACCGCTCATGTCGGTTGCCGCGGCTTCAAAGGGCCTGTCCCTCCACCGCTCTGGATGAGCGCGTTGTAACAACAGAATTAGACCATACGAAAGGACGATTGTCAAAGATCCTCTGAGTTTTGAGGTTCGATCCGTTCCAACGGGTCCGCCGGACTGCCGATTGTGTTCTGGGATCGGGAACTACATGACCGCAGGCTAATCATCGATGAACAGCTACTGACTATCGACTACCGACTAGAAACTGATCGTCTAGTGCTGCCAGCGGCGGGGCCGGTTGCGGATGGCGCCGAAACCGAGCCGGTCGCAAAGCTCGATGAAGCGCGACCGATGGGCGCCGCGCCATTTAAGGTCCTCGAGATCCTCGGCCAGCGGTACGTCACGGCGGAGGGTGGTGAGCGTCCGGTAGAGGCCCGCCTCGGCGCGGGCCGCTTCCAGGTTGGTTGACAGCCGGACGGCGCCCCGGACCTTCACGTCCCAGGCGGTGGGCGATCCGGGAATGTCCTCGATGTGGCCGTACCGGGCCAGGAGGGTGGAACTGGACTTCGCGCCCCAACCGGTGATCCCGGGAACCCGATCGGCGGCGTCACCCACCAGCGCCAGGTAATCGGGTATGGAGGGCGGCCGGATGCCGAACTTCTCCACCACCCCGCGCTCGTCGTAGCGCTTGCGTTCCCGGCGGTTGAACGTCACCACCCGATCCCCGATCACGCACTGCATCAGATCCTTGTCGGGGCTGAGGATGACCACCCGATCCACATCATCCATCCAGCGGTGGGCAGCGGTGGCGATGGCGTCGTCAGCCTCGAAATCCCGCATGGCCCAGACGGTCACGCCCAGGATCTCCAGCGCCTCCTCCGCCAGCCGGAACTGAGCGAGTAGTTCCGGTTCGATCCCCTCGCCCGTCTTATAGCCGGGGAAGAGGTCGTTGCGGAAGGACTCGATCACCGCATCGGTGGCAGCGGCCAGATGGGTGACACCGTCCTCGCGGAGCAGGCGGATAGTGGAGTCGAGCACCCCGTAGACCGCGCCGACCTCCCTCCCGTCAGGATCGAGCCGCCTCGGATACCCAAAGTAGGCCCGGAACAGCTCGTAGGTGGCATCCAGCAGGTGAAGGTTCACAACGTAAACAGGCTAGGCGGTGGACAGGAAATCACCCAGCAGGACCGCCACATTCCTGGGACCACTTGATCTAGATCGGGTACCTGTGCAGCTTCGCCAACCCTCCCCTGGCCAGGTGGTAGTAGGCCGGTGGCGCGGCCAGCACCTCCTCCAAACGGGCCCAGTTGCGCTCCAAGAGATCTACGTACCCCGATGAGGTCAGATTGCGACGAACGGCCACATTCACCACTCTGACACGAAACCTCTCCAGAGCCGCATTCTCAGAAGGTCGTCTTCGGATCCGCTTGTCACGGATGATGGCACACCATCCGTTTCTGCCCACAACTTCTAGCCATTCCTCGTCGGGTGCGTTCTGAGGTAGTTGCCACACACCATTACCCGGGTACGTGATCTCGGGGTGATCCGGAGCCAGAACCCGGGCGACACCAGCAAGGCTGGCATCGAAGAAGAAGCGCTCTGTCACGCGGCGGTTCGATACAGCGACTGTTCGAACCGGATCGCCTCGCCGATGTCCGACTCGCTGAGGCCATAGTCGGCATAGAACCCTTGGATAGCTGGTATCGGCTCACCGGCGGCCGCAAACTCTGCGATCACTTCGGTGCGGACTCCGGAGATGGTCGGGAGAGCGAAGGCCACACGTGGATCGATGACGATCCGGCGCCGTTTCGATCTCCAGGGGAACCACTTGATGACGATCCCGGTCTCGGGCGGCTCGAATTCAACCCGTGATGCGAACTGCTTGGTCACCTCGCTCAGAAGTAACTGGTAACCGTTCTCTGTTCGATCGTTGACCACGAGGAAGAGTTCTTCATCGATACCACTCTTCTCCTGCAACCTCCAGAGCAGGTTGCGTCCGTCCGAGTAGAGAGGGCGCGCCAAAGCGAGCGGGTAGGGAGTTCCCATCTGTTCGCGGAGGTCAGCGATCAGCGGCCGGAGTTTCTCCATCGGCAGTCTTCGCACCCGGTATTCGGCCAGGAGGCCTGCCTCGACGAACTCTCCCCACGTCACATTCGCATCACCGGTGTGCTCCGGTCGGATCAGCGGTTCGATCGTACGATCAAAGCGGCGATCGCCGTCGATCCAGCGACGCAGGGTTTTGTCGGGCAAGCCCAGAAGGCGCGCTGCCTCGTTCATCTGATAGACGGAGCGATCGAGGGGGAAGGCGTGACCGGCCATTGTGCGTTCCTCCTTGTATCTCGAACAATACACCGGTTCGCGCTCGGTCTTGGTCCGGTATGACTCTCTTATCATGCTCAACAGTCTATTGGAGTCTAGTTACCATACTTAATAGCTAGCTTATAGTGCTTGAGTTGTCAAAAGCCGCCTGTCCTTTCCAGCTGAGCGGCAGATCCGCGCACGAGCCTGCCGCGTCCGGATGGCGGGCAACGACCCTCCTTGCCACTACTCTGGGGCCGTCTCCCGTCGCTGTCACGGTGGCGGGTGTTCTTGTTTAAGGATGGAATCCGGTTTGCGACCTCGTTCAACGCCCCGCTCTGTTACCGGCCTGCGACGTGTCCTGCCCGGGGGGCGAGGAGCGCCCCGCAACGAAGGCTCGGCACCGGTCCTCAGGGCCTTCCGGCATCGCAGTTTCACCGTCCTGTGGACCGGGCTGTTCTTCTACCGGGCGGGCTTCTGGATCGGCCTGCTCACCTTCCAGCTGATGGTGGCCCGCCTGACCCAAAACAGCCCGTGGATGCTGGGCCTTCTGTCATTCTTCAGCTCCATCCCGATGCTGGTGGTCACCCCCTTCGTCGGTGTGGTGGCCGACCGCCTCGACCGGAAACGGCTCATCATCGCGAACCAGGCGAGTATGGGCGTTGCGGCTGCGGTCATCAGCTATCTGGTCATTGCCGGCCGGGCCGAGTCCGTGTTGATGATGTTCGGTTTCTCCCTCGTGTTCGGGGTTGGGCTGGCGTTCTCCATCCCGATCAACCACGCGGCGGTGGCCAATTCGGTCCCCCGTGAGGACCTACGGAGCGCGGTGTCGATCAACTCGATCGGGCTCAACCTGGCCCGTATAGGAGGGCCGGCCCTGGCGGGACCGATCCTGGCTCTGTGGGGACCGGGCGGTACCTTTGCGCTGTGGGCGGTGGCGGCCCTGGCAGGAGCGGTGGCGATCTCGATGATCACCCTACGGCCCTACCAGCCCGAACAGGACACCCTCGGTGTCATCGGTCGCATGCGCCAGGGCATCGAGTACGTCCGGGAGCGTCCCACCATCATGAGGGCGCTGGCCATGGCTGCCATGGTGACCATCTTCGGCACCTCCTACATGGCTGTGCTCCCGGTCGTGGCCTACGAAACCCTGGGTGGGGACGACCAGACCTTCACGATGATGATCATGCTGATCGGTCTGGGCGCCATGCTCGGCGCGTTCGCGGCCGGGAGCGGCCGGTTCCCGCTTGACATGTCCACCATTACCTGGGGCGCGATCGCCTTCGGGGTGGTTGAGGGGTTGTTCGGCCTGACCCGGACGGTCTGGGCGGCGGGCCTCCTGGTGACGGTGGCGGGCGGCCTCAACTTCTTCCTGCTCACCTGCCTGACCACCCTGGTCCAGACCCTGGCCACCGAAGCCAAGCGGGGACGGGTGATGAGCCTGTTCGTGCTGGCGTGGGGCGGCCTCTTCCCATTCGGCACACTGGTGCTCGGAGCTCTCGGGGAGACGATCACCACCCCCTACGCCCTGGCTGCGTTCGGCTTGGTGCTGGTCGCCTACAGCCTTTGGGCCCGTCCAGGACGCCGGGCTGTCACACCCTCCTCAAGCCCAGCAAGATCCTGAGCCCTAGCCCCTTCCGCAGCCTTTGTCCCGACCTGGCAGGCCCGCTTCGGTGGGGTGGCCAGGAAACGGAGTCCAGCGACACCGGGACTCCTTGGAGTTGCCCTCGCAGTTGAGAACTTCGCAGCAATAGCAGTCCGAAACTATGTGCTAATCTAGTACTGGTTAGAAGATGGCTAGAGGCGGTCCTCCGAATCACGGCCTCATGGTTGCGGAGAAGCTATGGCTAACCGGATGGCGAAACCTCCAGAACTGCTCGCGCTGCTAAAAAACCTTGCACCCGAAGTGGTCGGACGGTTGGTCAATGTGCGCGCGACCTTGACAGACGGTCGATACCTCCACTGGGACGACCTGCGCCGACTGGAGCCACCCGAAGGCCTCACCGTCGAACAGTGGTGGGCCGGCATGCGCCTCGCCCGCCAGCAATCATCTCGGCCTACCGATCTGGTTGACACACGCGGAATCCCGTTCTCATACAGCCTCGTCGACCCGATCCTCAAGAGCCTCCACAATCTGGACCTTCGCGCTACCGGCCGGTCCGTCGCGCCGGCGGCTGTCTTGGACCGAACCACGCGCAACCGCTACAAGGTACGGGGCCTCATCGAAGAAGCCCTATCGTCCTCACAACTCGAGGGCGCCTCGACAACCCGGGTGGTGGCCAAGCAGATGCTCCGGTCGGGCCGGAACCCTAGAGACAAGTCCGAACGCATGATCTTCAACAACTACCACGCTATCAACTTCATCAAGGAAGCGACCTCAGAGAACTTGACTCCGGGCCTACTCCTGGAAATGCACGCTCGGCTTACCGACGGCACCATGGATGACCAGAAGGACTGCGGCCGCTTCCAGCAACCAGGGGAGTCTAGGGTCTCGGTTGTGGACTGGCGCAGTGGCGAGGAGGTCTTCTCGCCGCCACCCGCGGAGCAGATCCCAGAGCACATCGAACGAATGTGCGACTTTGCCAATGACGGAGACTATTCATTTACTCATCCGCTGGTCAAAGCTATTGTGCTCCACTTTTTGTTGGCTTATGTCCATCCATTCGTCGATGGGAATGGTCGAGCGGCCCGCGCCCTCTTCTACTGGTCCGCTCTACGGGCCGGATACTGGCTTACCGAATATGTCTCGATCTCCGAGATCGTCCTGAAGGCGCCTGCGAAGTACGCCCATGCCTTCCTCCACACTGAAACGGACGGAAACGACCTGACATACTTCCTGATCCACCAACTCGAGGTCTTGAGAAGGGCTTTCGAGGAGTTGGCGATCTATGTCGACGAGACCATCGAGCGCATGCAGGCCGCAGAACGCCTAGCCGGGGATTTGCCCGGACTCAACCACAGGCAACGGGCCCTCCTCGGACACGCCCTACGACATCCGGGGTATCGCTACACATACCGGAGCCATAGCACCAGCCATGGCGTGGTCCTGCAGACGGCTCGTACCGACCTGCTCGATCTGGCGTCCCATGACCTACTTGATTGTGGCATGGAGGGCCGGCGAAGAGTGTTCATCGCTCCCGACGACCTTGGAGCACGGCTCAGGGCCGGCGACACAAACCCCGACCACCCCTACCCACGCTAAGTTCTAATCTAGAAGAAGTTAGAAGCAAATTATATAGTTCCACAAGACAAACCCCGACCACCCCTACCCACGCTAAGTTCCAATCTAGAAGATATTAGAAGCAAATTATATAGTTCGCCAGGGCTTGAGCCGGATTTTCCGCACTCCGCCTGCCTTAGGGCTCGTTCTTCAGGCACGGGATGTCAAGCCCGGGGTTAGAACATCACCGCCGAGGCTATCGATATCTCGATCTCATGGATGGCCTGGGCCACGGCCTGGCCGATCAGGTCCAGCTTCCGGACCTGTTCGATCCTTTCCGAGGCCTGATCCAGTTCCTGCTTGGACAGCAGCAGCTTGAAGATACCGCACACATCGGCCAGGCAGATGAGCACCACGTCATGCGGGTCGGGAATCTCGTCGCTGAACAGGACCCCCATGATCCTCAGCTTGACCTCGCGCTCCGCCTCGCCGTCAACCGCCGGGTAGCGCCTCGAACGGAAAACCCAGAGGAAAGAATCCTCCTGGTGCTCCAGGATCCCCCGCTCCACCAGCCGTGACAGCGCCCCTTCCCGGATCTCGTCGGAGTTCCGAGCGGCCTGCTCCACCCAGTAGAGAGCGTTGCGCTTCTCCCCGGCTGCGATCATGGCCAGGGTCGGGTCCAGCAGGTTGTCGCCGGTGGGGGTGGCATCGAGCAGGATCAGGTCTTCGAGGTCGGTGTCGATGCGGTTCTCCATGGCCAGGTCCATGAGGATGGCCCCGGCCATAGCGCGATCCATCGCGAACCGGGACACGTGATAGAACTTGCCGTCCTCGTCACGGAGTAGGAGCAGGAGGATCTCCTCCACGAATCTCAGCATGCGGTTACCCCCTGTGTAGTGGGTTGGCCAGAAGTCGTCTACCACTCGGCTGTCCACCTGAACAGCCGACCCTGACCCCGTCAAGTGTAGCCGTTCCGGATTCCACAGCACCGGGGTGGCGCCGGGCCCGTCTCGTCCTGTTCGATGCGGACGGCGGGGAGGCTAACGTTTGCGGGTCAGCGCCTGAGGAGAAACGCAGCCGGTGGACTTCGAGTTTCCGTCGCGAGTGGAGCGGCTCCGGTCCGCGTTGACGGACTTCATGGACGGGCTGGTCTATCCCGCCGAAGCCGTCTATGCAGAGCAGATGGCGGCTGCGGGAGACCCCCACCACCATCCGCAGATCATGGAGGACCTGAAGGCGGAGGCCCGCTCCATGGGGTTGTGGAACCTGTTCCTGCCCGATCCGGACCGGGGGGCGGGATTGTCGGTCCTCGAGTACGCGCCGCTGGCCGAGATCACCGGCCGGAGCCCGCTGCTGGCGCCCGAGGCGGTGAACTGCTCGGCGCCCGACACCGGCAACATGGAGATCCTCCACATGTTCGGAACGGACGAGCAGAAACGCCGATGGCTCGATCCGCTCCTGGAGGGCGCCATCCGTTCCTGCATCTCGATGACGGAACCGGACGTCGCCTCGTCGGATCCGCGCAACATCCGCACCCGCATCACGAAGGACGGCGACCACTTCGTCATCCGGGGACGCAAGTGGTTCTCCACCGGGGCGGCCAGCCCGCGGTGCAGGGTGGCGATCGTCATGGGTGTGACCGATCCGGACGCTCATCCCTACCGGCGCCAGAGCATGGTGCTAGTGCCGCTCGACAGTCCGGGTGTAACCATCGAGCACGACTCCTCTGTCTTCGGTTATCACGATCGGGGGGGTCACGCCACCATCCATTTCGACAACGTCCGCGTCCCGGCCTCGAACCTCTTGGGCAAACAGGGCGAAGGCTTCGCCATGGCCCAGGCCAGGCTCGGTCCGGGTCGGATCCATCACTGCATGAGGGCGATCGGCATGGCCGAGCGGGCATTCGATCTGATGTGCGCCCGGGCACAGGCCAGGCAGGCCTTCGGGTCGCTGCTGTCGGACCAGGGTGTAGTGCGGGACTGGATCGGCGATTCGCGGATCCGGATCGAGCAGGCTCGCCTGATGGTGTTGAAGACCGCCTGGATGATCGACACGGTGGGTACGCGGGAGGCCCGGGTCGAGATCTCGGCCATCAAGGTGGCTGTGCCGCGGACGGCCAGGATGGTGGTCGACCGCGCCATCCAGCTGTTCGGCGCCGCCGGGGTGTCGGACCAGTTCCCGCTGGCCCATCTCTATGCGCAGATCCGGTCCCTGCAGATCCTCGACGGACCCGACGAGGTGCATGTCCGAGCCGTGGCCCGCCGCGAGCTGGCCCGCTACGAGCCGGGTGAGGTCCCCTCTCCGTATCCCTTCTGACCGGACGAAGCCACCGGGCCGTTCGAAACAAGGAACACTTCAGGGCCGGAGATTGTTGTACAGGGTATGAGACGAAGCGCAGCACCGTTCATCCTCACATCTCTCCAGCCCCCGGCAGGTGGGGCGTCCTGGCGCGACCAGGCGGCCTGCCGGACGATCGACCCGGGTGTCTTCTTCCCCGATCCGGGCGATGCGGTGGGAGTCGAGCGAGCGAGACAGGCATGCGACGGGTGCCCGGTGGCCTCCGAGTGCCTGTCCTTCGCGGTGGGCACCAACCAGACCGAGGGGATCTGGGGTGGCACTACCCCGGGCGAGCGGCGGCGGCTCCGGCAGAGGTGGCTCAAGGAGCTGAGGGAAGCCGGCTGACCCGTCCCGTTGCCGGGAGTCCCCTGGTGACCGGGCTCGTCCTATCCTTAGACACGGGCCAACCTAAGGTTCAGAACGTCTTTTAAGACGCTCTCAGCCTCAAGAACGCCTAGACGCCGCAGGTCGCGAAAACCCGGTGCTTCGCACCGGGCCCCGCCCCCGCCACCACCCATCCTGTTGGAGCGTGGTCGGCCATGCCCGGCTGGATGCCGGGACGGCCTTCGCTCCATTGAGCCTTGTGTGTTCCCCTCGGACCGGCCGTTCCGATCGGTCTCGCCTCATCGGCCGGTATAGGTGCTTGGCAACAGGCAACGTATAGCGGGGGCGTGACGTTTTCAACCCTTGCTTGGGAGAACGCGAAGAATCCTTCTCGCTGATCACGAGACGCGCTTCCCGACAGGTGTCGTGGACTCATGGGCGGGAACGAAGCCCGAATGTGATCGGGGTATCGTTGGCGCCATGACGGAGCAGATCTACTCGGTTGACTCCTATGCCCGCGAGATGGCGGCCCAGGTGGTGGCCACCGATGTCGACGACGGGCGGGTGCTGCTCGACCGGACGGTGTTCTATCCGGGCGGGGGTGGTCAGCCGTTCGACCTCGGAGAGCTGGCCATCGGGGATGACCGGCTCAAGGTGGTGCAGGTCAAACAGGACTCGGACGGCGTCTGGCACTGGCTCGAGGGCGGGCTTCCGAAGATGGGAACCGGGGTGATAGGCAGGATCGACTGGGACCGCCGGTACCGGCTCATGCGTACCCATACGTCATTGCACGCCCTCTGCGGGGTGATCTGGGAGCGGTTCCGGAGCCCGGTGACGGGCGGCAACATGGCACCCGGCTACGGTCGCCTGGATTTCGAAGTCCCCAACTGGGATCCGGCGGACCGGGATCCCATCGAGCAGGCGTTGAACGAGGCAATCGCCCGCCACCTGCCTGTCGACGTGTCCTTCATGCCCCGTGAGAAGGCCGACCTCGATCCCAGCCTCATCCGGACCAAGGTCAACCTGATACCGCCATCCGTTCGCCGGATCCGGGTGATCGACATCGTGGGCCTGGACCGCCAGGCGGACGGAGGCACCCACGTCAACACGACCGAGGAGGTCGGCCGCGTGAGGATCACCAAGGTCCAGTCGAAGGGTCGAGGGTTCCGACGCATCCGGGTAGCCCTCGAAGACGAGCCCGCCTAGACCGGCGATCCACGGCCACCGAATGAGTGTCAGGGCGCAGCTGGAGGCTCGGGTCGGGGAGGTCATCGGGGTGGGCGACTGGCACACCATCACCCAGGCCGATGTCGACCGCTTCGCCGACGCCACCAGGGATCACCAGTGGATCCACGTGGATGCCGCCCGGGCTGCGGAAGGCCCGTTCGGCGCCACCATCGCCCACGGGTTCATGACTCTGGCGCTGATACCGGGGATCGGACCCGTTCTCGACATCCCCGGAGTCAAGATGATCGTGAACTACGGCCTCAACCGGGTGCGGTTCATCAGCCCGGTCCCCACCGGGTCGAGGGTCCGGGTGGTCCGGGAGATAGCAGGCGTGTCGGAGAAGCCCAACGGCATCCACCTCGAGGAGAGGGTGACGATCGAACTGGAAGGTTCCGCCAAACCCGCATGCGTGGCCGAGACGCTGATCCTGCTGTTTGTGTAGAAGGGGTCAGTCGAGCGCCAGGTCCCGGTGGGTGTAGGACCGCTTGCCCGGCCCGTAGTCGCCCGCCACGTGCCCGTCGCCCCGCAGGAGCCACTTGGTGGTGTACAGACCTTCCGCCCCCATCGGACCCCGGGCATGGACGCGGCCGGTGGCGATACCTACCTCGGCCCCCAACCCGTAGCGGAACCCGTCCGCGAACCGGGTGCTGGCGTTCCAGAACACCGAGGAGGAATCGACCGTTTCGAGGAAGAGCCGGGCGACCTCGGCGTCCTCGGTGACCACGGTGTCGGTGTGCGCCGACCCGTAGGCGTGGATGTGATCGATGGCGTCGTCGAGCCCGTCCACCACCCGGGCGGCCATGGTGAGCTCCCCGAACTCCTGGCCGAAGTCGGAAGGGCGGGCCGCCGTGACACCCGGAGCCATGGCCGCCACCGCCTCATCTCCGCGCACATCGACCCCGGCATCGAGCAGGGCCTGAACCACTGCCCGACCGGCCGGGAAGTCGCGGTGCAACAGGAGGGTCTCGGCAGCGTTACAGACGGCTACGTAGTCCGTCTTGGAGTCCACCGCCACCCGGACGGCCATGCCGGGATCGGCGGCCGCATCCACGTAGACATGGCAGATGCCGTCCGCGTGACCCAAGACGGGGATGCGCGACGCCGCCTTGATGGCGCGCACCAGATCGGCGGAACCCCGAGGGACAACCAGGTCGATGTGCTCGTCCATGGCCAGCAGGTCGGCCACCGCCTCCCGGCCCTCCACGTTCTGGACCACATCGGCGGGCCCTCCCGCCTTGACCACGGCCTCCCGCAGCAGGTCGGTCAGCGCCCGGTTGGAATGCAGGGCCTCCGAACCGCCCTTCATGAGCACGGCATTGCCGGTGCGCAGCGCCAGCGAGCCGATCTGGATCACCGCGTCGGGCCGGCTCTCGAAGACGATCAGCAGAACCCCGATCGGAACCCGTACCTGCTCGAGGACCAGCCGGTCGTCCAGCTCCCGGCGGATGAGCGGTCGTCCCACGGGATCGGCCGCGTCGATCAGCACGTTCACGCCTTCCCGCAACGTCTCCAGCTTGGAGGGCGACAGTGCCAGGCGCTTGCGGATCGGTCCCGGGAGATCATCCGCCCCCGGAGCCGTCAGATCCCGTTGGTTGGCGGCAAGCAGGTCGTCCTCACGCTCGCCGAGCAGGCGCTCCAGATTCCTCAGCACCTCTGTCCGCGTCTCAGCGCCCTCAGCCACATAGGCGCGCTGGGCCTCGCGAGCCGATCTCGCCTGATCCCGTGACACATCCCCTGAAGACACAGTGGACGGAGTGTAGTGAGCCCTCGGTGTAGTGAGTCCCTGACAAGACCGGCTGTCCTGCTCATACGGAGTCGGGTCTCCGGGGAGTCCGCCGGCCGCCATGATCACGGGGCCGTCTTCCGGACGAAATGTCATTTCCCACGTGTGGCGCTCGCACAACAGGTAATCTTGCATACCGGGCAGGCCGCCGGCCTGCCTGAGTATTTCCCGACCAGGAATGGGTGTACACAGTGCGAACCCGCAACACCACAAAGGGAAGCGCCGTCTCTTTGTCGTACTCTTCGCCGTGCTGGCGCTCGTCGTCACCGGCTGCGCGGAGGACGATTCCCGCGGCTCCCAGACAACGATCAAGCTTGCCGTCAACCCCTGGAACGGCCCGCCCTCTTCTACTTCTGGACACCGCACTCGGCGTTCAACACGTACGACCTCACCCGGGTAGCCTTCCCCGCCAACAGCGACGCGTGCTACGCCACGGGTGATGGCGGCGGGATCGATTGCGACTACCCGGAGGACGTGCTGTTCAAGATCGTCAACAGCGATCTGGCCACCAACGCCCCGACGCCGGTGCCTTCCTGCGAGCCATGAGCTACTCGACCGCCGACCAGATCCAGATGCTGTCGGCCATCGAGAACGACGGCCTCACGGTGGACGAAGCGGCGGCCCAGCGGATCGAGGCCAACTCCGACGCCTGGAGTGCCTGGCTGCCCTCCTAGAAGCCTGGCGACAACCGGTGCCGGCGGTTAGAGAGACCTGCCGGCACCGGCCGGCCTTCCCCGGGGAATAGTTCTTGTACGACTTCATCATCGTGGGAGGCGGCTCGGCCGGATGCGCGCTGGCCAACCGGCTGAGCGCCGACCCGGGCAACCGGGTCCTGGTGCTGGAAGCCGGGCGCCGGGACTACAAGTGGGATGTCTTCATCCACATGCCGGCGGCCCTGGCCTTCCCCATCGGCAACCGCTTCTACGACTGGCGGTACCAGAGCGACCCCGAGCCCCACATGGGGGGTCGAAGGATCTATCACGCCCGGGGAAAGGTGCTCGGCGGATCGAGTTCCATCAACGGCATGATCTTCCAGCGCGGGAACCCCGCCGACTACGACAAGTGGGCCGCCGAACCCGGTATGGAGAACTGGGACTACCGTCACTGCCTGCCGTATTTCAAGCGCACCGAAACCTGCCTGGCCGGTGCGGATCGATGGCGGGGCGACGAGGGTCCGCTGGTGCTGGAACGGGGACCGGCCGACAGTTCCCTCTTCGGAGCTTTTTTTGAAGCGGTGCAGGAGGCCGGGTACGGGCTGACGGAGGATGTGAACGGGTACCGCCAGGAGGGGTTCGCGCCGTTCGACCGCAACATCCACCGGGGGCGGCGGATCTCGGCTTCGGTGGCCTACCTGCACCCGGTGATGCGCCGCAAGAACCTGGACGTGAAGACCGGCGCTCTCATCCGCCGGGTGCTGTTCGAGGGCAACCGGGCGGTGGGGGTGGAGTATCGCCGGCGGGGCCGCGACCGCACGGTCCGGGGCGGGCACGTCCTGCTGTGTGCAGGGGCCTTCGGATCCGCTCAGCTGCTCCAGATCTCCGGGGTGGGACCCGCCGGCCTCCTGGAGTCGTTGGACATCCCGGTGGTGGCCGACCTACCGGGGGTCGGCGAGAACCTCCAGGATCACCTGGAGGTGTACGTCCAGTACGCTTCCCGCCGGCCGGTTTCCATGCAGCCGGCCCTGAGCGTGTGGCGCCGACCCTGGATCGGAATGCAATGGCTGGCCCGGAGGGGACCCGGCGCCACCAACCACTTTGAGGGCGGCGGCTTCGTCCGTTCCAATCCGGACGTGTCCTACCCCAACCTCATGTTCCATTTCCTGCCGCTGGCCATCCGCTACGACGGCTCTTCGCCGAGCCATGGCCACGGCTACCAGGTTCATGTCGGCCCCATGTACTCGGATGCTCGGGGCTACCTCCGCATCAAGTCCCGCGACGTGAGGGTGAAGCCGGCCCTCCGGTTCAACTACCTCTCCACCGACCAGGACCGCCGGGAGTGGGTCGAGGCCGTCCGGGTGACCCGCCACATCATGAACCAGCCCGCCTTCGCCCCGTTCAACGCCGGTGAGCTGTCGCCCGGCCCGGGGGTCTCGACCGGCGAGGAGGTCCTGGATTGGGTCGCCCGGGACGCCGAGACCGCCCTGCATCCCTCCGGAACGGCTCGCATGGGCACCGGCGACCGGTCGGTAGTGGCGCCCGGATCGATGCGGGTTCACGGGACCACCGGGCTGAGCGTGGTGGACGCCTCGGTGATGCCAACGGTCACCAACGGCAACATCTACGCTCCGGTGATGATGATCGCGGAGAAGGCGGCCGACCTCATCCTGGGCAACCAGCCCCTGGAGCCCCTGGATGTCCCGGTCTACCCGGCTGGACGGGCCGGGAACGCTCGATAGTCGACGTGGAAGTTGGGATCAGGACGATGGACACAGCGAGACACGAGTAACGAGACCTCCCGTGTCAGGGTCGAGGGCGTGTGGAAGGTCTTCGGCAAGCGGGCTGGCGAGGCGCGCGAGATGGCGGAAGCCGGGGCCGGCAGGGAGGAGATAAGAACAGTCGTCGGCAGCGTGGTGGCGGTGCGCGATGTCAGCTTCCAGGTGTCCCCGGGGGAGACGTTCGTGGTCATGGGCCTCTCGGGTTCGGGAAAGTCCACCCTGGTCCGGTGCGTCTCCCACCTGATCGAGCCCACCGACGGAACCGTGGAGGTTTGTGGCACGGAGCTCACCCGGGCCGACAGCGCCACGCTGCGCGATCTGCGTCGCCGATGGCGATGGTGTTCCAGCACTTCGGGTTGTTCCCCCATCGCACGGTGGTGGACAACGTGGCCTACGGGCTGGAGGTGCAGGGGATGGACCGCCGCGAGCGGCAGGATCGCGCCCGAGAGCTCCTGGAGACTGTCGGCCTTGAGGGCTGGGGCGATCATCACCCCCAGCAGCTCAGCGGCGGCATGCAGCAACGGGTGGGACTGGCCCGGGCGCTGGCCGTGGATCCCGAGGTGCTGTTCTTCGACGGTGATATTCGCCCTGGCCCCGGTGGTGAGGCTCACCGAAGTGGGGCTGCGCACCGTTCCACAGTCCACGGTGGAGGCTTCGGAGATGTTCGGCGCCACCGAGCGCCAGACCCTCCGGTGGGTGCGCCTCCCCCAGGCGCGACCGGCCATCCTCGCCGGTATGAACCAGACCACGATGCTGGCCATGAGCATGGTGGTGATCGCCACCTTCATCGGCGCCGGGGACCTCGGCCAGGTGGTGCTGCAGGCCATGCAGAGCATCAACGTGGGCAAGGCCTCCGAGGCAGGCATCGCCATCGTGGTCATGGCCACAATCCTGGACCGCTTCTCCACCGGCATCGCCACCGCCGATCCGGGCCACGACGCCAGGCCGATGCGATGGCTGGCCGTGGTGACAGCGGTCGGGGCCGTGGTCGGGGGCTTTCTCGGCTACAACGACTTCCTCGAAGCGCTCGGCTGGCGGTTCGCCCCCAACGTGAACAGCATGGCCGATTGGACCCGGGACAACCTGTACGACAATCGGTGGTTCGGGCATCGGGACGGGGCCGTTCAGCGACTTCGTGACCCTCGAGTTCGTGACGCCGTTGCGCGAACTGCTCTCGGCCGGCATCCCGTGGCCGGCCGTGATCGGGATCGGGGTGGTTCTCGGACTCTGGGCTCGGGGGCTCCGCCTGGCCATCGGGATCGGCGCGGCGCTGGTTGCCACCGGTTTCCCTGGGCATGTGGGAGCTGTCCATGGACACCTTGGCCCAGACCCTCCTGGGTGTGGCGGCCACCCTGGCGATAGGTGTGCCGGTGGGGATCCTGTCCTCGCACATCGACCATCTCCGAGCCGCCCTCAAGCCGGTCCTCGACTTCTTCCAGACGATTCCGAAGCTTCGTGCTGCTGGTGCCGGCGATCACGCTCTTCCACGTGGGCCGCATCCCCGGCATCATCGCCTCGGTCATCTACGCACTGCCGGCTGCGGTCCACTACACCGACCTCGGGCTGCGGCGGGTGCCCGCCGAGACCCACGAGGCGGCGGAGAGCTTCGGGGCGACCCGGGCCCAGCGACTCCGCCACGTGGAGATGCCGCTGGCCGCACCCGAACTGATGGTGGCGGTGAACCAGGTGATCATGCTCATCCTGGCCATGGTCGTCATCGCCGGCCTGGTCGGCGGGGGCGGGCTGGGCCTGGAAGCCGTCCGAGGCCTGCGGCGCAGCGACGCGGTGGGCCGTGGCTTCGAGACCGGCATCGCCATCGTTCTTCTCGCGGCCATCCTCGACCGCCTCACCCGCGCCGTGGCCGACCGCCTCCGCCCCCCGGCCGCGGTCTGATGGAGCGCGAACAGCCGAACGTGGCTCCGGACTGTGAGCCATTCGAGCCGATTAAGCCTCACGGGGTGAGGGTTATCGGGGCACTAATGCACATCCGGCGGTCCGGATGAGGGTTAACCGGGGCATTGGAGCCCGGGCCGCCGGACGCCATCCTCGCATTACCGCATAAGTGTCAGGGGCGACACCTAGGGTTGGACATGGCAGGGAGGAGGTGGCGCCATCGGGCTGGATCAGATCTACACCAAGCCGGCCGTTGCTAGCCGATGCGTCCGCTTCCTGCGCGAGACGCTCGACGGGTTGGCGGATCTCCGGCACGACCGTGTCCTCTACGTGGAGCCGAGCGCCGGGGAGGGTTGCTTTCTCGACCCGTTGCCGCCCGACCGGCGTATCGGTATCGACATCGACCCGCGGCGGGCCGGCATCATCCGGCACGACTTCCTGACCTGGCCCTTCGAGGCCACGGTCAAGGACCCCCGCCAGACCGTCGTGGTGGGCAATCCGCCCTTCGGCCACCGGTCGAAGCTCGCCATCCGGTTCTTCAACCGGGCGGCCGCCATGGCGAACACCATCGGCTTCGTGGTCCCCGTCCAGTTCCGGAAGTATTCGGTCCACAAGAACCTGCGTCCCGGGTTCCGCTGGATAGCAGCGATGGAACTGGCCGCCCCGGCCTTCTACACCCGCGCCGAGCCCGACTACCGGCTCAACGCCGAGTTCCAGGTCTGGACCAGGGAGGAAAACCACGACTTCGAGGACATGCGCCTGCTGAGCCCGCCCGCCATCCGCCACGCCGATTTCGAGATGTGGCAGTACAACAACACGCCCGGGGCGCTCAAGGTCTTCGAGCACGACTTCGATTTCGCCGTGCCCCGGCAGGGCTACCAGGACTACTCGAGGCGGGAGACCTCGGCGGACCGCTGCGAGCGCACCAAGCAGTGGATCCTGTTCAAGGCCAGGACCCCAGCTGTCCTCGACCGGTTACTGGCCATGGACTTCGCCACCCTGTCGCAGAACAACACCATCACCCCCGGCTTCGGGAAGGCCGACGTGGTTGAGGAGTACGCAAGGATCACCCGGCAGGATTGCGAGGCGGGCCCTCCGGGGTAGTGGAGAGCAGCGAGGACGACCATGTATGAGGCCATAGAGAAGGAACACGATCACCACGCAGGCGGCGTGGTGGCCGGCGCCGGACCCGGCGGGACGGGCATCAGGCGCAACCAATTGTACGTGGCGGACTGCGTGGAGTTCATGGCTCGGATGGACGCCGGGACTGTCGATCTCACCGTCACCTCCCCGCCCTATGACAACCTGCGGGACTACACCGGATACTCATTCGACTTCGAAGCCATAGCGAGCGGCCTGTTCCGGGTCACCAAGCCGGGCGGAGTGGTTGTGTGGGTGGTCGGGGACAAGATCGACCGGGGACGGCGCACCCTCTCGAGCTTCCGGCAAGGGCTCTTCTTCCAGGAGATCGGTTTCCGGATGCACGATGTGATGATCTACCGCAAGAAGAACACCCCCTTCATGCGCTCCAACGCGTACACCAACGCGTACGAGTTCATGTTCGTGTTGAGCAAGGGAAGCCCGAAGACCTTCCGCCCGCTCAAAGAGCCGACGGTGCGGAGTGGGTACGAGATGCTCGTCCACAACAAGGGCCCGGATGCGGTCAACAACAAGGTGCTCAAGGAGCTCAAGAAGGAGAAGACCAGGACCAACATCTGGGCGTATGCGGTGGGCTTGGGAGGTACGACCAGGGACAAGGTGGCCTTCCGTCACCCGGCCGTCTTCCCCGAGAAGCTGGCCGGCGACCACATCCGGTCCTGGACGGAGCCGGGGGACCTGGTGTTTGATCCGATGTGCGGTTCCGGAACGACCCCCAAGATGGCGCTTCTGGCCGGGAGGGACTACATCGGGGTGGACGTCTCTCCCGACTACATAGCCATCGCCGAGCAGCGGATGGAGGCATACGGACCGGTCGGAGGGTGACCGCGCTGGGCGATTAGGGGGCCGCCGTTGAGGCGTTCAGGTTGGGGCTCCGGTCGGTAGTGCCCCGGACCCTCCGGGGTTTAGCGGCCGAAGCGGCGGTCGGCGGCGGCGTAGTCTCGCAGGGCGCGGAGAAAGTCGACCCGCCGGAAGGCCGGCCAGAACACGTCTACGAAGGCGTACTCCGCATAAGCGGCCTGCCACAGCAGGAACCCCGACAGCCGGGACTCGCCCGAGGTGCGGATTATCAGGTCGGCATCCGGCTGGTCGGGCTCGTACAGATGGGCGGCGATGCCGGTGACATCCACGTGCTCCGCCAGTTCCTCGGGGGGCATCCCGCTCCCGAGCAGCTCGTCGACGAGGTCGCGGCAGGCATCAACGATCTCCTGGCGCCCGCCGTAGCCCATGGCGACCGTGACCTTCCGGGAATCCGAGGAAGCCGACCGGCTGGTCTCCACGGCATGCTTGGCGGCCTTCACCAGGTCGGCGGGTAGCAGGTCGAGGCTTCCCATCACCTTCAGCTGGAAACCCAGGCGGTTGGCGCGCTCCGGAAGTCGTCCGAACATCTCGATCAGCGTGTTGAAGTAGGGCTCGATCTGTTCCGCCGGACGGGCCAGGTTCTCGGTGGAGAGAACCCAGGCGGTGATGGACGGGATGGGTAATTCGGCCGCCCAGCCCAGGAAATCCTCGAACCGTCTCATCCCGCTGCGGTAGCTGTGGGAATAGGTCTCCAAGCCCTCGGCCCGGGCATAGCGCCGGTGGCCGTCCAGGATGATCCCGATGTGACGGGGGAGGCGGTCCGGATCCAGCTGACGCAGGAGGCGCCGCTCGTACAGGCGGTAAAGAGGGGCGGTCAGCGAAGCAGCAGGGCGCGGCTTGGTGGTCATTGGCCTTCCTGGGAGACGGTCGAGTCCGAGCATGGAATGGTCCGCTACAGGATGGTAGCCGCTCCGGAATCGACCCTAACTTCAGAGGCCCTGTTGCGGGTGGTTGGGTCGCGGTCATGCGGCCGGGCGTAGGGCTTGGGTGATCTGGTCCAGCACTCTGGCAGGCCTCTCGGTGAGGTCGTGCCAGGTGAAGCGCAGGACTCTCCAACCGTTCAGTTGAGCGAGATTGTCCCTGCGGCGATCCTTCTCGAACGCCTCCATGGTTGTATGCCAGCGTCGTCCGTCACACTCGATGATCACTCGGGCGTTTTCGTAGGCGAAGTCGGCTCGACCCTTGACGGGACCCCGCCACGGGAGGGGCATCTGGAGAGTGGGCATCGGCAGGTCGCTTGCGCTGAGAAGGGCGATCATCTTCTCCTCCATGACGCTTTCCGGGGCGACACACCCGGGCGAGACCTCCTCGAGGAGCTTTCGGAACCGGGTGGTACCGGGACGACCCCGCCGACCTAGCTCTTCGAGGATCTCGGCAAGGCCTTCGAAGGTCACTCTGCGCCTCGCCAGTGCCTTCTGCGCGATGCCAAGCAGTTCGTCGATCTCGGTCACCGATGCCAGGTCGAAAAGGGTCCGGATGGGGTTGGTGACAGGGAACCCGGCAATGTGTGTTACGTACCGCCGGTCGAGGTCGGTCGACTGGTGAACCTGTACTCCCCTAAAGCGGTAGGTGCGCCGGCTGGGCACGGTGGCCACGGCACCCGTGAAGGGTCCATAACCGAGCCCGTGTAGCTGGGCTGCGGACTGATGAGAGACCACCGCCGGAAAGGCTAGGACAGCGGCTCGAAGATAGACCATTGCCGACGGGGCTCCGTAGATCAGGTATGTATCGTTGCCCACGCACTTCCACTCCCCCAATCTCACTCTTCGTCTGATCACGCACCTCGATAGGCCTGCGCTGATCGCCTGCTCGCCGGTTACCAGCCCATTCTGGGACTCCGCCATACGCCGGATCGTCACTCCCGCCGATGATGTAGTCATGGGCCATCTCCCTTGTGTTGTGAACTGTCGTAGTGGTGTATCAGTTACAAAGATGCTTGTATATGGGCCGTTTTTCAAGGAGATAGTTTGGGGAGCGCCCGGATCGCGCTCAGCCCCCGGGGAGACAACGACCAACCTAAGGCTCACAACACGCCACACAACACCACGAACCTAAGGCACCGAACTGCCGTCGACGGCACGACCAACCTAAGGCTCACAACACGCCACACAACACCACGAACCTAAGGTTCAGGGATCATGCGAGACGGTAGGGGTCTGGATCGTACGGGATGCGGCGCCCCTAGGCGTGAGGAACCGGGGATGGGGTGCGGTGGGGGGCTAGGGGTTTCTGGTGAAGGTGTTGACTTCGCTCGCTCTGTGGGAGGTGACCTCTGCCTTCAGGGTGTCGCCTTCCATCACGCTCGCAAGGAAGTCGTTGTAGTGGATCGGGCTGGTGCCTTGGTAGTAGTAGTCCCTGGAATCGTACGTGATCCTGTAAGGACCACCCGGCGGGTTGTACACGAAGGTACTCCGCCTGCTGTCGTGGTGCACTAGTTCACCGGTGGTCTCGCCCTGCGGCGCCGGGAGCACCCAGTAGTGCTGCAGCGTCCCCGTGACGGTTACTACCGTCCTATAGTCTTCGACGAAGGTCGTACTGAAGTCTTCGACCCTCGCGGTGGCGGAGTTGCGGAGGTAGGTGACCGTCGCCTCCCCTCGCCGGCTGGTGTCCTTCCGGTAGTTCTCCTTGGCCAAGTCCCCATCCGTAGAATCGACGCCGAGGCCGTCATCGTCATCCGACCTGAAATGGACCGTCTCGCCCCGCACCGGATCGCCGTACTGGTCGATCAGGGTGGCGGTCACTCGGTTGCGGGCACCGGAGGATTCGGCGGTGTGGTACACAAGCGTCTGGCTCAGCACCAGGGTGGTGGGCGCACGGGCCTCCCGGGACCATACGAGCGGGTCCGGATCTGGGTCCGGATCCAAGACGGTCCGCGTGGTCGCGTCGGTCACTCCCAGACCGGATGAATCCTGGACGATGACCCTCAGTTGGCTTTCAGTGTCGCTGTCGCCGTACCGGGCGCGGTTTATGTGGTACGGGATGGTGACCTGCCCACCCGAGTCGGTGTAGTAGGTCCTGGTCGTCCTGCTGGCCAGCTCCTCGGGGCTCGTCTTGCTCCACTCCTCGGTCCGGATCTCGATCTCCACGTCCTCGCGGCTGACCGGGTTCCCATCCACATCGACCAGCTGGAACGTGAAGGTCACCGACCTCCCGTACAGCATCTTCTCCGCTTCGGGATGCATATCGTCGGTCACCTTGAAGGCGTCGGGCGGCTCCACGGCGGTGAACTCGATCGAGACATAGTCCGTGCGGTCCAGATCGAAGCGGTCGCGCAGGTCGCCGGTCCACGCCCAGACGGTCAGGTCCTCGTCCACGAACACGTCGTACACCAAATTCCCGTCCACGTCCGTGGTGTCGTCGCTCTGATCGATGGCGCAGGGATCGTTGCCGAATGCGGCCCGCACTTGGTCGTCCTCGCACCGGCCTTGGGAGTCGAACGGGTCGACCCGGCGAGAATCGGGCACGTCCCATTCGAACACATCCACCAGCGCATCGGGCACGGGGCGATGCCACCGGTCCCGGACCGAGATCACCACCTCGGCGTCGGCTTCGGCGTCCACTACCACGCCGTCGGTCTGGATGGTGATGCCGGCGGGCCGGGCGTTGGTGTGGCTGAGCGCCCGGGTGATCGCCACGGCCATCTCGGCTCGGGTGACCGGCCTGCCCGGGCTGAAGGTGGTGCTCGACGTTCCCTCCAACACCCCCATCTCGAACAGGGTCCGCACCGCCTCGTAGACGCTGAGCGGCTGGTTCCCCAAGTCCTCGAAGTGCCTGTCGTCGGGGAAGGCATCTTCGACATCGATCCCTCCCGGACCGACCGGGGCCAGGTCGAGGAACCGGTACAGGAACAGGGCCATCTGGCGGCGGGTCACCGTGGCGTTGGGATCGAAGGTGGTACGGGTCTTGCCCCGGGTGATGTCCAGCTGGATCAGCTGGTCGATGGCCTCCCGAGTCCGGATGGACAGCCCTGCCACATCGCGGAACTCCTCAGCGGGGCGATTGGACGGCCTCGGCAGGTCGATCCCGGCCGGTCCGGCCGCCCGGGTGAGGAACAGGGCCATGTGCTTGCGGCGCACCGGACCGTCGGGGGCGAAGGCATCCGGGCCGGTCCCGAAGGTGATCTCGTAATGGGCCAGACAGTCGATGGCGTCCCTGGTGGCGGCGGGATACCTGCGAACGTCCCTGAACCCGGCATCCTCCAGCGCCGGCCCCACACAGGCGGAGTAGAGGGCCGGCTCGTCAGCCTCCCCGTTCCAGGCGGAGGCCGGGAGTATCGAGATACCCAGCAGCACCGTGAGCGCAGCTGCCACCAACCAGGCGATTCTTCTCGACACTACGAACATCGGTCCTCCCAAGCGGATTTTCGCGTTCTGGCCCCAGGATAACGGTCGGAAGGCCCCTCGGAACCAGCTTCTTTGAATCCCGAGCCTCGTTCGTGTCCTGCGAGGCATCACCAGGCCACGGCGGCCCGACCGGGGTGATCTCCTCATCCTCGACCGCAACGCCCCGCCGGACCCGAGCATCACGATTGTTTCATGCCTCTATTCATGTCACACCCTGGTTTTACGATGTTGGACAACCGAAAGCACCTGCGGTCCGGATCCGACGTCGGCCGGACCGTGCGAGGGAACATATCGTCGAGGCAGCCCCCACCCCGGGGGAGGACGGAACGCGCTCGACACCAAGGTGGTGGAGGTGGGGGTGGGCCGGGGGGGCGAAGCCCGCCGGCTGTGGTTTTCGCGTTCTTCTGGTGGCTCGGGTAACTAATCCTATGAATAGGGAGGGCTGTCCGGCATGGTCTTCTCGTTCAATCGCCGGGCTCGGGAGCTGGTGTTACGAGACCGTGGAAGCCTGCTCGCCGCGGCTTTCGAGTTCTTCGGCGGCTCAGGGAACTGGACCCCACGGAAACGGAGGACTGCCCGGGCGGGATTTTCGCGTTCTTAGGGCGGCTCAGGGAGCTGGGGTCACGGGATCTTGACAAACCGTAACCAGCTGAAGCGGAGGGGTTCGTCGGCGCCGGGGCGAGACCCCAAGAGGTCTCGATGGTCGGTGCCGTCGGCGTTGATCACCCGGATCAATGTTCCGTTGTCCGGCTCCCAGACGCTGTAGGCGACCCTGGTGCTGTCGGGGGACCAATCGACGTCGAAGACATAGCCGGTGGCGGTAAGCAGGCGACCATCGGAACCGTCAGCATCGACCACCCACAACCCGCTCTCCTCACCAGCCAGGTCAAAACCCGAATACACGATGCTCGTGCCGTCAGGCGACCAATCGACGTCCGTGACGAAGCCGGTGGCAGCAACCAGACGATCATCGGAACCGTGAGCATCGACCACCCACAACCCGCTCTCCTCACTATCCCGGTCATAACCCGAATACACGATGCTCGTGCCTTCGGGCGACCAGTCGAACGACGGTGCGGAGTAGTCGGTCGTGGTGAGCTCTCGATTGCCGGTGCCGTCAGCATTGATAGCCCACAACCCCGTCCCATCCTCGCGGCCGTAGAAGACGCTATAGGCGATCCTGGCGCCGTCAGGCGACCAATCGAACGACGGTCCGAGATGGCGAGCGGTGGTGAGCTGCCGGTTGCCGGTGCCATCGGCATCGATCACCCACAACCCCGTCCCATCCTCGTAGCCGTAGTAGACGAGTCTGGCGCCGTCGGGCGACCAATAGAACGAAGGTGAGGCATAACCGGTGGTGGTGAGTCGCCGGTGATCGGTGCCATCGGCATCGACCACCCATATCTCGCCGCTGACGTTGTAGGCGATCCTGGCGCCGTCGGGTGACCAGACCGGATAGGTGTCTATCCGTTGTGGTAACCACCCGCTGGTCGGGACTTGCCGGTGATCATCACCCTTGACGTCGATCATCCCGACCTCCGAACACTCGAGACGTTCGCCGAGGTAGCAGCTGCTGTAGGCGATGCGAGGCTGGCGGACGGGTGGTGGCTCGGGTGGCAGCCCTCTCCCGGAAGTGTTGTGCCACAGCCCGATCAGGTAGACCCCCATCTGTGCCCGGGTGACCGGCCCTGCCCCTCGGCCTTCGCCCGGAGGCAGAACCTTGAGGGCGGAAAGGCAGTTCACCGCCTCGTCCAACTCGCCGCTCTCGGCGCCGCCGGTGTCGGGGCAGATGTTCCTTGCCTTCTGGTAGGCACGTAACAGGAACCGCGATATCTGGGAGGTCTTCAGCGGCAGCTGCGGACCGTACGTGGTGGAAGTCACTCCCGAGGTCATCCCCAGGTTGTACAGGCATTCGATGTTGGCCGAATGGGTGCCATCGGTAGGGACGTCGGTGAACGGCGATCCCCCCTCGGGACACTGGCGACCCAACACCTCACGCCATAGCCGGACCAGGAAGGTGGCCATCTGGCCGCGGTTCAACAGGCGGTCGGGCCCGTAGGCCCCATCGCCGGTACCGATCGACAATCCGAGGGCGCGCATGCATAGTATGTACGCCGCGCCGTAGTCGGCGGCCTCCACATCGGTGAACTGTTCCACCGTTCCCGGATCACACAGCTCCGGCTGGGACTGGGCCGCAGCAGGAACCGTCTGCCCCGGCGCCAGGATCGACAGCACCACGAACGCGGCCGGCATTGCGCGAGCCGGCCTGGCGCGCACCCTTCCCGGCGTCCTCACCTCGCCACCGGCAGGCCTCGAGCGTCGGATCCAACACTCGAGGACACTGCACCGACTTCTAGCCACATCGACCTGAAGACTACGCGACGACCGCACGAAGGATTGCCCACGTCCCGAACCGCGACGCCCGCCTGATGTCATCAATCTATGTCCGGTCGGATTCACGGGACCATTCCCACAAGAGGGTTGAACCTGTCACAGGCCCGTCGCATACTGGTGGGTAACCGCAAAGCACCGACGGTCCGTGTTTTCGGTACCGACCGGACCGGGGCCGGGATCATCCTGTTCTCCGACCCTCCTAGAGGGTTCGGCGGGACGCGCTCAGGCGCCGAGGAGGCGGCGGCAGGGGGTGGGACCCGCCGGAGGGGCGGGCGGCGCGGCGATTTTCGCGTTCTTGATCGGCTGGCGCGGTCGGGTGGTTCTGGCGATCTTCGTGGAATCCCCTAATCGAGGGCACCGTTTCTCGCCGCGCGCAGGGCAGGTTCGTAGAGCCCCAAACCGCCATTCCACCCGGGCCAGCGGATGGATCCCCTGTTGAGCGATTACGGCGATCTGGGCTCACGCCTCACTTTGCGCTTAACCACTCGTCGCGGGAGATTTGGGCTTGCTTCAGGATTGTGGCAAGGAGACCGACACCGATGTCCTGTGTGTGCATTGGGAATGCGCACTTTCAGGCGGTCCTTAACTATGAAGTCATGCTTAGCGCCATGCCTCGGGCCTTCCCAGCTGAGCTGCCAGAACCGTTCGACGAGTGCCCGTCTTGTAGTCGGCGCCAGCCGTCGGCTCATCTGGCTACGACTAGGTGCAAGCCCTCCATGCTGGGGATGTCTTCGTCTCCGTCCTCCAGCTTCAATGTCGCCCAGTCGATCAGTACGGACTGCAGGTCTTTCGAGTGCTTCCTCGGGGGAGCTACCGAAGCCCCAGGCCCCGTCGATACCAACTACGGTCGCGGCTAACCCTTCGGGGTCTTTGATCGCGCGGACCTTGGCATGCGAAGCAACGGCAACTGCCCAAAGCTCGATGAGCCTCCCGAGGACAGCTCCACCGCCAGAGTACGGTTCGGCCGATGGGTCATCGGATGACCGGTACTCGCTGTCAGCCCCGGATGGCAGCAAGGACCTGTGCTCGCCCCTAGACACAGCAGCCAGATCCAGCGGTTGTCCTCGGTACCGGATGGTGATAGGGGCCGTTCCTCCGATGTG
>JAGWAN010000035.1:0-590 GCA_021296345.1 Acidimicrobiia bacterium | reverse complement strand
GAATAGGAATCTGTCGCTTACGCTCCAACGGCTCTTTTCTCGACGGCCCGGCCGCCGTCGGCTCGGGCGATCCGCCACGCCTGGCTGACCGATCTCATCCACCAGCATCTGCCAACAGTCCCGCGGGGTCCATGCGGAGTTGAGGCTCGGCTATGGGGTGACAGTGGGCCACAATGCGGAGGGGGATGCTCATGAGAAGAGCCGGCCTTGCCGGCCTGAGCGGGAGCCGAGGCCGCAGACAGCGGATCAGACCTCTTGGACACTCCCGCGGACCGGTCGACCGCAACTTCGCCCGTCACGAACCCGACCGCCTATGGGTGACCGACGTCACAGAACACCCAACCCGGGAACCAAAGGTGTACTACGCGGTCATCCTCGACACCTTCAGCCGCCGAGTCGTGGGCTGGTCCATCGACCACTCCGCCACCTCAGGGCCGCTCACCTCCGCCCTGGGTATAGCCATCCGTAACCGCCAGCCCGACTCGGGGACGGTCATACACCCAGACCAAGGCACCCAGTTCACCTCCTGGGCGTTCGGTGACCGGGCCCGCCAGTCCGGCCTCGTTCCCTCCATCGGTGTCCGTCGAGGA
>JAGWAN010000034.1 GCA_021296345.1 Acidimicrobiia bacterium | reverse complement strand
GCGGCGTCGGGGTGGGGATTGGGGGTCGATGCGCATGCCTTGGCGGTGTACGGCCACGTGGTGGTGCCACCAGCAGAGGGTGGTCAGGTTGTGGGGAGAGTGGTCCCCGCCCTTGGCGCGGGGGACGACATGGTGGACTTCGAGCCGGTAGACCGAGGTGCAGGCGTCGATGGTGCATCCGTTGTCACGGGCGAGCACGGCCCGGCGCAATGCTGGTGGGATGCCGGATCTCGATCCGTGCCGGATGATTTCCTGTCCTTCTGTGGTGATGGCCTCGACGCGTCCGACACATCCGATGAGGTCGACGGTGCCGGGTCCGACCCTTCCGCCGGCCAGCATTGCGGTGCCTTGCTCGAACCCTGATGCCTCGGCGGTGGGGTTGCTGGCGACGACCATGAGGAGGGGCTCGCGCCGGTTTCTGGCTGCTCGGACCTTTTCCGCTGTCGTGGCCGGGTGGGTGGGTTTGCGGTCGAGTTCGTCCTGGCAGAGGGTGGTGAGCGCCAGCGCCCGCCGCTGTCCCGCGTCGGGGCGCTCTACCCCGGCCGGCATGATCCGTTCGCCGCGACGGTCGAGACCCTGGCGGCAAATCTCCGCTTCCATGGCGCCCAACCGGCCGGTCATCTTCACGTGGGAGCCGTCCAGAGACGGCTGGAAGGCTACGTACTGGCTGTCGAAGATCTGCCTCTCGTCGTCGCGTTTCATCCGCTGGTGCTGCTGGCGAACCCTTCTGATGCCGTCGGGGTCGAGGTCGCGGGTGCGGGCTATCTCCTCGGCCGATGCGCCCGCTTCCCTCAGCCGCGTCTCCTCCAGCACCCGGGAATAGGAAAGCTCGCCCGAGCGGATGCTCTCGATCAACCCGTCGTCGAGTCGCTGCGCCAAATAGACCATCTCGCGGGCGAGATGGCGGGGGGCGTCCAGACGCGACACCACCAGATCGACCGGGTTCCGGTACCCGTACCGGGCCGGGCCGTGGTGCCGCAACATGATCTTGAGCCACGCGAGTTGTTCCCCACGTGCACGGCTGATCTGGGCCTCGCCCCGGACCAGCGCGGCCTCGGCCTTGGCGCACTCCACCTCGGGATGCGGATAGCGAGAGCTGCGGACCATGTGGTCGGCCCGGTCGTAGACCCGCTGCCGTTCCCTCTGATAGTCCGACATGAATAAGTCGAGAGGTGAACCATCCGTTGGCCGGGAGACGGATTCGGTGGGCTGAGCAGTGTCGGCGTCTGCGAAGTCGAGTAGGTATCCGTACATGTTCGCAATGCTAAGCCATGGGTGTGACATAAACAGACTGATCCATATGTTAATAGATATATTATTTTGAAAATTCGTGCTGCAGATGGCCCGTCCTAGGAGCGCAGCGACGCGGTGAGTCACCAGGCTCAAGCGTCCACATGGGAACCTCCACCCTATCTAGCCAACGACCTCGTGGATAGGGCAGGTAGCTTCTTCGACGATCCGCCTTCCGTCGCGGGCCATGTGGTGGTGTCCCTTGATCATGCTCGCAGATCGAGTCGATGTCACCCAGCGGCATGACCGTGGCAAGTTCTCTCTTGAAGAGGCGCCGCGCGAACTCTGTGAAGCTGATCCGACCTCGGCGGCCCGCCCGGATGGTCACGGCGTGGATATGGTCGGGAAGCGTTATGACAATCCCTACGAGTGAGTTCACAGCAGCATCCGTAGACTTGTGGTTCCGGACGGTCGAGAGGGTCCGGACGGTCGAGAGGGTATCGTTCGCATCGTCGGATGACTATCTCGAATCAGTCAACGCGGGAGGACCGGCCACTCATGAGCCTGCCTATCACTGACGGACTACTGGTGGTGGTCAAGGACGACTGCGAGACGTGCCACCTGGTGATGCCGGTGCTGGGCGAGCTCGCCGCGGGGGAGGAGCCCCTGGTGACGGTCTCCCAAGATCGGGCCGGATTCCCTGCCGGTTTCGACGCCATCCACGACCGGCAACTGGACATCTCGTGGCACCTCGGCACCGAGACGACTCCCACCATCTACCGGATCGAGGGCGGGGAAGCGGTCGATCAGCAGGTCGGGTGGGATCGGGCCGGATGGGAACGGGTCACCGGAGTGACCGGTCTGGGGGCCGGACTCCCGGATCAGCGACCCGGATGCGGCTCGGACACGATGCTGCCCGACACCTACCAGAGGCTGCTCCGGCGTCACTCGCCCTACCCCATGTCGTCCGGGCGCGTGGAACTGGGGACTGCCGAAGATCCCGTAGAGGCTGCCTTCGCTCGGGGTTGGACAGACGGCCTGCCCGTCGTTCCTCCCACCGAGGAGCGGGTGGCGCGGATGCTGGAGGGCACCGATCTCCCTCCCGGCCACGTGCTATGTACCCTGCCGCCCGATCTCGCCGAATGCACCGTGGAGAAGGTGGCGATCAACGCGGTGATGGCCGGCTGCCGACCCGAATACCTTCCGGTGGTGCTGGCCGCGGTGGAGGCGGCCGCCGGGCCCCGTTTCAACATCCACGGGGTGTCGGCCACCACCTATTTCTCGGGGCCGGTGCTGATCGTCAACGGGCCGGTACGGGGGCGGATCGGGATGAACTCGGGGGTCAACGTGCTCGGGCAGGGTAACCGGGCCAATCTCACCATCGGGCGGGCTCTCAACCTGGTGGTCCGCAACGTCGGTGGCGCCCGCCCCGGCGGCGTGGATCAGGCGACTTTCGGCAGCCCGAGCAAGCTCTCGCTCTGCTTCCCGGAGGATGAGGAAGGTTCCCCTTGGGAGTCCCTGGCCATAGAACGGGGCTTCTCGCCGGAGGAGTCCACGGTGACGCTCTTCGCCGCGCACGGACCGATCGAGGTGGTCGACCAGAAGTCCCGCACGCCCGAGTCGCTCGCCAGGACCCTGGCACTGCAGCTGCGCGTGGTCGCGCACCCGAAGCTGGCGGGAATGTCCGAAGCGATTGTCGTGGTCTCCCCCGAACATGCCCGGCTCTTCCGGAAGGCGGGATGGACGAAGGCCGATCTGGCCCAGGAGATCCACTCGCTGCTCACGCTCCCTGCTTCGGAGATGGTGGCCGGGGCGGGCGGGATAGCCGAAGGCTTGCCGCCTTGGCTGGCGGACAAGCGGCAGGAGATTCCGAAGTTCGGCCCTGAAGGTCTGTGGTTCGTCCATGCGGGCGGGAGTGCCGGAGGCTTCTCGGCGATAATTTCGGGCTGGGTCGGTGGTAGGGCCGGCTCGGAGATGACCACCGCGGCAATCGATTGTTAGGGATGACTATGACGACATTGTTGGATCCGACCAGCGAGAGAACCACCGGGGAGCGGTCAATCAGCGCTCGTCCCGCCGATATTGCGCATGGCACGGTCGCCCTGCTGGATATCTCCAAGCCTCGCGGTGACGTGTTCCTCGGGAGGCTCGAAGAACTGCTCACCGAGATGGGGGTGGCCGTGCGGCATTACCGCAAACCCACCTTCTCCAAGCCGGCGCCGCTCGACCTGCGCCGCCAGATCGCCGCCGAATGCGGGGCGGTGATCGAAGCCCTGGCCGACTGAGGCTCCTGCGCGTCGTGCAGTGTGCATGACATAGTCGATCTGGAGGACCTGGGCGTGCCGGGCGTCTTCGTGGCTTCGGACCGCTTCGTTGAGGCAGCCGACGCACAAGGTCGGGCTCTGGGAATGCACCCCCGCCGGGTGTTCACCTCCCATCCGATCCAGCAACGTACCGACGAGGAGATGCGGGCTCTCGCCGAAGCGGCCCTTCCCGAGATCCTCGACGCGTTGACGGCCGGACAGCCCTCCTAGGGTCGCTGCTCTCAGGAGCGCCCGCAAAGGGATCAGGTGCCGGTACTCGTTATCAACTGCGGCAGCTCGTCGATCAAGTACAAGCTGTACGGGCTGGGGGTGGAGAACCTCCTCGGCGGCGGGATCATCGAAGGGGTCGGGGAGGAACGGCCGAAACACCTCCACGCCGCGGGCGATCGGGAGTTCGAAGCAGAGTTAGAGGTCGGGGACTACCGGCACGGAGTGGCCTCGATAGTCAAGGCTCTGACTGGGTGGGGGTCCCCGCCGCTGATGGGCGACCCGACCGAGATCGTCGGGGTGGGCCACCGGGTCGTGCATGGAGGCGACCGTTTTTCCGAGTCCGTGGTGATCGACCGCTCGGTCATCGAGGAGGTCGAGTCCCTGGGCGCGCTTGCCCCCCTCCACAACCCGGCCAACCTGGCGGGTATCCGGGCCGCCCGCGAGCTCCTGCCGGGAGCAGTGGGGGTGGCCGTGTTCGACACCGCCTTCTTCTCCACGCTTTCCCCCCACGCCTACCGGTACGCGGTCCCCGAGCGCTGGTGGCGGGACTTCGGGGTGAGGCGTTACGGGTTCCACGGGATCAGCCACCGGTACCTGGCGCAGAGAGCCGCCCGGCTGCTGGAAACGCCCCGGCCCAACCTGGTGTCTCTCCATCTCGGCGCCGGCGCCTCGGCATGCGCGATCCGGGACGGGAAGGCGGTGGACACCTCCATGGGGATGACGCCATTGGAGGGGCTGGTGATGGGGACCAGGAGCGGCGATATCGATCCGGCGGTGGTGTTCCATCTCATGGAGGCAGGATTGCCCGCCTCCGAGATCCGGCGAGGTCTGCAGAGGGAGGGGGGCTTACTCGGCCTGAGCGGGATATCGTCCGACTTCCGCCTGGTCGCAGGCCGCGCCAGGGCAGGCGATCGAGCCGCCGCACTGGCCGTGGAGACCTTCGTCCACCGGGTCCGCCGGTATCTGGGCGCCTTCCTGGTGCAGGTCGCGCCATGCGACGGGGTGATCTTCTCCGGCGGCATCGGGGAGAACAGCCATGAGGTTCGTCAGCTCATCCTGAGCGGTCTGGAGACGCTGGGTCTGGTGGTGGATCCCGCCCGTAACCGTGGCGAGGGGGAGAGGCGCATCTCCGCCGACACCAGCTCCGTTGGCATCCTGGTGATCCCTACCGACGAGGAGTCTCTGATAGCCCGGGACACCGCTCGGCTGGTCAACCACCGCAGGTCCTGAGAGGACCTCACGAAGCATCATCAGCCTTCGGGGCTTGCCTCCATGCCGTGCGTACGGGTCCACGCGTCGAACTCCTCGAGAAGCGACCGGCGTAAGGAGGGCTCGCACAGGGCGGCGGTGAAGGCGTTGCGGGCGATCCTGGCGAGGTCGGCCGGTCCGTAGCCGAATCCGGTGGCCAGCAGCCGGTACTCGTCGTTCAGGGTATTCCCGAACAAGGGCGGATCGTCGCTGTTGAGTGTGACTGTCAGTCCCATCCTGTCGAGGTGCGGGAAGGGATGTAGGGCGAGACGCTCGCAGACGCGGGTTCTCAGGTTGCTGGTGGGACACACCTCGAGAGGGATGGCGCGGTCCAGCAACAAGGCGAGGAGGTGGGGGTCCGTGATCGCCCCGATGCCGTGGCCGATGCGATCGGCCCCCAGTGTTTCGATCGATCCGCGAACATGCCCGGCCGCCCACGGCGCCAGCGACTCCCCGGCGTGGGGTACGCTCCCGAGGCCGTGCCGTCTGGCCTCCTGGAACGCATGCGCGAAAGGTTCCGGAGGACGTCCCTCCTCGTTGCCTCCGATCCCCAGGGCGACCACGCCATGCTCCTGCCCCTCGAGCGCGTAGCGGAGGGTGGTCTCGGCCGGATGGGGGTCGTAGACGCGGTCCGGGCCGGAGAAACAGAAGTTCCGGGCGATGTCGAACACCCAACGCATCTCGACTCCGAAGTCCGCCTTCGCGCTCCGCCGACCCTCGTCCAGACCGGCGAGGATCGCCCCGATAGTCGGTCCCTTGTCGAAGATGTGCGTGTGGTTGTACGGGGAGACCGTCAGCTCGCTGTAGCGGATGTTCTGCTCCGCCATGGCGGCACCGGCCTGGTATGCAACCAGGGCGAAGTCATCGGATGTGCGGATCAGGTTCTGGATGGCGCGGATGACCCGGATGAAGTCCGCGAAGTCCGTGAAATCGAACCAGTCGGCGAGCCGGGCCGGATCGGTGGTGGGCAGGGTATGGACGAGGTCGTGGCGCCGGGCCAGCTCGATAGCCGTAGCCGGCTGGAGAGACCCCTCCAGGTGGATGTGCAGTTCGGCCTTGGGCATCCCAGCGATCCAGCGGCCCAGAGGTGTGGAAGCTGCTTCCTCGTTCATCCTCCGCCTGCCGGATGGGAAGGTTCCTTGTCGTAGCGGACGATCGCGTCCAGGGCGATGGCGATCGCGTTCTCCCAGGCACCCACGAGGCGCTGGTTGCCGTGCTCGCCCCGGTCGTATTCGAAGTCGGCCTCCACCAGGTTCCCGGACACACCGCACACCATCGCTGCGTGGACTCCGCGCAGTTGGGCCACCGTGAAGATGGCCGAGCTCTCCATCTCGATGTTCAGCAGCCCGAGCCTCGAATGGCGCTCGATCCACTCCGGCGTCTCCGCGTAGAAGGCGTCGTCACAGGCGCCGAGGCCGATATGCAACCCGAATCGGGCCTCCCGCCGGCGTTCACGGGCCGCCTCGATCAGGGCATGGACCAGGAAGTGGTCGGCGACGGCCGGGTAGGTATCGGGGACGTAGGCCCGGGACGTACCGTCGTTGCGGAGCACACCGGTGGTGATGACGATGTCACCCGTCCTGATACCGGGCTGGATGCCGGCGGTGCTGCCCACTCGGATGAAATGGGTGGCACCCGCGTTCACCAACTCCTCCACCGCGATGGAAGCGGAGGGGCACCCGACGCCGGTGGATGTGGCGCTTATCTCGATGTCCCGGTACGAGCCGGTGACAGTCCGGAACTCGCGGCTGTCCGCCACCAGGTTGACATTGTCGAGATGGGCGCCGATCCGGTCGACCCGGGCGGGATCCCCCGGTAAGAGCACGTAACGACCCACGTCTCCACGCCTGATCCGCGTGGCGTACTGCCGCGCGTCCTTATCGATGGCTGACTTGTCGAAGGTGCCCATCAGATATCGTCTCTACCTTGCTGCGGCCGCTCCTTCGTCCTCAACGGTACCCCACTCCCTCTGCCGGGGGTTTCCCAGCACCCTCCTAGAGTCGTACGCGGGCAAGGATGCCGGCGAGGCTCGAACCGAACCCCATCGAAAGGAAGCCGTGATGAGACTTGACGGGAAGGTGGCGTTCATCACCGGAACGGCCGGTGGTATCGGACGGGCCACTGCCCTTCGTTTCGCTCGGGAAGGCGCCCGAATCGTCGCTGCCGACATCTCGGACGCGAACCTCGATACCGTCAATCTCATCAGGAGCAACGGGGGCGAGGCCACCCCGGTGCGAGCCGATGTCTCCCATGACGCCGATGTTGCCCGCGCCGTACAGATCGCCGAGACGGCCTACGGGAGGCTCGACATCGCGTTCAACAACGCCGGCGTCATGCTCGCCGACGATGCTGATGCTGTCTCTACCAGTGAGGAGACGATCGACGAGACGCTGGCCGTCAATCTCAAGGGTGTTATCTACGGATGCAGGCACGCGGTCCCTGCCATGCGGCGCTCCGGCGGCGGCTCCATCATCAACACGGCCTCATTCGTGGCCTCCATGGGCGCAGCCACGCCGCAGATCGCCTACACGGCCTCGAAGGGCGCCGTGCTGTCCCTCACCCGCGAGCTCGCGGTGCTCCACGCACGGGAGAACATCCGGGTCAACGCCCTGTCCCCGGGGCCGCTGCATACCGAATTGCTCATGTCCTACCTGGACACCGAGGAGAAGAGGCGGCGGCGGCTCGTTCACGTGCCCATGGGGAGATTCGGCGAAGCCGCCGAAGTGGCCGCCGCCGCCCTGTTCCTGGCGTCGGATGACTCCTCGTACATCACCGGCGCCAACCTGGCGGTCGACGGCGGGATCACCGCCGCCTACGTCACTCCGGAGTGAACCAACCTCCTAGGGTGGTGTCCGGCGGTCGAAGGGCGGGTGTCGTGAGCAACGATAAGGGAACATCGAGTCTCACCCTGACCCACTGGGGCGCCTACGAGATCGAAGCCTCGGACGGCGCGATCCAGGCGGTACGGCCCTTCCGCCACGATCCCGATCCGTCTCCAATCGGGAGCTCTCTGGCCGACATCGGACATTGCCGGGTGGCTATGCCGTCGGTCAGGGAGAGCTGGCTTGAGGCGGGCCCAGGAGCAGCCACTCACCGTCGCGGTAGGGAGCGCTTCGTGGAGGTCGGTTGGGATCATGCCCTCGACCTGGTGGCCACTGAACTCGACCGGGTACGGAGTGAGTACGGCAACCAGGCCATCTACGCAGGTTCCTACGGCTGGGCCAGCGCCGGGCGCTTCCACCATGCCCAGAGCCAGCTTCACCGCTTCCTGAACTCCATCGGCGGCTACACCTACTCGGTCAACACCTACAGCCTGGCAGCGGCCGAGGTCATCCTTCCCCACGTGGTCGGGACCCGGTGGTGGGCTCTCGAGAAGGTCCACACCTCGTGGGACGTGATCGCCGCGGAGACCGACCTGATGGTGGCGTTCGGGGGCATCCCGGTTAAGAACAGCCAGGTGGACTACGGCGGTGTGGGACGCCATGAGGTGCGGGGCTGGTTACGGAAGTGTGCCGAGCGGGGCGCCCGCTTCGTGAACGTGTCGCCCATCGATGACGATGTCGCGGGCTACGTGGACCCGGAATGGGTCCCGATCCGGCCGGGCACCGACGTCGCCTTGATGCTGGCCCTGATCCACACCCTGATCGAGGACGATTCCTACGATCGCGACTTCGTCCGGCGGTACTGCGTCGGTTGGGACACTCTGGCCGCCTACGTCACCGGAGACAACGACGGGATCCCCAAGGACCCGGCGTGGGCAGGTCCGATCACCACCATCCCTCCGGAGCGGATCAGGTCGTTGGCCAGGGCGCTGGTAGCGGGGCGCACCATGATCAACGCCAGCTGGTCGCTCCAGCGGGCGCACCATGGCGAGCACGCCATCTGGGCCGCCGTCGCCCTCGCCGCCGCCATCGGGCAGATCGGTCTCCCCGGGGGCGGTTTCGGCATCGGCTATGGGGCGGTGGCGGCACTCGGCAGCGGGTTCGACAAGGCGTGGTTACCCCGCTTGAAGCCAGGGCGGCCGGTCGCCGACTCCTTCATCCCGGTGGCCCGGATTGCCGACATGTTGGCCGGACCGGGAGAGGAGTACGAGTACGACGGTGGAACCCGCACCTATCCGGACATCCGCCTGGTCTACTGGGCGGGCGGGAATCCCTTCCATCACCACCAGGACCTCAACCGCCTGCGCCTAGCCTGGCAACGCCCCGAGACGGTGATCGTTCACGAGCCCTTCTGGACCGCCACTGCCAAGCACGCCGACATCGTGCTGCCTACCACCACCGCCCTGGAACGCAACGACATCGGCGGCAAACCGAACGACCCGTATTTCTTCGCCATGAAGAAGGTCATCGAGCCGGTGGGCGGCGCCAGGAACGACCACGATATTCTCGGTGGTCTGGCCGCCCGACTCGGCACCGCGGATGCGTTCTCGGAGGGCCGGACTGCTGACGGCTGGGTGCGGTTCCTGTACGAGCAATACCGGCGGAGCGAACCGGGTAGCTACACCTTCGAGGAGTTCTGGCAGGTCGGCTTCATCGACCGCGGGCTCGGGGGTGGGGAGCCGAAGCGGGTAATGCTGGAGGAGTTCCGCGAGGACCCCGACCGGTATCCGCTCGGTACGCCGTCCGGCCGGATCGAGCTCTACTCCGAGCGGATCGCCGGCTTCGGATACGAGGACTGCCCACCGCATCCGGCCTGGACGCCTCCCGGCGAATGGCTGGGAGAAGCAAACGGCGAGGCCGATCTGCACCTGATCTCCAACCAGCCTTCTACCCGGCTCCACAGCCAGCTGGACCACGGGTCGAACAGCCGTAAGGCAAAGGTCGCCGGTCTCGAACGGCTACGGATGCATCCCGATGACGCCGCCCGGAGGGGTATCGAGGACGGCGATGTGGTGCGCGTATTCAACGACCGGGGGGCATGCCTGGCCGGGGTGGCGATCACCGACCGGATCCGCCGCCGGGTGGTCCAGCTGGCGACCGGGGCCTGGTACTCGCCGGGCGCCGGACACAACCTGGAGGGCACCTGCCTGCACGGTAACCCCAACGTGCTCACCGCCGATGTCGGAACCTCGAGCCTGGCCCAGGGGCCCACCGCCCAGACCTGCCTGGTGCGAGTGGAGCGATGGCAGGGAACGCCCCCGCCCCATCAAGCCTTTGACCCTCCCGAGATCGTGACCCTTGGAGGGTGAGCCGAGCAGTACCGGGGAGAAGACAGAGGAGGTTGCCGACTCCCAGGCCGTCTATCCCTCGATGAACTCCTCGAGGGCTTCTCGGGCGATCTCGTCCCGCATCTGGCGGGGTGGCGATTTCATGAAGTAGGCGCTGGCCTCGTAGAGCGGACCCGCGATACCTCGGTCCAGACCGATCTTGGCGCAGCGCAGCGCGTCGATCACCACGCCGGCCGAGTTGGGGCTGTCCCACACTTCCAGTTTCACTTCGGCGTTGAGGGGGGTGTTCCCGAAGGCGGTCCCCTCGAGCCGGATGTGTGCCCACTTGCGGTCGGTGAGCCAGGGAACGTGATCCGAGGGGCCCACGTGGATGTCCTCGACGGGCAGCCGGGTCTCCATCTGGCTGGTCACCGCCTTGGTCTTGGATTCCTTTTTCGAGACGAGGCGGCTCCGCTCCAACATGTTCAGGAAGTCGGTGTTCCCGCCGAAATTGAGCTGGTAGGTCCGGTCCACCTTCACTCCCCGATCCTGGAAGAGGTTGACGAGAGTGCGGTGCAGGATGGTGGCGCCGACCTGGGACTTGATGTCGTCGCCCACGATCGGCAGCCCGGCCCGGCGGAAGCGTTCCGCCCATTCCCCGGTGCGCGCTATGAACACAGGGATGCAGTTGACGAAGGCGCAGCCGGCCTCCAGGGCTTGGCTGGCATAGAACTCGGTGGCCTGCTGCGATCCGACCGGTAGGTATGAAACCACCACGTCGGCGCGGGCCTTGCGCAGCTCCTCGGCCACATCGACTTCGGGCGCCGCCGATTCCTCCACCACGCCGGTCAGGTAGGCGCCGATCCCGTCCAAGGTTGGCCCGCGTTGCACGGTCACGTCCAGCTGAGGGACCTCGGCGAAGGCCGTGGTGTTGTTCTCGCCTGCCAAGATCGCTTTGGACAGGTCCTGGCCCACCTTGGTGGCATCCACGTCGAACGCTGCCACGAATTGGATGTCGTCGATGCCGTAGTCGCCCAGAACCGGATGCATGAGGCCCGGAATGGTCTCGTCTGCGGCCGCGTCGCGATAGAACTCGACACCCTGCACCAGCGAGGATGCACAGTTCCCCACCCCCACGATCGCTACCCGTATCCTGCCCACACCGTATCCTCTCGGCTCGAACTCGCTGAGTCTGGCTGCTGGATCGATACAGTCAAATAGATGAAGCACCTATAATCCATAGATAATGGTTATGGATTTGCCTTTACTGAACTTCCGGAGCCTGCGCTATCTCCAGGAGGTGGAACGCCGCGGGACGTTTACCGAGGCGGCCTGGGAGCTGGGCATCAGCCAGCCTGCTCTTTCCCATTCGCTTGCCGAACTCTCCAAGCGGTTGGGGGTGCCCCTGTTCAGGAAGCACGGGCGGATGCGAGTGCTCACCGAGGCTGGGCAGCGGGTGGTGCGCTATGCGGATCGGGTGATCGGCCAGACCGGGGATCTGGTCCGATGGCTGGATAGCTGGCAGCGGGGAGAGGTCGGTTCGCTTCGGGTGGGACTGATCGATACCGTCGGTCTCTACACCCTCCCGCCCGGCCTGTCCCGCTTGCAGCGGGAGCGGCCCGGGATCGATCTCCAGCTGGTGGTGGCCGAGTCGGAGGAGCTGCTGTCCATGCTGGATCGATACCAGGTGGACCTGGCGCTGGTGGTCGGCCCGGCCGGTTCCCGCTACAACTCGGAGGCCATCGCCACCGAGAGGATGCACATCTACTCCTGGCCGGACGACATTGCCGGCTCTTCGAGCTCAGGATCGGAGGTCGCCGCACCTGCGGGCTGGGCGCTCTACCCGTCCGACTCTCGCACCCGGCTGCTCATCGACCAGGGCCTGGCCCAACTGGGTATCCAGCCCGAGGTGGCTCTCGAGTCGTCCCACCCCACCGTGCTCCGCCAGATGGCGGTGCTCGGTTACGCCCGGACCGTGCTTCCCCGGCATGTGGCGACTGCGGGAGAGGATTCAGACCTGTTGGAAGGACCGCTGGTGGCGTTGCGGCCGATCGAGGCGGTCTGGAGGTCGGATGAAGACCTCGACCCACGCGCCGCCCTCCTCATCGAGCTGGTCAAAGGCGACAACCCCGCCCGAACAGCATGATCCGGTTGAGGAGTCGGGGCTAGCCGCCGGTGGTGAGGTCCAGGAGCCGGGCGAAGCGCTTTCGGGCGGCGATCAGGGCGATCAGCGTCACCAAGAAGGGCAGGGCATCGGTGATCTGGACCGGGAGCCCGTTGCCCTGGAGCCGGAATCCGAGCCCCTCGGCGAAGGCGAACAGCAGGCTGGCGCCGAACACGGCAAACGGATGGGCCCGGCCCAGCATGACCGCCACCACCGCCACCCAGCCCCGTCCGCTGGACATGTTCTCGGCGAACTGCACCACATTCCCGAGAGCCAGCTGGGCGCCTGCCAGGCCGGACAGCACGCCGGAGGCGATGACCGCCCCGTACTTGTAGGCGATAGGACTTACCCCGAGGGACTCGGCCGCCAGGGGACGCTCCCCGACTCCGCGCAGCCGGAGCCCGATGGGGGTGCGGAACAAGACCAGCCAGAGGATGGGCACCAGCAGGAAGGCAACGTAGGCCAGGATGGTCTGGTTGAACAGGACCGATCCGATCCAGGGGATGTCGGACAGTACGGGGATGGCCAGCCGGTCCAATCCGTCGATGCGTTCGTGCTGGAACACTCCCCGCACTCCGAAGATCTGTGGAAGGAGGAAGCCGGTCAGCCCGATGGCCATCAGGTTCAGGGCTATGCCGAGCACGATGGGGTCGCCGCGCCTGCTCACCGCACCGAAGGCCAGCATCAGCGAGACCAGCACCCCGGCGCCTACCGCGAACACCACTCCCAGGCCGCTGTAGACGGCCACGTAGGAGCCGGCCACCGCCGCGAAGGCGCCGGACAGCATCATCCCCTCCATGGCGATCTGGAACACGCCGGCCCGCTCGCAGATCATCCCTCCGAGCGCGGCCAGCAGGATGGGGATCATGGCTCGGACCACCGAGTCGAACAGGGCGGCGTCGAAGAGCTGGTCGAACATCGCTATACCTCTCCGACTCCGGCCGGTTCGACCTCGCCGGGGGTCACCCCCCGGTCGGTACGTCGCTTGAACCAGGTGAAGGTGAGCCGGCTGGCCACGGCCACGATCACCAGAGCCTGGAGTACCTGGGCCAGGCGCCACGAGACGTCGGCGTTACGTTGCATGGCCAGGCCACCGATCTGGAGGCCCGAGAACAACAGGCCGGCCGCCAGGATCAGAAGGGGATGGTTGTTGGCCAAAAGCGCCACCAGGAGTCCGGTCCAGGCCAGCCCGCTAAGTACCAACTCCCCGTCGATGTAGCGGTAGGCATCGCCCAGGATCATGTGGGTACCGATCACGCCACCTATAGCGCCGGCCACCGCCATCACGTAAACCGTCTGGCGCTCCACCTGGATCCCGCCGTAGCGGGCGAAGCGCCCGTTCAGGCCGGCCATCCGCGTCTCGTAGCCCGACACGCTGCGTCCATACACCACCCAGATGACGATGACCAGGACCACCACCAGCAACAGGGAGTAGCTCACCCCGCCGAACACGGGGATCTTGGGCATGCGGGCGGTGGCGGGGACTTGCTCGGTGGAGGTGAGGGTCACGCTGTCGTCCAGCAGCCGGAACCGCACCAGGTAGCCGGTTATGGCCCTCGCCACGTAGTTGAGCAGCAGGCTGGTGATCAGGATGGGAAGTCGCAACCGGGTCTGTCCCAGGGCGGGAAGCAGGGCCCAGAGGGCACCGGCCAGGCCACCCACGACCATGGCCACCGGTATGACCAGCTGGCCTGGTCCCGGCATGTAGATGGCTACGACCGTCCCGGCCAGGCCGCCCACCACCATCTGGCCCTCGCCGCCCAGGTTGATGACGCCCGAGCGGAACGCCACCGACACGGCCAGCGCCATCCCGACGATCGGTATGGCCCTGCTCAGGGTGTTGCGCAGGCCGGAGCCGGTGACGGCGCCGTCGAACATTTCCCGGTAGGCGAACCAGGGATCCCCGCCGGTGAGCCACACGATCGCCCAGCCCAGGGCGAAGGCGAAGATGAGAGAGAATAGGGCGGGGTGCCCCGCCACGTTCCCGATCTTCGAGCCGACGCCGGCCGGCGCGTCCAGCGGCTGCTCAGCCACTGAGCGCCTCCTCGTGGGCGCCGGTCATGTAGTAGCCGATGGCGGCCTCATCGACCTCCGCAGGATCCAGCTCGGCCACGATCCGCCCGTCGAACATCACCAGGATGCGGGTGCTCAGGGCCCGGATCTCGGACAGCTCGGCCGAAACGAGCAGTACGGCCCCGCCATCGTCACGGAAGGTGATCAGGCGATCATGGATGAACTCGATGGCCGCTATGTCGACGCCGCGGGTGGGCTGCTCCGCGATGAGCAGCGGCGCGCCATGGGACATCTCGCGGGCTACGACAACCTTCTGGAGGTTCCCTCCCGAGAGCGTCGATACCGGGGAGTTGATGGGCCCGGACCTGATGCCGTAGGTCTCGATCAGGCGCCTGGCGTGATGCCGGACCGCCTTGCGGTCGAACCATCCCTTGCTCTGGAACCCGTCCCTCCGCTGGTGGCCAAGCAGCAGGTTGTTCGACACCGTCGCCAGGTGGCTGGTGCCCACCCCGTGGCGGTCCTCCGGGATATACGCCATCCCGGCTAGACGGCGGGTCAGGACTTCGGAGGTGCTGATGTCATTCCCGTGCAGGTGGATCGAACCATCCGGTACGTCCCGGAGACCGGTCACGGCCTCGATGAGCTCGCTCTGGCCATTACCGGCGATTCCGGCCACGCCTACGATCTCGCCTGCCCGCACCTCCAGCGATACGTTCTTGACCGCCGCCCTCCCGTGCTGGCCCGTCACGGTGAGATCGGTCACGGTCAGCACCGCACCACCCGCCTCATGGGCCGGCGCCCGGCGATCCAGATCGACCTGCCGTCCGGTCATGTACCGGGCGATCTCGGTGGGGTTGGTCTCGGCGGTGACGAGATCCGCCACCGACCGACCGTCCCTGAGCACGGTCACCCGGTCCGAGACGGCCATCACCTCGCCGAGCTTGTGGGTGATGAACAGGATGGTGCGTCCCGCATCGCGCAGGCGCCGGATGACCTCAAAGAGCTTGTCCCGTTCCTGAGGTGTGAGCACGGCGGTGGGCTCGTCGAGGATGAGGATCCTGGCATCCCGGTAGAGAGCCTTGAGGATCTCCACCCGCTGTAGTACGCCGACCGGCAGCGTCTCGACCACGGCTCGAGGGTCGACCGCCAGGCCGTACCGCTCGGCCAGGGCGCCCACCCCCTCTGCGCCGGCAGCCCGGTCGATCATGCCCCGCCGGGTCGGCTCGTCCCGGAACACCACGTTGTCGGCCACGCTCAGCGTGGGGAACAGCCGGAACGCCTGGTGGACCATTCCGAGCCCGGCCCGGATGGCCTCGAGCGCCGAGGTGAACCTGACCCGTTCGCCACTCACCAGGATCTCCCCGGCATCTGCCGGGTACAGCCCGAACAGGATCGACATCAGCGTGGTCTTGCCGGCGCCGTTCTCGCCCACTACGGCGTGGATGTGGCCGGCCTCCACCTTCATGTCGATGGCGTCGTTCGCCAGGACACCGGGGAATCGCTTGGTGATGCCTCGAAACTCGAGGGCCAGGCTCATTTCAGTCGGTGGTCAGCACCCTTCCTCGATCAGCCGAACAGCGGATCGTTTACCACGATCGAGCCGTCGATGATCCCCGCTGCGACCCTCTCCACTTCGGCGACGATCTCCGGATAGTCGGCGATCAGGCACTCGCTGGTGGCAAGGTCGGGGTGGAGGGCCATCACGCCGGTGCCACCCTCGGCCAGACCGAAGTCGACCATCGGACCCGCGGTGCCGGCAAGCACCTGCTCGATGAGCTGATCGACCACCGCGTCCACGAGTTTCATGTTGTTGTCGACTATGTGCCCGGGGGCTTCCGGACACTGGTTGATATCCACGCCGTAGGACACGAAGCCGGCTTCTGCCGCTGCCTCGAACACACCGCCGTTGGAACCGGCGCCCACGGCAAAGATGTGGTCGGGTCCCTGCGCTGCAAGCGAGAGGGCCAACTCCTTGGCACGGGCCGGGTCGGAGAACGGGTTGTCGCCGGCGATGAAGACCGCCGAGTTCTCGATCGATGGATCCACCGACTGGGCGCCGACCCAGAAGCTCTCCCACCAGCGCTTGAAGAAGGGGATGTCGAGGGCCACTACGGAGCCGATCTGCTTCGCCTCTGACAGGTGGCCGGCCATCACGCCTAACAGGTAGGCGCCCTCGTGCTCGCGGAACACGCCGCAATGGAGGTTGGGGGCCGGCTCATCCGGGCAGGAGTCGATGAGGATGAACTGCTGGTCCGGGTTGGCCTTGGAGTACTCGTCCGCCATCTCCGTCAGCGTGAACGTGGTGAGCACGACCACGTCCGGGGCTTCGTCAATGGCTGCTTCTATGTTGGCCCGTCGGGTGGTGTCGTCCACCGATTCGAAGGTCTTCCAGGTACCGCCGTGGCGCTCCGCCGCGCGCTTGGTACCGACCTCGCCCAGGATCAGGAAGCTGTTGACGCCCATCGGGTTGGGGGTCACGTAGATCAGGCTGATCGGATCCTCTGGCGCCATCGTGGTTGTCGGCGCGGCTGTGGTGGCGGTCGCGGCTGTGGTGGCCGGGGCGGCGGTTGTCGTCGTCGCGTCGTCACCGGAATCTCCGCATGCGACGCCCACCACGGCGAGCGCCAGTACGAGCACCAGGATCTTCAGGGGTCTGGTCATGGGCTTCTCCTCCTTTAAAGCGGTCGTTCCGCAGGTGTGTCGGTTAGCTGGTCACTACTCGGTTGCCGGTCGGCGAAGCTCCCCGAGCGGCACTGAACGGAGGCTATCACCTGTATCGTGCCTGACCACCCGCCGATCGGTGACGATCGCGGTGATCAGGTCGGCCGGCGTGATGTCGAAGGCAGGGTTGGCGGCGTCGGTATTCGCGGGAGCGGTGGGGCGATCGCGGACGGACACCACCTCTCCTGCGTCCCGGTCCTCGATAGGGATGTCCTCACCCCCGGGAGTGTCCATGTCCACGGTGGACTCGGGGGCGACCACGATGAAGGGGACCCCTGCGTACCGGGCGCCGAGGGCAAGGGAGAAGGTTCCGATCTTGTTGGCCGTGTCCCCGTTGGCGGCGATCCGGTCGGCGCCGGTGAGCACCACGTCGGCTTGGCGCCGGGCCAGCATGAAGTTGGCAGCCGAATCGACCAGGAGCCGGTGTGGAGCACCCATGCGGGCCAACTCCCAGGCGGTGAGGCGGGCACCCTGGAGGAGGGGTCGGGTCTCGAGCGCAAGCGCCTCCGCCAGCGTGCCCCGCTCGTGCAAGGTCTGGATGACCGCCAGGGCGGTGCCACGCTCGATGGTGGCCAACCCTCCGGTGTTGCAGATCGTCATCGCCCGGGCTACCCGTTCGCTCACCAGCCCGGTCACCAGATCGGCTCCGTACTCGCCCATAGATACGGACGCGGCGATCTCCTCGTCCCGGATGGCGAGCGCCTCGGCCAGCACACGGTCCAGACCCAGTGTGGCGAGGGGGGCCACCCTGTCCACCATCCGGGCCAGGTTCACCGCGGTGGGTCGGGCTTCCCGTATGGAGTGGATCGCCCGGTCGAAGTCGGGTCCGGAGGTCCCGTGGGCCTTGATCGCCAGCGCCACCCCGAGGGCCCCTGCCACGCCGATGGCGGGCGCGCCCCGCACCGACAGGCGGCGGATGGCGGCCACCATGTCGGGGACCGATTCGATCCGCATCACCTCGTACTGGTCGGGGAGTCTGGTCTGATCGACCATCGAGACCCCGCCGTCGATCCAGTCGAGGGGACGGCTACCCAGTTGCTGCATGACATTTATGCTACAGGAGCGCTTACCACCCGACCGGGGGCGAGTAGATGGACCGGTACCAAGCCGACCTGCTGATAACCATGTCCGAGGGCGAGACCCCCATCCCGCGTGGGGTGGTGGATGTGGAGGCCGGACGGGTGGTCTGGGCCGGCGCCGCTGCGGAGGCGCCCGATCGCGCCGGGGCACGGGTACATCGGATAGACGGCATCCTGATGCCCGGATTCGTCAACCTCCACGCCCATACCCCGATGATCCTGCTGCGTGGCGCCGGGGAAGGGCTGCCGGTGGATCGGTGGCTCCACGAGGTCATGTGGCCCCGGGAGGGGCGCCTGACCCCGGACGACGTGAGGGTAGGCATGATGATGGGCGCCGCCGAGCTGCTCTCCAACGGCGTCACCACCTCGTCAGAGATGTATTTCTTCGGGGACGCGGTCGCTCGGGGGGCTGCCGAGGCGGGGCTCCGGTGCGTGGTGGCCGCTCCGGTGATCGAGGACGCCCAGCTGGACCTGATGGGCACCTGGCAGGAACAGTTGGAGGAGATGGTCGCCACCCGGGACCGGTGGGCATCCAACGAGCTGATCGAGGTGGGTCTGGGTCCTCACTCCGCCTGGTCGGTGTCGAGGGAGTGTCTGGAGATGGTGGTTCGGATCGCCCGCGAACAGGGCATGCTGGTTCACATCCACGTGGCCGAGCAGGAGTGGGAGGACGCGACGGTGCGGGAGCTGTCGGGCGGCCTGTCGGCGCCTGCCTACCTGGAGTCGCTCGGCATGCTGGAGGCCAGGCTGCTGGCCGCCCACTGCGTGTGGCTGTCGGACGATGACATGGAGATCTTGGGCCGCCACGGGGTCGGGGCGGCGCATTGCCCTTGTTCCAACTCCAAGCACGGCTCGGGCCTGGCGCGGGTCGACGAGATGATCCAGGCCGGGATCAAGGTGGGGATCGCCACCGACGGCCCGGCCTCGCACCACCGGCTCGACCTGTTCGAGGAGATGCGCACCGCGATCCGGCTGGCCCGGATCCACCGCAGGGATGCAGCCTTCATGCCACCCTACGAGGCGCTCCACATGACCACGGCCGGAGCTGCCGACGCCATCGGGCGCTCCGACCTGGGCCGGATCGAGCCGGGTTGCCGGGCCGACATGGTCCAGCTGTCGCCGTCGGAGTCGCCTCTGCACCCGGTCGTGCCGGACGAGGACGATCCGGTGTCACGCCTGGTGTGGTCGGGGTCGCCGCGGGCAGTCCGCTCTGTCTGGGTGGGTGGAGAGCAGGTGGTTAGCGAGGGCCGGGTGCTCACCATGGACATTGACGAGGTGAGGGTGGAGGTGACGGAGCGCGCCCGGCGGCTGGCAGAGTGACCGGCGCCGAAGTAGCCCGATTGCTGGGTCTGGCGCCGTTGCCCTCCGAGGGGGGAATGTGGGCCCAGACCTGGCGGGACGAGAGCGGCACCGCCATCTACTACCTGATGCAGCCGGGCGACTTCTCGGCACTACATCGCCTGGACGGGCCGGAACTCTGGCACCACTACGCAGGCCATCCGGTGGAAATGCTGTTGCTCGAACCGGACGGTGGGGCGAGACGGCTGCTGCTCGGGGATGACCTGGCGGCGGGGGAGCGCCCGTTCGTAGCGGTTCCCGGTGGAGTGTGGATGGGCGCCGCGACGACCGGGGACTGGTCGCTGGTGGGAACTACCATGGCGCCGCCCTACCGTGAGGAGGGATTCGAGTTGGGTAGTTTCGCCGAGTTGGTCGACCTGTACCCGGACGCCGCCGCCCTCATCGCCCGCTATGTCAGGGAATAGCTCCGGCATGCAGGTATCCGATGGCCTGCGGGCGCCGGCCGAGTTGATCGGCCTGGCCGGCCGGGTGGTGGTGGTGACCGGCGCCGGGGGCAATATCGGGGCCGGTATAGCGGCGAGGATGGCCGCGGCCGGCGCCACGGTGGTCTCCCACACGCGGTCATCGCCGGTCGAGCCCGTCGGCGGCCGCTCGGGACGGCCCGGGTTGGTGGTGACCGCCGACCTGACCACCTCCGGCGGGCCCCGGCGTGTCGTAGACGCCGCCCTGGAGCGGTACGGTCGGCTGGACGGTCTGGTCAACAACGCCGGCATCCAGACCGTTGCCGGCTTTGCCGAGCTGACCGATCCCGAATGGTCGGAGATGATCGCTACCAACCTCACCGCCACCCATCGGCTGACCCAGGCCGCGGCAGGCGCCATGGCATCTCAGGAATCGGGAGGCGCGATCGTTCATATCGCCTCCGTGGAAGGGAGCTACCCGGCGCCCGGGCACGGGCACTACTCCGTTTCCAAGGCCGGGGTGATCATGCATGCCCGGGCCGCGGCTCAGACCTACGGCAGCGCAGGGGTTCGGGTCAACGTGGTCTCTCCCGGCCTGATCTCCCGCCCCGGTATCGCGGAGGCCTGGCCCGATGGGGTGGGGCGCTGGAAGGAGGCCTGCCCGCTGGGGCGGCTCGGCACTCCCGAGGACATCGGGGACGCCTGTGTGTTCCTCTGCTCCGACCTCGCCCGGTGGATCACCGGAGCGGAGTTGCTGGTGGACGGCGGCGTGATGAGCAATCCGACCTGGTGAGGTCGATCCCATGAGCGCGACCAACCTCGAGGGGCGCGTCTACCTGGTGACCGGGGCGGCAGGCGGGATCGGGGAGGGGATCGCCCGAGCCATCCTCGAAGCAGGCGGGAGGGCGGCGCTGGTGGACATCGACCTGGAGGGCGCCGAAGCAACGGCCCGCCGGATCGGGTTGAACGGGAAATCGTCCGCGGCCTTCCGGGCCGACGTGTCCGATGCGGGCGAGGTCGAGCGGGCGGTGGAGGGAGCGGTGCGGCACTTCGGTCGCATCGACGGCGCGGTCAACAACGCCGGGGTAGTCACGCTCGACGAGGCCTGGGAGGCGACCGGTCCTGATTGGAACCACCAGCTCGAGATCAACGTCACGGGGTCGTTCCTGGTCGCCCAGGCCGTCGGGAAGCGGCTCAAGGCCTCGGGCGGGGGCAGCATCGTCAACGTGGCGTCCAACTGCGGGAAGGTGGGTTACCGCAACATGGCCGCCTACAACGCCTCCAAGTCGGCGGTGCTGGGCCTCACCCGGTCCCTGTCCATGGAGTGGGCCGAGCATGGCATCAACGTCAACGCGGTCTGCCCGGGTGGAGTCGACACCCCCATGCTGGCGGGGGTGGCCGAGTGGCTCTCGCCCCGGCTCGACATCCCCGCCGATGAGCTGCTGGGATCGATGGGCCCGGCGCAGCTGGGCAGGCGTATCGCCCCGTTAGAGGTGGGCCGGGTCATCGCTTTCCTGCTGTCGGACGCGGCGCACATAATCCGGGGACAGGCCATCAACGTGGACGGCGGCGACACCTGGTATTGACGGCTTGTCCGACCTCTATCCGCCGGCTGGCAGGGCGGTACAGTTGAAACCCATGGAGGGCACTCTCACAGCCGTGGCACGGGTGCGGGCCGTTCCCGGATCGGAGGAAACCGTACGGGACGCGCTCATCGCGATGGTCGCGCCCACCCGCGAGGAGGAGGGTTGTCTTGACTACCGGCTACACGTGGTCGACAGCGACCCCGGCCTCTTCTGCTTCGTAGCCCTCTGGTGTAGCGAAGCCGACCTCGACGCTCACCTCGACGAACCCCACATCGCCGATGGCCTGGCTTCCATCGCGGACCATACGGAGTACGTGGTGGTCAGCCGGATGACCCGCATCGCCTGACTTCGACCGGCAACCGGTCCTAGCCTCTAATCTTGCCTCCGCAGGGCCTGGGAGATTCTGATGGAAGACAGGTGGGACTACGCCAAGGCGGCGGCATTCGAGGGGCCGTTGGGCGAGTGCGTCTACGGATCCCGCCTGCTGGGGAGCGACCCCTTCCTCGTGCTGCATGGTGGTGGCAACACATCCGTCAAGGCGCCGTTTCGCGACATAACCGGGCGCGCCATCGACGCCCTCTACGTGAAAGGCTCGGGGTGGGACCTGGCCACCATCGAGGCGCCGGGGTTCACACCCCTTCCCATCGACCGGCTCCAGGACCTGCTGGCGCTCGACCGGCTCTCCGACCCGGACATGATGCGGGAGTTGTCCGCCGCCCGCCTCGATCCTGCCGCCCCGCAACCTTCGGTGGAGACCCTGCTGCACGCCTTCCTGCCCCACACGGCCGTCCAGCACAGCCATGCGGACGTGATCGTCACCCTCACCAATCTGGGTGACGGGGAGGGGCGCATCAGGGAGGTATTCGGAGGGGACGTGCTGGTGGTGCCCTACATCATGCCCGGCTTCGACCTGGCCCGGCTGGTGGTGGAGATCTGGCACGAGCAGCACCATGACGGCGCCATCGGAATGGTGCTGCTCAACCATGGCCTGTTCACCTTCGGGAATACCACGGAGGCGGCATACGGCCGCCATGTCGAGCTGATCTCCAGGGCCGAGGAGTGGCTTGACGCCCGCGCTCCGGTGGCGCCTGCCCGGGATCAGGCGGCTCTCCCCCCGGCGGTGCCCGTGGCACTGGCGCAGCTCCGCAACCACATCTCGGCCACGGCGGGAAAGCCGATGATCATGGCCCGCCATACGGATGCCGCCGCGGCCCGCTTCGTCGGCCGGTCCGACCTGGAGAGCTTGGCGACCCGGGGCCCGCTCACTCCCGACCACGTCATCCGCACCAAGCGGTTTCCCATGGTGGGCGCCGATGTGGATGCCTACGTGGACGCTTATCGGAGCTACTTCGAGGAGAACCGGCACCGCGCCCGGACTGAGCTGACCATGCTCGACCCGGCCCCCAGGGTGGTGGTGGATAGGGAGTTGGGCCTGCTGACCGTGGGCGAGACCGCCAAGGCTTCCCGGGTCGCCGCCGACATCTACCAGCACACGATGGCTGTCCTGGAACGATGCGAGGACCATCTGGGCGGGTACGTGGCGCTGGAAGCGGGCCATCTGTTCGACTGCGAGTACTGGGATCTGGAGCAGGCCAAGCTGCGTCGATCCGGCCGGCCTCCGGAATTCGCCGGCATGGTGGCGGTGGTGACCGGAGCGGCTTCAGGCATCGGCCGGGCCTGCGCTTCGGCCCTGCTGTCGAGGGGGTGCGCAGTGGTCGGTCTGGACCGCGACGGGGCGGTCGTGGGCACCTTCGATGGTCCGGCCTGGCTGGGGATAGCGGTGGATGTCACTGACGGCCCCGCCCAGCAGGCGGCGCTCGAGGCAGGGGTGGAGCGGTTCGGAGGTATCGATATCGTGGTGTCGGCGGCGGGAGTGTTCGGCGAGGCTCAGCCGGTCGGCGAGCTGGACGAAGGTCGGTGGCGGGCGACGATGTCCGTCAACGCGGACGCCGTCGCCACCCTTTTCGCTGCGGTCCATCCCTTCCTGGCCTGCTCTCCGGTGGGGGGCCGGGTGGTGGTGATCGCATCCAAGAACGTGGCCGCTCCGGGACGGGGCGCCGCCGCCTACTCCGCATCCAAGGCAGCCGTCACCCAGCTGGCCCGGGTAGCGGCGCTCGAGTGGGCTGATGACAACATCCGGGTGAACCTGGTCCACCCCGACGGGGTGTTCGACACGGGGCTCTGGGACGAGGGACTGATCGCCGCGCGAGCCGCCGCCTACGGGCTCAGCGAGGCGGAGTACCGGACCCGGAACCTCCTGTCCGCCGAGGTGACCTCGGCCGCGGTGGCCAGGGTGGTGGCCGAACTGTGCGGGGACGCGTTCGCGGCGACCACGGGCGCGCAGATCCCGGTGGACGGCGGCAACGAACGGGTGGTCTGAATAGGCTGCCGGTCGAGGAGGTGTTGGATGGCTGATCGAACCCCGGTCCTTCGGGTGGATCCGGATGAAGTGCCCGAGCGGGTGCTAGTGATGGGCGATCCCGCCCGGGCGGAGCTGGCCTCCCGGCGCCTCAAGGGTCGCCGGCAGTTGGGCAGCTTCCGGGAGTACGTGACATACGGCGGGACACATCGGGGCGTAGAGGTGGCCGTGACTTCGCACGGGGTGGGAGCGCCGGGCGCGGTCATCGCGTTCGAGGAGCTGAGCCGCGCGGGCGTCCGCCGGATCATCCGGACCGGAACCTGCGGCGGTCTTGCCGCCGAGGTCCAGGACGGCGATCTGGTGATCGTCACCGGCGCCATACGCGCCGACGGCGTCACCGACGCCATGGTCCCCACGCCCTTCCCGGCGCTTGCTTCGGTGGACGTGGTTACCGCTATCCGCCGGGCGGTGGCCTCCACCGACCACCGTTCCCACGAGGGCGTGGTGCACACCCACTCGCTGTTCTATCCGGGCGAGGTGCTCGGGTCCGACCTGGAGTTCTGGCACCGGGCGGGTGCCATCGCGGTCGAGATGGAGTGTGCCGCCCTGTTCATCAGCGGCTCGCTCAACTCGCTGGCCACCGGGGCCGTGCTGGTGGCGGACGGCAATCCCTTACACGACGAGAAGGGTGACTACGACCCCCACCGCCAGGTCGTCTACGACGCGGTGGAGGCGATGATCGACATCGGCTTGGATGCCCTCATCGACGGCTGACCGGCCGTCCGGTCGCGGATACGAGGTGGTGATGGGAGATCTGTACCAGCGTCTTACCGAGGCGGCGGAGGCAATCAACCGGCTCACCGGACGCGAAGGCCACGATGTCGTGGCCGTACTGGGTTCCGGTCTCGGTGGTTACCCGGACACCCTCGACGGAGCGGTGCCGGTCCCTTACTCGGAGATACCGGGCTTCCCTCGACCCTCCGCGCCCGGCCACGCCGGCACGGCCTACTCTCTGGAGATGGGCGGCAACCGGGTGTTGCTCTATTCGGGCCGGGTACATCACTTCGAGGGTTACAGCCCGGCCGAGATCGTCTTTCCGGTGCGAGCAGCCATCATGTCCGGCGCTCGCAAGGTGGTGCTCACCAACGCCTCGGGTGGGTGCACGCCCGGCATCGATCCCGGCGACCTCGTACTCCTGACCGACCATATCAACCTGTCCGGTCTCGGCCCCTTGCGGGGAGACAACGATGAGCGCCTCGGAACCCGGTTCCCCGACATGACAGACGTGTACTCCCCGGTGCTTCGCCGCAAGGCCACCGACGCCGCCGCGTCGGTGGGGATCCCTCTGCATGAAGGCGTCTACATGTGGTGGCGCGGGCCGATGTTCGAGACCCCGGCCGAGATCAGGATGGCCATCACGCTGGGCGCTGACTTGATCGGGATGTCCACCGTGCCGGAAGCCATAGCTGCTCGCCACATGGGTGCGGAAGTGCTGGGGATATCGCTGTGTACCAACCGGGCTGCGGGGCTGGCCGGCCGCAAGATCACCGGTGAGGAGGTCATCGAGACCGCCGGCCGGGCGGCAGGAAACCTCCGGGCGCTCTTCGACAGCCTGCTTCCGAAGCTATAGGAGTGGCCTGTGGTCAGTGGTCAGAGGTACCCGGATGACGAACGACAGGCAACCGGCCACTGGTAACCGGCCACTGGCCACTGGGCTCAAGGAGCGGATCCGCCAACTGATCGGCCGTGAGGGGCCGATCCCGTTCGACCGCTTCATGGACATGGCGCTCTACGACCCCGACGGCGGGTACTTCAGCTCGGGCCCGCTGCGTTCCCAGGCCGGGGGGGACTTCCTGACCAGCCCCGAGACGAGCGGCGAATTCGGCGCTACGCTCGCCCGCTTCGTGGACAAGGAGTTCCGGCGGCTGGGCCGCGCGGCCGGGTTCACCCTCCTGGAGGTGGGCGCCGGGTCGGGCACGCTGCTCTCGCCGCTGCTGGGGGTGCTGGACTGGGCGCCCCGAACCCTGGCGCTGGAGGTCTCTCCCGCCGCCCGAGAGGCCCTCCGGCAGGCTCTCCCGGCCGTCGAGGTGGTACCGGACCGTAGGGAATTGGATGGCTTCCGGGGAGTGGTCATCGCCAACGAAGTCGTGGACAACCTGCCGGTGGCCATTGCGGTGCGGACGGAGGACGGGGGCTGGACGGAGCGCCGGGTCTGGTCCGACGGCGCCGATCTGGTGCTGGTCGAGGCGCCGGCCCGTTCGGAGGTGCTGTCCTGGCTGGAGGCGCACGCCGCAGATGTTCCCGCGGGCGGGGTGGTGGAATGCCAGCTGGCCGCCGGTAACTGGATGAGGCGGATGATCGATCTGCTCGAGGCCGGTGCGGTCGTGGTCATCGACTACGGGGACACCTCGGAGGGACTCCTGCCCCGCCGCCGTAGGGGTGGAACGCTGCGAACCTACCGAGCTCATCACCTCTCCCGGCACCCGCTCGACGAACCGGGTTCGATGGACATAACCGCGGACGTCGACTTCTCAGCCCTGGCCAGGGTCGCCTCCGACCGTGGAACGCAGGCCAGGTTGTGTCGCCAGGACGAGTTCTTGTCCGAGCTGGGGTTGGACGGCAGGATGGCGGAGCTCCGCCAACGGGAACTGGCGGAGGCGCGGGGTGGGGACCCGATGGAGCGGCTCCGTCTCCGGTCGAGAGTGAAGGAGATCGAAACCCTGCTCCACCCGCGGGGCTTCGGCGACTTCCGGGTGCTTGTCGCCACCCGGTAAGGCTCAGCGCTCCATTATCATTTCGATTCATCATGAACAACCTGAAGACGGTCGCACTGTTGAGCCTGATGAGCGCCCTGGTCTGGATGCTCGGTTGGCTGCTGTTCGGGGGCTCGCAGGGCCTGTATATAGGGCTGGTGTTCGCTTTGGTCCTGAACGTGGGCGCCTACTTCTTCTCCGCCAAGCTGGCCCTCGCCATGAGCCGGGCCCGACCGGCTACCGAACAGGAGCTGCCCAAGGTCTACGGCATGGTGCGCCGCCTGGCCGCTGTGGCGAACATGCCCGAGCCCTCCATCCACCTGATCGAGTCAGACCAGCCCAACGCCTTCGCCACCGGTCGCAATCCCAAGAACGCCGCCGTGGCCGTCACTACGGGCATACTCAAGATCATGCGGGACGACGAGCTCGAAGGTGTCATCGCCCACGAGCTTTCGCATGTCCGTAACCGTGACATCCTGATCTCGTCCATCGCCGCCATGCTGGCTGCTGCCCTCTCCATCTTTGCCCGGTTGGCCTTCTGGTTCGGCGGCAGCCGGAACCGCAACAACTCGGCCGGGATGGTTGGGATGGTGGTGGGGTTGGCTGCGTTGATACTGGCCCCTCTGGCGGGCATGGTCATCCGCATGGCGATCTCGCGGGCTCGCGAGTACCAGGCCGATGCCTCGGGCGCCGAGATGACCGGGCAGCCGCTCAGCCTGGCCCGAGCCCTGCAGAAGATCGGAACCGCCTCGGGACGGATACCGATGGACGTCAACCCGGCGGTGAGCCAGCTGTTCATCGCCGACCCGCTCAAGGCGTTCGGCCGGAGGCGCCCTGTCGGGGCTGGTCGGCTGTTCTCGACCCATCCGCCCATCGAAGAGAGGATCAGCCGGCTGGAGAACATGTACTACCGCATCTGAACCAGCTGGTTTTGCGGGGCCCGCCCAGGCGGTACCCTGTTTCTGCCGGGGTTCGAAGTGACTAGCATTCTCCCGCTGACCAGGTGGTGCCCACCACCCGGGCGCCGGGATGCCCGAGCGGCCAAAGGGAGCAGACTGTAAATCTGCCGGCGATGCCTTCGGAGGTTCGAATCCTTCTCCCGGCACTAGCGTGGACGTGAAGCGTCCGTCCAACCAGGCCCCCTTAGCTCAGTAGGCCAGAGCGCCTCCATGGTAAGGAGGAGGTCTCCGGTTCGAATCCGGAAGGGGGCTCGGCAGGCCGGCGAACCGCGGTTCGTCCCTGTCCCGATGCCTGGCGGCGTAGCTCAGTCGGTAAGAGCGCTCGACTCATAATCGAGAGGTCGGCAGTTCAAGTCTGCCCGCCGCTACGAGCGGCCGGTGTCCCCTGCGTGGGATGGCGGCCCGCCGAACGTATGTGCCAGCAGCCTGCTACACGAGGAGAGAATCGTTATGGGTAAGGAGCGTTTTGTGCGGGTGAAGCCGCATGTGAATGTTGGGACTATGGGTCATATTGATCATGGGAAG
>JAGWAN010000069.1 GCA_021296345.1 Acidimicrobiia bacterium | reverse complement strand
GTTGGGGGTGTGTATTACCGCTCGGTATCAAACCCGAGACAACACCCCAACTGGTGGATTTCCCGAGCTATCCGCGCACGCTCTTAATTGGTAGTTGGCAGAAACCAGAAACTACAACTACAAACTAACTATAGAAATGAGGTGATTGTCCACCTATAGTTCGGTTCGATGCGGATCCGAATCGGCGCCATAGCGGTCCTGGCGACCCTCCTCGTACCCGCTTCCGGTGTGTTCGCCCAGACGGGTGGCCAGGGTGGGCGGGCTTCCGCATTCCTCCCCGGCTCGCTCGCAGCAGGTGACGTTCTCCTCCGCGGTCAATCCCTTTGGTCCCCTGACCGCTCCCACCGGATGACGTTCCTGCCGGACGGCAACCTGGTTCTGTATCGCGGTATCCAGGCAGTCTGGTCGTCGGGAACGAGCGGCGACGCAGGCAACCGTCTCGTCATGCAGCATGACGGCGATCTCGTAATGTACCGCTCGCTTCAGTTCGGGACCACGTCCATCTGGCGTTCCGGTACCGCCGGCTTCGATGGCGCAGAGCTGCGACTGCCTGAGGACGGGGGAGCGACCATCCGCTTAGACGATGCGCAGTTACTCTGGTCGGCCGGGCTATCGGCTCCCGATGTAGGTCTCGCCGGACAGCAACACATCGTCTATGACCGGCGTGGTGAGAAGATGATGGCCTGGTTGGTCGATGCCGACGGGACCCTGGCGGACACCTACCCCGTGAGCGGCATGTTCCGGAATCCGCCCCCCGGTCACTACTCGATCTATTCGAAGTCTGCGGTGGCCTACGGCTTCAGGGGTGGCAGCATGCAACACATGGTCCGGTTCGCCTGGGGCTTGAACGGTTGGCGGATAGGGTTCCATTCGATCGGTGTGGACGAGAACGGAGCGCCGAACCAGACGCTCGACCAACTCGGCCAGGGCCTATCGGCCGGCTGCATTCGGCAGCGTGACGACAAGGCGGCGTTCCTGTACGACTGGGCGCCGATCGGCATGCCGGTGGTCGTGCTGGGTTGAGACCCTCGCCTCCACACACCGCACGTGGAAGCACGAGCACGCCCTGACCGATAGGCGGGCGCCAAGCTCCGGGGTTCCGGTCCTGGCAGCCCTCTCGGTAACGTGGACCGCATGAAAGTCACTCCGAGCCCGGCTGAGTTCCGCCGCCTGGCCGAGCATGCGTCGGTTGTCCCGGTCAGGATCGCCCTGCTATCGGATAGGGAGACTCCGGTCAGTGCCTTCGGCAAGCTGGTCGGCGATTCGCCCGGCTTCCTGCTCGAGTCCCTCGAGGGAGGGGAGCGTTGGGCGCAGTGGTCATTTCTCGGGTGGGACCCGATCTTCACGCTCACCAGCCGGGATGGGAACAGCCACATCGACGATGCCCGCGTCCGGGTACCGGAGGGGGATCCCCTCACGGTCATGGAAAGGCTGCTCGCCCGCTATGCCACCGACCCGCTGGACGACCTACCCCCCCTGCACTCCGGCGCGGTCGGGTACCTCTCCTATGACGCGGTTCGATATATCGAGCGCCTCCCCGATCGGCCTCCCGACGACCGCTGTCTCCCCGAGATGATGTGGCAGTTTGTCGGGAGCTTGGCGGCCCTCGATCACCCCGGGCAGACCTTGCACCTGGTTCGCAACGTCTTCATCGATCTCGAGGACGACCTCGACGCCGCGTACGAAGACGCGGTGGCCCGGCTTCACGCGTCCGCAGAACGCCTCGGCACGGCCCTTTGTTACCGTCCGGCGGGCCGGCTCGACCGCTCGGCCCGGCCCGACCTGCGCGCCGCCTCGACGCTGGACCGGAAGGAGTTCGAACAGGCTGTCCTCAATGTCAAGGACTACATCCGGGAGGGCGACGCCTACCAGGTGGTGCTCAGCCGCCGCATAGAAGCACCGTTCGAGGAGGATCCGTTCGGCCTGTACCGTGCCCTGCGCCTCATCAACCCCTCGCCCTTTCTCTTCTACCTGAGGCACCCTGAGGTCACCGTGGTGGGTTCGTCGCCAGAACTGATGACCCGAGTGAGGGACGGCACCGTGTTCTCCCGTCCCATCGCCGGGACCCGGAGGCGGGGTGCGTCCCGGTCCGAGGACCGGGCCCTTGAGAAGGAGTTGCTGGCGGACCCGAAGGAGCGGGCTGAGCACGTCATGCACATCGACCTGCCGCGCAATCACCTGGGCAGGGTATGCGACTACGGTACGGTGACCGTGGACGACCTGATGGTGGTGGAGCGCTACTCGCACGTCATGCACATGGTGTCGGGTGTATCGGGACGGCTTCGTGACGGGCTGGGTCCGGTCGATGTGGTCCGGGCGGTATTCCCTCATGGCACCGTATCGGGAGCGCCCAAGGTACGAGCCATGGAGATCATCGACGAGATGGAGCCGGTGGCCCGCGGTCCTTATGCCGGGGCCGCGGGGTACATGGACTTCAGCGGCAACGTGGATACCGCCATCTGCCTGCGGACCGTAGTGGTAGCAGGTGGCACTGCCTGGGTCCAGGTGGGCGCCGGATTGGTGGCGGACTCCGATCCGGCGGCCGAGTTCCAGGAAACCGAGGACAAGGCGGCTGCGGCGCTGGCGGCCGTGGCGGGGGCCGAACTGCTTTGACCATACAACCGGGCGAGTCCGGCGACTTCAGGACCGGATATGCCGGCGCTCGAACCGGTGCGGGATTCGCCACGGACATGCTGGGCCTGTTATGGGCGGTCGGGCCGGATGCGATCTCTTACCTTCAAGGCATCCTCAGCCAGGACATCGAGCGGCTCGCCCCCGGTGATGCGGCAAGGTCCTTCCTCCTGGAACCCCGCGGGAAGCTCAACGCCCTGCTCTGGGTCCTGCGTGACGAGGACCGCGTGGGCATCATCACCGATGCTACCCACCATGCGGCGGTCATCGACTCCCTCTCACGATGGCGCTTGCGCGTCGATGTCGAGTTCCACGGGGACGAGCGTCCGGTCCTCGACGTCTGGGGACCTGCGGATCGTGTCCCCGGGGCACCGGGTGGTTGGCGGGATGAGCACGGGGTGCTAGTAGCGGAATTGCGACAGGGACCGGTGCGGCGCCGCTTGGTCGCCGGGTTGGACCCGCGGGCGCTCGAGAAGCTCGGCGCCGTCCCGATCGGCCGTCGCGTCGTCGACGCTTTCCGGGTCGAGGCCGGAGAACCCAGGATGGGCATCGACGTCGACGCCAAGACCATCCCGCAGGAGACCGGCCTGGTTGCCGAGGCCGTCTCGTTCACCAAGGGTTGCTTTCTCGGACAGGAGTTGGTGGCTCGCATCGACAGCCGGGGCCGGGTCAATCGCCATCTCCGGGGACTACGGATGCTCGAACCGGTAATCCCACCGGCGGGCGCACGGGTATCTTACGAGGGGAAGATGGTGGGACAGCTCACGACGGTGGCGGAGAGTCCCGTATTTCGAGCCCCGGTCGCACTGGGCCTGATCCGCCGAGAAGCCCTGCCGGGAAGCCGGGTCGCCGTAGCTTGGGAGGCCGCCCAGACCGAGGCAGAAGTGCGCGATCTACCGATGACGGACCAGCCCGGATGAGGTCCCGGCCAACCTGAACCGTAGCGCTCGGTGATGGCGCGCCGGTGCCGACCATCTGCCTGGTACACCCATGGGGGCGAGTAGCCTTCGCCCCCATGCTGGACAAGGTTCTGTCGTCGGTGCGCCTCCGCCTGCCCGAAGTGAAGGCGCGCCAGGATCAGTTGCGTGAAGCGGCGGCCGGCATGCCACCGCCGCGGGACTTTGCCGGCGCTCTCTCCGGTTCCGGACTGTCGATCATCGCCGAGTTCAAGCGAGCCTCACCTTCGAAGGGTGTGATCAACGCCGGGATGGATCCCTCCGAGCAGGCCACGGCCTTCGAAGCGGGCGGGGCATCAGCGATGTCGGTCCTGACCGAGCCGGATCACTTCATAGGGAGCCCCGATGACCTCCGGATGGCCCGGTCCGCAACGTCGCTGCCCGCTCTCCGGAAAGACTTCACGCTCGACACAGCGCACGTCTGGGAAGCAAGGGTCATGGGGGCCGACGCGGTACTGCTGATCGTGGCAATACTCGACGATGCTCTCCTCGCCCGACTGCTCGGTGCTGCCCGAGAAGCGGGGCTTGCCGCCCTGGTGGAGGTCCACAGCCGCCAGGAGGCTGAGCGGGCCATCGACGCGGGCGCCAGGGTGGTGGGCGTCAACAACCGGGACCTGCGGACCTTCGACGTGGACCTGGCCACCTCGGAGCAGATCGCGCCGTTGCTGGCCGGCGTCGACGTCCGGATAGCCGAGAGCGGTGTGAAGGGTCCGGAGGACGCCGCCCGGCTCAGAGCCGCCGGATACGACGCTCTCCTGGTGGGGGAGTACCTGTCGAGATCGGCGGATCCGGCCGGAGCCATCTCCGGGCTCAGAGGGGCGGTATGACCTGGGTGAAGGTCTGCGGGATGCGAACCGTCGGTGACGTCGAGGCGGCAGCCGACGCCGGCGCAGACGCGCTAGGGCTGAACCTGGTCCCGGGAACTCCCAGGTGCCTGGCGGTCGACGACGCCGGCCGCCTGGCGTCCCTGTCGCGGGTGCCCGCGGTGATCCTCACCCTCGACGCCCGTCCCGGCGAACTCGTGGAACTGCTGGCCCGCGTGGGCGCCGCCGGTGTTCAGCCCTACGGCGAGCACGCTCCCGAGGCTGCCCGCGCCGCTGCCGCGGCCGGGGCCTTCGTGCTCCATCCCCATCGGGTACGGGGCCCGGTGGACCTAGCGACCATCCCGGCCGGACACACCGCCCTCCTAGACGGCTATTCCCCCCGGCGCCTGGGCGGGACCGGTCGCCAAGTCGCTCCGGAGTGGCTCCCCCCACCGGGCAGCCGCTACGTCCTGGCGGGCGGCCTGAGCCCCTCGAACGTGGCGGACGCGGTGTCGCGACACCGTCCATGGGGTGTTGACGCCTCGTCCGGCCTAGAGTCGGCTCCGGGAGTGAAGGATCCGGCCAGGATCCGGAGCTTCGTGAGGAACGCCAAGCAGGTGAAGGAGAGTCGATGACGGCTGCCACCGCGACGGGTCAGGGCCCAAGGTTGGAGCGGCCGGACGAACGAGGCCGATTCGGCGACTACGGCGGGATGTTCGCTCCGGAAACCCTGATGCCCGCCCTGGAAGCGCTGGCTGCCGATTTTGCCGAGGCATGGGCGGATACCGGATTCGTAGCCCGGTTCCACGACCTTCTCGAAAAGTACACCGGGCGGCCCACGCCGCTGCACCCCGCCGATCACCTATCGGACGAGACCGGAACGAGGGTCCTGCTCAAACGCGAGGATCTGGCGCATACCGGCGCCCACAAGATCAACAACGCCATAGGCCAGGCCATGCTGGCCACCCGCACCGGTAAGGCCCGGCTCATTGCCGAGACCGGCGCCGGCCAGCACGGAGTGGCGACTGCCACCGCTGCTGCCTACAGCGGCCTGGAATGCGTGGTCTACATGGGAGAGAAGGACATCGAGCGCCAGTCCCTCAACGTCCAGCGGATGCGCATGCTCGGGGCGGAGGTGGTCCCGGTCACGGCCGGCGCGGCCACCCTGAAGGATGCCGTCAACGAAGCCATGCGGGATTGGGTGCGCACGGTGGAGACCACCCACTACATCATCGGCTCGGCGGTCGGTCCCCACCCCTTCCCGTGGATGGTGAGGGAGTTCCAGAGGATCATCGGTGACGAGAGCATTCGCCAGCTACAGGGAGAACCCGTCGATGTCGTGGTGGCATGCGTGGGGGGCGGCTCGAACGCCATCGGCATGTTCTACCCCTTCGCCGGCCGTGACGATGTCGAGTTGGTCGGTGTCGAGGCGGCGGGCCACGGGATCCACACCGGCCGCCACGGTGCCTCGATCGGCGCCGGATCGCCGGGAATACTGCACGGCGCTCGTACCTATATGCTCCAGGACGACGAGGGCCAGGTCCTCGAAGCACACTCGATCTCGGCCGGCCTCGACTACCCGGGAGTCGGGCCCGAGCACGCGTACCTCGCCGACGCCGGTCTGGCACGATACGTCTCGATCACCGACGAGGAGGCTCTGGAGGGAGTCGATCTGCTCTCGCGAACCGAGGGCATCATCCCGGCGCTCGAGTCGGCGCATGCGATCGCCTGGGTGGCCAAGGATGCCGCCCGGTTGGCAGGGCGGACGGTGCTGATCAACCTGTCCGGCCGAGGCGACAAGGACATGGACATGATCGCAGCCAAAGCAGGCATCGGATGAACCGCCGGGGGCTGGACGATCTGTTCACGCGGGTACGAGCGGAGGAGCGAACCGCCTTCCTGCCCTTCATGACCGCCGGGCTGCCCAGCCCTGACCGGACCGTGGAGTGCTTCGAGGCGATGGCCGACGCCGGGGCCGATGCCTTCGAAGTCGGCATCCCCTACAGCGATCCCATGATGGACGGGCCGACCATCCAGTTAGCCAGCGCCCGCGCCATTGAACATGGTATGACTCTCAAGGGTGGGTTCGATGTTCTCCGCAGGGTGGTCGAAGCGACCGGCAAGCCCTCCCTCGCCATGTCCTACGCCAACCCGGTGTTCCGCCTGGGACCCGACGAGTTTGCCCGCCGGGCGGCTGATGCGGGAGCGGCGGGATTGATAGTCGCTGATCTCCCCCTGGAGGAGGCGACGCCGGTGGCCGAAGCGTGCGACCGGTCCGGGATCGGCCTGGTGCTGTTCGCTGCGCCCACCACCCAGGACGGGCGCCTGGAACGTATCGCTGCCCGGGCCCCCGTCTTCATCTACGGGGTTGCGGAGCTGGGCGTGACCGGCGAACGGGACGAGCAGTCGGACCACCCCAGAACGCTGGCGAAACGAATCCGGGCCATCACCGATGTGCCGCTGGTGATGGGGGTGGGCATAGGCACGCCCGAGCAGGCGGAGGCGCTGGCGCCTTATGTGGACGGCATCAGCTGGTACGCCGGGCTATGGCTTCTGACGACCCGATTCCGAAGATCGCTGCCGCGACCCGCGCCCTGGCCGACGCCCTTTCCTAGCCCCGATCACTTATGGATCGGGGGTTTGTCCGATGAATGGACGAGCCGCTTTGGGTGCCTGACCTGGGAGGGTACTGAAAGATATCCGGTTGGCCCCGTAATCCACAACGAACCCCGGATCGAGACATCACGGGCCAACCCATCCTCGTCTTTTTCAGCACCCTCCTGGGGCCATGACTTTCGGCAGCTGCAGTCTTACCTGGCGGGGGACATTCACCTGCCTGGTGAAGAGTGGCCAGGCGCAAATCATGGCGTTGAAGTGGTCTGATGTGCGTCGGTTTGGCGGGAAACATGAATAGTCAGGGCTAGCTGACCGAGAGCGGACTCTCCGGCATCGACACGACCCGTCGGTTTGGTCCCTTTTTCTTAGTGCGTCAGGCCATCATCACCGGCCTGACCACTCACGTTTGGCCCCGATCATTCATGGTCGGGGTATGTAGGGGAGAAGGCAATGGCGCTTCGGGTCGCCGGGCCTGGGGTTGTAGCCATTGGTGAGGCTTTCTTTCTTCCTCAGGTCGCTTCACCGCCAAGCTGAGGGGGGAGTCCGTCTAGCAATGACGAGGTTGAAGTGGCCTGATGCGGATCGGTGTGCTGGGGACATGATTGATCAGGGCTAGGATCTGGGCATCGTGATCACGGTGATGAAGGTTTCCGGCGG
>JAGWAN010000068.1 GCA_021296345.1 Acidimicrobiia bacterium | reverse complement strand
GGCCAGGCGGTGGCGCCGTACGCCGCTGCCCTCCCCCGCCGCCACGATCACCCACTCCACACCGAACTCGTTCATCAGTTGCCGGCAGTTCCCGCACGGATAGGCGTTATCGACGTCGGCGGCATCGACACAGGCTACGGCCACACCCTCGATCCTTCGCACGCCACGGGCCACCGCTCCGCTGATGGCGGTCGCCTCGGCGCAGATTGAAGACCCGTAGGCCGCGTTCTCCACGTTCGCGCCGGTATGGCGCCGACCCTCGGAATCCACCACCACCGCCCCGACCCGGAACCGCGAATAGGGTGAATAGGAACGCAGGGCGGCCCGCCGTGCCTCGGCCGCCAGATCGTCGGTGGTCACGCCGCGCCGTGGAGCATGCTGAAAAAGGCGGTCATGGGTTGGCCCGCCACGCGTAGGCCTGAGATTCTGGCTCCGGTCAAGGGCCAACGGGACATTTTTCAGTACGCTCCCAGCAGGGCATCCACGAATGACGGTCCGTCGAACGGCAGGAGGTCGCCACTCCCCTCCCCTACACCCACGAACTTCACCGGCAGCGAGAGTTCATCCTCGATCGCCAGTACCACTCCCCCCTTGGCCGTACCGTCCAGCTTGGTCAGGACAACACCCGTGACTCCGACCCGGGCGAACCGGCGCGCCTGGGCCAGCCCGCTCTGGCCGGTGGTGGCGTCCATTACCAGCAGCACCTCCGATACCCGATCACCGTCCCGGCCCAGCACGCGGACGATCTTGGCCAGCTCCTCCATGAGGTTGTGGCTGGTGTGGAGGCGGCCGGCCGTATCGACGATCAGCACGCCGGCGCCCCGGGCGCGGGCCGAGCGGAGGGCATCGTAGGCCACCGACGCCGGATCGGCGCCCGGGGCACCCCCAACCATCGGGACGGCCAAACGGTCTGCCCAGACCTTGAGCTGCGAATCGGCCGCGGGACGGAATGTATCGGCAGCCCCGATGAGAGGGCGTTTGCCGGCCGCGTCGAGGCGGGACGCCAGCTTGGCCACGGTTGTGGTCTTTCCCGCCCCGTTGACTCCTACCAGCACGATGATCGAAGGGGTTCCGTTCAAGTGGAGGTCCCGGTCGTAGCCGGCCAGGCTACGGTTCAACTCGGCGCGCACCACGGACCTTATCTCATCAGCCCCGGATAGACCGGAACCGCGCACTGTGTCGACGATCCGTCGCGCTGCCTTGAATCCCATATCGGCGGCGATGAGTTCTTCCTCCATCTGCTCCCAGGGAGCCGCCGATCCCGACGTCCGGGACCATACGGACTCGAGGTGCTCCCGGACCCTGGAGAGGGCATCCCCCATAGCCGTGCCGTGCGGCTGTCCCTCCGGCGGGCGTGCCCTCTGCCGGCGTCTTCGTGCCCAGGCTAGAACGAGCACCAGCACGACCACCAACACGACGAAAAGCAGCCATACGGCTACGGAAGCCATCAACTCTGGAATCTTGATGCCCACGAAGGCAACCGGCGATGGGACTACGGGAGCCATCGGATCGGACCTCTCGATCGCGGATCACCGGTTGGCGACCTCACTAGGAACGATTCTATCCCGGTAGTTGCTAGTTCCTAGTTTCTGGTTGATCGTTTTTGTTGGAGGCCACTGATTATTAACGATCAACTAGGGAGCCGGTACCGCGCCCGCCGGCATCCGGTTCATATCTCGTACCAGTGCCCTCGAAGATCCTCCCGGCGCCATGGTCACCCCGTACAGCGTATCGGCCACCCGTACCGTGGCCTGCTGGTGGGTGATCAGCAACAGCTGGGAGTAGTCTCGGAAATCCTCCACCATTCTCAGGAATCGTCCCAGATTGGCTTCGTCAAGAGCGGCGTCCACCTCGTCGAGGATGTGGAAAGGACCTGGCCGGGCCTTGAACACCGCGAAGAGGAAGGCCAGCGCCGCCAGCGACCGCTCCCCTCCGGACAGCAACGACAGCTTGCCGACCTTCTTCCCGAACGGTTGGGCTCGTATCTCCACGCCCGCCTCCAGCGGGTCCGCCGATCCGGTGAGGATCAGGTCTCCACTGCCGCCGGGGAAGAGGATCGAGAAGCAGTCCCGGTAGTGGCGAGAAGTGTCGTCGAAGGTCTTCCTGAAGAGCTCGTGCATCTCGGCGTCGAGCGCGTCGATCGCCTTTTCGATCTCGGACCTTGCCTGCTCGATGTCTGCCAACTGATCGGTCAGGTGCCGGTGTCGCTGGTCCAGCTCCCGGTACTCTTCGCCAGCCAGCCGGTTAATGGGACCCATCCGGGCTAGTTCCCTGGTGAGTTCCTTCACGCGGGGCTCGGCGCCTGGTCGCTGTTCCGGTGGCACGGTGGCGGCCAAGGCTTCCTCCTTCGTGGAGTCTGCGTCCCTCCGCAACCCTTCGGCAACCGACTCCTCCCGCATCCCGATCTCGGCGACCGCTATCTCGAGCCTGATGAAGCGACTCCGGGCGGATTCCAGCTCCCGATCCAGGGAAGCCATGCGGGCGCGAAGCGCGTTCACCTCGCCCGTGGAGACCGTGGCCATGGCTCTCGACCGCTCACGGCGCTTGACGAGCTCCCCCAGCCTGTGGCGTGCCACCTCCGCCACCCGCAACGTCCAGCGCTCGATCTTGCGGGCATGTTCCAGGCCTGCCTTCTCGGTGGTGGTGTCGACTCCGTCCGCCAACCGTGCGGTGACCGACTCGACCCGATCAGCCAGCAGGCGACGCCGCTCGGCCGCCGCTCCCAGCGCCCGTATCGACTCCTCCCGGGCAGCGCGCGCCTCCGCCTGCCGGCCCTCCGCCGATGCCCTCTGCCCGGCCAGGATCTCACTCCAATCACGACGCGCCGTCTGACCGTCCTCCGCCTCGGCGACCAAGTCGCGGAGCTCGGCGAGGCGACGGCCGTTCCGTTCCGCCGATCGGCGGCCCGTAGCCGTACGCGCTTCCAGGCCGGCAATCTCCTCGGCCAGCGCGGCCTGTGCCCGGCGATTGCGGTCCAGAGCGCCGGTCAGGTCCTTATGCCGTGACCGCAGCGCGGCCACCTCTGCCCGGACGGACTCATCGTCCCGGCGAGCCCCCTCCATCCGGACTCTGGCCTCCACCTCAGCCTCGCGGGCGGCATCCATCTCCCGACCGGCCTCGTCGGCAGCCCGCCGTGCGGCGACGATCATATCCGGCGAGCCCGACTCCGGATCGGTCGGGTGGATGCCGAACCGGGTAATCAGGTCACCCTCGGCCGTCACCGCCCGCACTTCCGGCATTCTGCGGACTATCTCCCATCCTTGGCGCCAGCTTTCCACCAGCAGGACGTTCCCGAGCAGGCCGGCCGCCAGACCCGAACGGGCCACCGGCCCGAGCTGGTCACCGAGCCTTTTCACGCCCCACCGGTCTGCCACCTCGCGGGCTACCGCGGTCCGCGGGTCGGATTCCGGCACCACCAGGGGAACAGACCCCTTTCCTCCGGTCTTGATCCCGGCCACTACCGCCCCGACCGAATCCGGGTTGTCCACCACCAGCGCCTCGGCCCACGCCCCCAGCGCCGCCGCTACCGGACCCACCATCCGCTCGGGAACATCCAGGAGCTCGATCAGCTCACCCAGCACTCCATCCGACGTCTTGATCCGCTCCCGGGTACGGGATGACGCCCCGCCGCGGGTGGCCTTCAGTGCTTCCAGCCGGGCTCGCGCCGCCGCCTGACGGGTCTCGACCGATCTCAGACGGTCCGCGCATCGGTCCCATTCCGATTCGCTCCGGTGACGATCCTCTCTCTGGGCTCGTGCCAGCAGCACGGAGGACTCCATCCCCTCCTCCACCGATGCGGCCTCTCGGGTGAGCTGGTCGGTGAGGCGGGAGTGTTGCGAGAGCCGGACGCGGGCCTCCTCAGCCGCCCGCAGGTACTCGGCAATGCGGCGAGCATCCCTGTCAGCCGCAACCTCGCTCTTCCTGAGCTCCGACTTCAAAATCGCCAGCTGATTGCCGGGCCGAATAGCTACATCGGCGGGCATGTCCCGGAGCCGCTCCTCGGCCATACGCAACTCCGCTTCACAGCGTTCCGCCTCCTGGCGAGCCTGCTCCTCCCGGGCGATTGCCCCGTCCAGTTGGGCGGACAGCTCGACAGCCTGGTCGGTGAGGCGCCGGTAGGTGGCTTCCATCTCACCGACTCGGTCGGCCAATCCGCCGGCCCGCTCGTGCGCCACTTGGGCGATGCCGCCGAGCCGAGCGCCAACGGTCCGCAGGTCGCCAATCTCCTCCCCGTACCGGTCCAGCTCGGCCGCCAACCGCTCCGATCGATGCTCGGTGGCTTCGATCAGCTCCCTGACCCGGCCCTGCTCAGACTCCCTGCCGGCGACCTCGCGCTCGATACCGGTTCGCTCTCGATCCAGATTCTGTTTCCGGCGGGCCAGGCCACGGAGTTCCTCTCCACCCAGCCAGAGACGGAGCGAACGCAACTCGGAGCGCAGTTCCTCGTACCGTTCCGCGTTCCGGACCTGTTTCCGCAGCGGTCGTTTGCGGCGCTCCATCTCGCTGACGATGTCCCGGAGACGTACCGCATCGGCATCCGACTGTTCGAGCCGGCGGATGGCTTTCGCTTTCCGGATCCGGTGCTTGCGGATCCCGGCTGCATCCTCGATGATCTCCCTCCGCTGCCCCGGACTACCTCCCAGGACGGTGTCCAGCCTGCCCTGACCCACGATCAGGTGCTGGCGTCGGCCCAATCCGCTGTCGGAGAGCAGCTCCTGGATGTCGAGCAGGCGGCATGGGGCGCCGTTGATCTCGTATTCGGACGTTCCGCCCTTGAAGAGCCGGCGCGTGACGGCGACCTCGTCGAGGTTGAGGGGCACAGTCCGGTCGGAGTTGTCCATTACCAGCGTGACCTCCGCCCTCGAATGGGCAGGCCGGTCGGCAGTGCCTGCGAACACCACATCGTCCATCTGGTCGGCGCGCAGAGCCCTGGTGAACTGGGTTCCCAGCACCCATGACACCGCGTCCACGATGTTCGACTTTCCGGTCCCGTTGGGTCCGACAACCACCGAAACGCCCTTACCGAACTCCAGGAGGGTCCGGTCGGCGAACGACTTGAAACCGAGTAGCTTTATCGACTTTAGGCGCAAGTCACATCCATGTGATTCGGGTGAGACAAGTTTAGCCTCGTCGACTCTTCCCGGCGGCGTTTACCGGCACGGGTCTACCTCCCGGCTTTCCGGATCGGTTGTAGGGGGAGCCCGCACCGCGTGTACCTGGCGTCGGCGGTGGTCAGGTAATCACACCGTCCGCCACGAGGGGGGCGAAGCACCATCTGTCCGGTGGGTCCGCTGCCTATGAGAACAGCGCTTCGGGGAAGCATGAAAGAAAGTGGAGCGAGAGGGCACCGAACTCGTCCTCAATCTCGGCCTCAGTGATGAGGGCGACCAGGAAGGCGGCGCCGGCGAAGACCTCTCGCATACAGGCCACATCCTCGAGTTCGAAGATCACCCCTTGCTCGGCGAAAGCCCCACGACTGCCGAGATGTAGACCTCGGTCGCGGCGTCGTGCCCAAAGCACAGGAGGATGTCAAGAAACTCGTCCGGGTAGTCGTCCACTAACACCGCGGCAGACAGCACGTCTTCCAGAAGCCCGCCCTCGCCGAGTTCACGGCGGATGCAAATCTGTTCCGTGGGATCGAAGGCGACGAACAGTTCTCCCCAGTGGTTCCAGCACCCACTTCGAAGCGCAGGCCGTACCCGTCGTCCTCAGATGCAACTGGTTGGTCCAGGGGATCAGCGCGACCCACCCCCACGAAGTAGCCACCGCCGCTCTGCCCCAACACGTCCTGGACAACGACCTGATATGTCCCCGAGATCGGGGCCGTGTAATGCAACCACGCATTCGTGGATTCGCCGACCACGGCCGGGCCGCTGTCATCGTCCCAGCCCCATTCGTCGAGCCCGGCGCCCTCGTAACCTATGTAGACGGCGGTGTCGGTGGCAATGGCCTCGGTCCAGACGACCACGGTGTCACCCTGCTCGAGTGGGAGTTCATACCAGTCGATGTCCCACTGGTAGTCGATCAGCGCACCGAGCGACTCACCGATTGCCAAGGATTGCCCGTCATCGGGATCATAGAAAGGCGACAACTCTACGCTGCTGGCCAAGTCGCGCCCAGACAACTCGCCCAGCCCTACCGCGTGGCCCACAAATACCAGGTAGGGCCCATCCACGGGCAACTCCACGATGCCGGACTCGCGCCCCTCGTAGGTGTCATCCACCACCATCACCACACCGGCGGGCCCGACCACGGCCAGACGCCCGTCGCTCGGTCCGTCGATCGCCACTTCTATGGTCGAACCGGCCGTTCCCTCGAACCAGTAGAGGCCGGCGTCCCAAGTGTTCACCAATTCCACCGCGAACTCGAACGCTCCGAATGCGTCCACGTAGAGCGGAACCAAGCGCCCGAACTCCTCATGGTCCAGGAGCATCAAGCGCACTACTTCGGCAATGTCCGAGGCCGACGTCGAGACCGAGAATCCCGCATCGCTGAAGCTCCAGGTAGAGATGCCGACCACATCTCCCGACGAGTTCACGAGAGCCCCCCCGCTCTGACCCCCGGCTATGTCGGCGTCCGATTGGAGCAACGTCAGGTCGATGAGGTCCCACTCACGAACGCGGGACAGCACCCCGCTCGTAATGGTCGGCTGGGGGAACAAGTCGGTCTCGGCGGGATAACCGATAAGATGCACCTCGCTACCCGGGTCCATCCCCTCGCCGTTAACCAGGCTCACCGGCGACGCCGCCACACCTACCGGTCCCAGCACGGCCAGGTCGGCATAGGGGTCCCAACGCACGACGGGCACATCGCCGAGCTCCGTTCCATCGGGGAACACCACCCACACCTTCTCGTACGGCCACACGACATGATGATTCGTCACCACGTATCCACCCGCGATCAAGATCCCGCTGCCCGTTCCCGTCGGTGTCTTGATCAGGGAAATCGACGGCGCTACCAGCGAATAGACCTCCTGCGCGGACAGGACCGCAGGTGCCAGCGCCGTCACCGGGGCGACCTCGGGCTCGGTCGTAACCGGTGTGGTGGTTGCCGGAGACGTGGAAGCCGGTGTGGTGGTTGCCGGTGTCGTGGATGCCCGTGTGCAGGTTGCCGGTGTGGT
>JAGWAN010000033.1 GCA_021296345.1 Acidimicrobiia bacterium | reverse complement strand
TCCCTCCGGCGGGCCGGTGTGACCCCGGCCGGCTATGCGGCCTTCATGGTGGCGGCGCCGGTCCTCGACCCGATCCTGTTCGGAGCGCTGGCGATCATCGTGGGCATGCCGGCCGCGATCATCTACCTGGTGGTGGTATTCACCGCGTCGCTGGTTCTGGCGCTCCTGGCCGAACGGGTCGATCTCGACCGCTTCATGAAGCCCATGAGACCGGCCGATGTAGATGGATGTTCCGAACCGGACATCGGAACCGGCCCGTGGCGGGGGCTGAGGAAGGAGTGGCGTCCCGCCATGCTTGCGGCTCGGGCGTTGCTCCGCACCATGCTTCCCCTGCTCGCGCTGGGCATCCTGATCGGCCTGGCGATTGCTGCGTTCCTGCCGGCCGAGACGGTGGCTCGCGTGCCTGTCCTGTCGGGAGATGCGGCCATCCCGGCCGCCGCGGCGATCGGGACGTTCTTCTATATCAACACCGAGTTGTTCGTGCCGATCGCCAACGGTCTGAGGGCGGCAGGGATCGGGCCCGGCGCGGTGGTGGCGCTAACCATCGCCGGTGCAGGGGCCAACGTCCCCGAGTTCGTCATGCTGGCCCGGTTGACCAGCCACAAGGTGCTGGCCACATTCGGCGGCTACGTATTCGTGGTAGCCATGGCCGCCGGCCTTCTAGTCGAGCTACTGGTCGGTTAGTTGATAGTGAGTGGCCTGTGTCAGTAGAACCTAACAACTAGCAAAATTGTCAGATATCGATGATGTCCAAGAGATGCTCAAGGCCGACGAAGTCTCCGATGTTGCGGGTGTATAGGGGTAGTTCCTCGGCGAGTGCGGTTGCGGCTATCAGCAGGTCGACTGCACGGACGCCCCTGGGCTTTCTGCCACTTGCGGTCACAGCGGAGAAAACGCGGCCGTAGGCGCGGGCGCAGGTTACGCCGAAGGGGACGGGGTGGAAGACGGCCTCGGCTCGTTGGAGGTGCTCCTGGCGCCGAGCGCGCTCGTGCGGATCCTGAGTGGCATGCGGGCCGGCGGCGAGTTCGGCGAGAGTGATGGCGCTGATGGCCACTTCGACTGGCAGCCTGGTCGGATCCACCTTACCGATATCGATCAGTACGGAGGTGTCCAGCAGACCTCTTGAAGGTCTGATTGGCTCAGGCAAGAGGCGTCGGGTCTTGGTCGGCTATGACGTCGAGGTCGGCGCGCAATCTTTCGTAGTCGATTTCGGGTGCGGTCCGGAAGAACCCCACCGCCTCGGCGGCAGGAATGAATCTGCGGCGATTCAGCGGTGTGAGTTCTCCGATAGGCGTACCGTTGCTGGTAACGACGAAGCTCTTACCTGCTCTCAATTCGCGCATGACCTTCCCGCTGTTGTTGCGCAATTCTCGCTGGCTGATGTCGTGATCCATACTGAGACTGTAGCACAACGTGCTACACACAGGTCGTGTGGTCACTCCGGTGGTGTCTTGCCGCCAAGATCGTGTTGTTCGGCACCTCCCCGGTAGCGGCGGGGGACCCGGCTGGTGATGCCGGTCAGGACCTCGTAGGGGATGGTCCTCGCCCATGCCGCCACTTCGTTGGCGGTAATCGTTTCCTCGCCCTGAGTACCGATGATCACCACGTCATCCCCGACCCGGACATCGGTCTCGGGTCCGGCCTCGACCATGAACTGGTCCATGCATACACGGCCCACCACAGGGTGACGCCGGCCCCTGATCAGCACTTCCGCCCGGTTGGACAGCAGCCGGGGGAAGCCGTCCCCGTATCCCATCGGGACGACCACGATGCGGGTGTCGTGGTCGGGAGTCCAGGTCGCTCCGTAGCTGACCGGGCTTCCGGCGGGTTGCCGCTTCGAGAGCACCACTCTCGACCTCCAGGTGAGAGCCGGCCGGATCCCGACCGTCCTGGGGATGGCGTCGGTCGGGTAAACCCCGTACAGCATGAGGCCGGGCCGCACCAGGTGGAAGTAGGAGTCGGGGTGCTGGAGGACGGCTCCCGAGTTGGCCAGGTGGAGCGTCGGCGTGGGGAGGTCCCGCTCGCCGAAGTAAGAGACCACGCCGCGGTAGGTGGCTATCTGGTCGAGGGTCTGGGCGGGATCCGGCTCGTCGGCGGTTGCGAAGTGGCTGTATACGGCCTCCAACTCCGCATGCCGGCTGCGGAGCAGGGCATCGAGCAACTCGGTGGCGCCTTCGGGCCGCACCCCCATCCGGCCCATCCCGGTGTCCACTTTGGCGTGAACCCGGGCAACGGTCCCAAGGCGGCCGGCGGCTTCCTCGATCGGTCCGACAGCCTGTATTGAGGAGACGGTCATGGCGAGGTTGAAGTGGAGGAAATCGGGAATCTGGGAGGTGTCGAGGCCCCCCATCACGAGGATCGGGCACACGATCCCGGCCTCCCGCAGCACCGCCCCTTCCTCGAGGAACGCCACCGCCAGCCCGGCAGGCCCGCAGCTCTCGAACAACCGGGCTACTTCCACCAGGCCGTGTCCGTAGGCGCCGGCCTTCACCACCGGCAACATCCGGGCGGGAGCCACCGCTGCCTCGACAGCCCGGTAGTTAGCCGTAAGCTGGTCGAGATCGATCTCCACGTGGGTTGGGCGGGACACCCGCGGGGCTACGGTGGGATCGAGGATCATCAGTCAGGAGGTTACAGGTGGGAGGTCCGGCCAGAAGATGAGCACGGTCGACGGAGCAAGCCGGGGACGGCCCCGGTTCTTCGACACCCGAGCGGCCTACATGATGTTCATCACCACCACCACGGAGAAGGCGGAGGTAGCGTCTCGGATCGCGCGGGAAGCTCGCCTGGTCGCTCCGGGGCCGGACGCCTTTCGCCTGTTCGACGCCGGGCTGGGGGACGCCACGGTGCTGGTCGAGGTGATGCGGAGCCTCCATGCGCTCCACCCCCACGTCCCGTGGCTGGTGGTCGGCAAGGAGATAAGTCTCGAGGACGTCCGTATCGCCCTGGATCGGCTGCCCGACCGTTTCCACGAACACCCCGAGATGGTGTTCGTGGTGACCAACATGACCTACGGCGAGGCCACCAACCTGCGGCCGGGACCCGGGAAGGGCGAAGTGTCATGGCGGCGCACCGCCCTGGAGGGCGCCACCACCGTCGGCTTCGCCCAGCAGATACGTAGCCTCCACGACACGCTGGCCGAGGACTGGCAGGTGGCGACCAGCCCCAAGACAGGCAACCCGGTCTACGTCCGCCCCTCGGTCCATGTGATCTATCGCAAGGATCGGGAGTTCATCCTTCGCCGGGTACTTCCCGATCCGAGCACCTACCGGGCCGCCTTCGATCTCGTCATCGCCTCCCAGCCCTACCGGGCACGTACCCCGGCCGAGCTCAAGGTCCGCACCGTGATCGCCCCCCTGGCCCGGGCGCTGGCTCCCGGAGGCCGGCTGCTGGGGATCCACGCCTACGGCCACGATCCCGGCATGGAGATCATCCGCACCCTGTGGCCGGACGAGGATCCCTTCCGGACTGACCGCCGGTCCCTGCTGGCCGAGGCCGCCCGCCAACTGTCGAGCCCGGCCGATCAAGACCTGGTGATGGAGGAGTGGGACGACTCGGAGTCGGTTTTCCGATACGAGATGCGGGCCATGCCGGTCGAGGCCAAGGAACATATCGGGACGTCCGCGATCCTGGCGGCCTGGAATGCCGCTGCCTATGTGGCCCAGATCGACGAGGAACGGATGGAGGAGGCGGTGGCGTTCGGCGCCTACCACGACGGCACCAGGTCGGTTCTCCGGCGCCACGGCCGGGTGTGGTTCAACAACGAGAGCTTCGTGATCCGCCGGGCGCCGGCATGAGAGGCGGCGGGCCGTGAACGACACCATCACCGCGGTGCCCGGGGTGGAAGTCGGGCACTGGACATCGGAGGAGCACCGTACCGGGGTCACCGTGCTGGCGTTCCCCGAGCCCAACGTGGCGGCGACGGAGATCAGGGGAGCGGCGCCGGGCAGCCGCGAAACGGCCTTGCTCGGCCCCGCGATGCGAGTCCAGCAGATCCAGGCGCTGGTGCTCACCGGAGGGTCCGCCTTCGGGCTGGCCGCGGCGGATGGGGTGGTCCGCGAGTTGGCCACCGACGGCCGGGGGCATCCCACCCGCAACGGCCCGGTTCCCATCGTCCCCGCCGCGGTCATCTACGACCTCGATCGACCGTCCGGATTCCATCCCGGAGCGCCGGAGGGAGCACTCGCCTACCGCTGCCGCTCGTCGGCGCCCGTGCGCCAGGGACGGATCGGCGCCGGTCGGGGCGCGACCACATCGCAGTGGCGGGGCCCGGCCGCCGTCCAGCCCTCCGGGCTCGGATCCGCCCGGATCCAGATCGGCGCCGTGACGCTCGGCGTGCTGGCGGTGGTCAACGCGGTGGGCGACGTTTTCACCCTCGAAGGGGCTCCGCTCACCGGCGGCGAGATGGTTCCCGGCCCGGCGGCATCCGCCATCACACCCCATGCCAATACCACTCTCGTAGCGCTGGCCACCGATGCCCGCCTGGAGCGGGACGATCTCTTCCGGTTGTGTGTGAGGTCGCAGGATGCCGTGGCGGCCTGTATCCGGCCGGCCCATACCCGATATGATGGCGACTCGGCGTTCGCGGTGTCCTGTGGAGAGTTGATGGGAGATCCAGATGCGTTGGGCGAGGCCGCCTTTGTCGCCACCGGACGGGCTATAGCCGCGGCGGTGATCAGCACTCGTCCGAACGGTCCTGACCGGACGGAGACCAGCCCATGACCCCGGTGCAGATCCGGGCGCGTCTGGATGAGTTGGCCCGGCAGGCGGAAGCATGTACGGCATGCCGCCTCCACGAAGGACGCACGCAAGCCGTATTCGCCGATGGTTCACCGGAGGCGGACATCATGTTCATCGGTGAGGGTCCCGGGTTCAACGAGGATAGGGAAGGCCTGCCGTTCGTGGGCAAGGCGGGCATGCTGCTGAACCGGCTCCTCAGCGACGTGGGTCTGGATCGGAGCGAGGTGTACATCGCCAACGTGGTGAAGTGCCGGCCCCCGAACAACCGGGATCCCCGCCCGGACGAGATAGAGGCATGCAAGCACTTCCTGGTCAGCCAACTGCGGCTGGTGGATCCGGCCGTGGTCATGACGATGGGCAACTTCTCGACCAAACTCCTCCTCAAGACGTCGGTGGGGATCACCCGCACCCGGGGCCAGGTGTACCCGTGGTGGGGGCGGGTGGTGGTCCCGACCTTCCACCCGGCTGCGGCCTTGCGGAGCGGTCCCACCATGGAGGCAACCATCAGAGCCGATCTGGAGTTGGCGGTGCGAACCGCCCGGGAGCGGTTGGCGGATCCGGATGCGCAGGCCGGCGCGCCGGAAGCACCCGACTCCTACGAACAGCTCGGCCTGTTCGGATGATCGTTGTCGAGGCGCCTACCCCGGGCGACACTCGCCGGATCGGCCGGGCCCTGGCAGGGTTGGTGCAACCGGGCGACATCATCCTCCTCTCCGGATCCCTCGGGGCCGGCAAGACCGTCCTGGCCGCCGGCATCGGCGAGGGCATCGGCGTGGCGGAACCGCTCACGTCGCCGAGCTTCGTCCTGGCCCGCCACTACCGCGACGGGTTCATGCCGTTGCTTCACGCCGATGTCTACCGGATCGGTTCAGCGGGCGAATTCGAGGACCTGGACCTGATCGAAGCGGCTCGTGACGGCGTGCTGCTCATCGAATGGGGCGATGTGGTGGCCGGTCGCTTGCCCGACACCTGCCTGTCTGTGGAGATCGAGGGCGGCGGTGACGGAACGCGGACCATCCGGCTCCGCCCCTCCGAGCCGTGGAGCGGCCGCCCGCTCGAACCCGCCATGCGGGAAGCGGCACGAGGGGCGCGAGGGTGAGGATCCTCGGTATCGACACGGCGACGGGGGCTTCGTCGGTGGCGCTCCTGGAGTCCCGGCGGCTGGTGGCCTCCGCAGGCCGGACCGGAAGCCGGGACCACGATGCCTTCCTGGTTCCGGCCATCGACTTCTGTTTCGCTCAGGCCGGATGGCGCCCCGACCAGCTGGATACCGTGGTGGTCGATGTAGGTCCGGGTCTGTTCACCGGTGTCCGGGTCGGTATCGCCACTGCCCAGGGTCTGGCCACGATGCTGGGCGTTCCGATCCTGGCCGCCTCTTCGCTGGATGCTCTGGCCCTCCGGGCCACCACCGGGCACAGGTACATCTGGGCGGTGGTGGACGTTCGCCGTGGCGAGGTGGCGGTGGCCGGCTACCAGCCCGTTCCCGGCGGCGCCGCACTGGATGCGCCCCCCGAGCTGGTGGGCTACCAGCAGTTCCGGGGCATCCTCGAGTCCGATGCCAGGGAACTCCTGGTGGTGGGCGATTGGGAGGCCCTCCCGCGCTCGGTATTGCGCGGATTGCGAGGAGTCCGGACCGGCATGCCCCGCTACCCGTCGGCGGACGCCCTGGCCGAGATGGTGGTTTCGAAGGCGGGGCGGGGCGAGTTCGGTCATCCCGGAGAGGTGAGACCCTTCTATATGCGGGAGCCGGACGTCACACTCGGCTCGATCCACCGCCGGGAGGCGGGCCTGTGGTCCTGAACGGTGGGCTTCGCATCCGGGACCTGCTCACCGGGGACCTGGACCAGATCCTGGAGCTCGAGGTCGCGACCTTCCGGATGCCGTGGTCCCGCGAGGTGTTCGAGGCGGAGTTGGTCGCTCCGGGCCGTTCGTACCTCGTGGCGGATCATGAGGACCGCGTGGTCGGTTACGGCGGTCTCATGCTGGTGGAACGGGACGCCCACATAAACACGCTGGCCGTGCGGCGCCCGGCGCCGGTGCCTGCTGTGGGCACCCGTCTCATGCTGGCGCTGGTGCGTATCGGGTTGGAGGGAGGCGCCGAGCACCTGACCCTGGAGGTCCGGGCTTCCAACCGGCGCGCCCAGGAGTTCTACCGGAAGTTCGGTTTGGCTCCGGTGGGTGTGCGAAAGCACTACTACCGGGACGAGGATGCCCTGATCATGTGGGCGCACGACATCACCGGAGCCGCGTACCGGGAACGTCTCCGGCGGATCGAGGAGGCCCTGCCTTGAGCGGACCGCTGGTGCTGGCGTTCGAGACCTCGTGCGATGAGACGGCGGTCGCGGTCGTCGATGGCCGGCGGGTGCTGTCCAACGTGCTCTCGTCACAGGTGGACCTGCATTCCCGGTTCGGGGGAGTGGTTCCCGAGGTGGCTGCCCGCGCCCATGTCGAAGCGATCCGCTCCCTCACCCACCGGGCGTTACGGGAAGCCGGGACACACCCCGACTCGCTGGACGGTATAGCCGCCACCAGGGGGCCGGGCCTGGTCGGTTCGCTCCTGGTGGGCTTCTCGTTCGCCAAGGCGATGGCTTGGAGTCGCGGCCTTCCGTTCCTCGGCGTGGACCACATGGAGGGACACCTGTTCGCGCCCCGCCTCGACTTCGACGACTTCCGGCCTCCGGGCGTGGTTCTCCTAGCCTCGGGAGGCCACAGCCAGGTGGTTCTGATCAACGGATGGGGAGACTATCGCGTCCTCGGTCAGACTATCGACGACGCCGCCGGCGAAGCATTCGACAAGCTGGCCCGCTTCATGGGACTGGGCTTTCCGGGCGGACCGGCCATCGACGCTCTCTCCGAGGCGGGAGACCCCGACCGGATCAGGTTCCCGAGGGCGCTGGCCGACCGCCGTTACGACTTCTCCTTCTCGGGCCTCAAGACGTCCGTAGTCACCACACTGGAGAAGGCGAGGGCATCGGGAACCCTGCCCTCCCGCGAGGACGCCGCCGCCTCGATCCAGGAGGCGATCGTCGATGTGCTGGTCCAGAAAACGATGAACGCGGTCGAGGACCACCGGGTGGAGATCGTCGGTGGCGGGGGCGGCGTGGTGGCCAACCGGCGTCTCAGAGCCCGGCTCCGGGAGGAAGCCGCCCGCCGTGGCATCGGGCTGTTCCTGCCGAGGCCGGTCATGTGCACCGATAACGGCGCAATGATCGGCGCGGCGGCGGCATTCCGGCTGGAGCGGGGCGAGCGAACCGAGTGGTGTGCCGGGGTCGATTCCTCGATGAAGCTGTGACCCGGTAGAGTCACGCCCCGCTACCCGCCTCCTGTCCTTCACCCGCGCGGCTAGCAGAGCAGCGAGCCCTGATTAGCAGTCATCCACGAAGCCTGCTAATCTCTGGCACTCGTAAGTAGAGACTGCCAGCGGGTCCGCCTTTTCCCGGCTGATCAGTTGGCTTCTCGCACGTAAACGCCACCCTTATTCAAGGAGGACTTCGGATGAATCTGAAGCCACTCGGCGGCCGCGTGATCGTCCAGCCCAACGATGAGGACGAGCAGCGCACGGCGTCGGGACTGGTAATCCCTGACACGGCCAAGGAAAAGCCGCAGACCGGCACCATCCTGGCCGTCGGACCCGGCGATCTGAACGACGACGGTGATCGCATCCCGGTGGATGTTTCCCCGGGCGATACGGTCGTCTATTCAAAGTACGCCGGAACCGAACTGAAGTACGAAGGCGAGGAGTACCTGATACTCGCGTCCCGCGACCTGCTGGCCATCGTCGGCTGACGGTAGCGGCAGGACAGGCCTCGAGAAAGGAACTCAACAATGGCAGCGAAGGATCTTCGTTTCGACGAGGAGGCCAGGCGCGGTCTGGAGTCGGGAGTCAACAAGCTCGCCGACGTGGTCAAGGTAACCCTTGGCCCCAAGGGCCGCAACGTGGTGCTAGAGAAGAAGTGGGGCGCCCCGACCATCACCAACGACGGGGTGACCATCGCCAAGGAGATCGAGTTCGAGGATCCATGGGAGAACATGGGTGCTCAGCTCGCCAAGGAAGTAGCGACCAAGACCAACGATGTGGCCGGTGACGGGACCACTACGGCGACCGTGCTGGCCCAGGCCATGGTGCGGGAGGGACTCCGCAATCTGGCGGCCGGCGCCAACCCGATGGGCCTGAAGCGCGGCATCGAGTCGGCGGTGGGAGCGGTGACCGGTTTCATCGGTGACTTCTCCAAGGACATCGAGACCACCGAGGAGATCGCGTCGGTGGCGGCCATATCGGCAGCCGATCCCGAGATCGGCGCCACGATCGCCGAGGCGTTCGAGAGCGCCGGCAAGGACGGCGTGATCACGGTGGAGGAAGGGCAGACCTTCGGGCTCGAACTCGAGTTCACCGAGGGGATGCAGTTCGACAAGGGCTACATCTCGCCCTATTTCATCACCGACCCCGATTCCCAGGAAGCGGTGCTGGAAGACCCCTACATCCTGATCGCCAACCAGAAGATCAGCTCGGTCAACGACATGCTCCCGGTGCTGGAGAAGATCATGCAGACCGGCAAGCCGCTCATGGTGCTGGCCGAGGACGTGGAGGGCGAGGCCCTCGCCACCCTGGTAGTCAACAAGATCCGCGGGACTTTCGCGTCCCTCGGCGTCAAGGCCCCCGGGTTCGGCGAGCGGCGCAAGGCCATGCTCCAGGACATCGCGATCCTCACCGGCGGCACGGTCATCTCCGAAGAGGTCGGACTCAAGCTGGACGGGGTTGCCCTCGACATGCTGGGCCGGGCCCGCCGGGTAATCGTGGCGAAGGACAACTCCACGATCGTCGACGGTGCCGGCTCCGAGTCGGATGTCAAGGCTCGGATCCGCCAGATCGAGCGGGAGATCGACAGCACCGACTCCGACTGGGACCGCGAGAAGCTGCAGGAACGCCTGGCCAAGCTGGCCGGCGGCGTGGCGGTCATCAAGGTCGGCGCGGCCACCGAGGTCGAGCTGAAGGAGAAGAAGCACCGGATCGAGGATGCGGTGTCGGCTACTCGAGCTTCGGTCGAGGAAGGCATCGTGGCCGGCGGCGGCGTTGCCCTGCTGCGGGCCCAGACCGTGGTGGACGGTGTCGATGGCGGCACTGCCGACGAGGTGACCGGACGGTCGATCGTGCGGCGTGCTCTTGAGGAGCCCCTCCGCCAGATCGCGGCCAACGGCGGCTACGAGGCCGGTGTGGTGGTCGACAGGGTCCGCCGCGGCGAAGGCGCCTTCGGCTTCAACGCCCTGACCGGCGAGTACCAGGACCTGCTGGAGGCCGGGATCCCGGATCCCGCCAAGGTGACCCGGTCGACGGTGCAGAACGCTGCGTCGATCGCCGGCCTGCTGCTCACCACCGAGGCGTTGGTGGCCGAGCACAAGGACGATTCGCCCCCGGCAGGGGATCATGGACACGGCGGCGGTGCACCGGGGATGGACTTCTAGTCCCCTCCGACCACCGGACAAGACATCGGACGACCCACCCCTCAATGGGGCGGGTCGTTCCGCGTCCCGAGGATCCGGAAGCAGATTCTCGATCATCACCGGGGCCGGGAATGAATTTCGTGCGTAGCGTCGGCAGGTAATATTCGGGCATGACCAACACCCTTTCGACCCAATCCATCCCCCAGGTAGAACTCGCCTTCAAGCCCACGCCGCTCCATTACTTCCCGCGCTTGCGGGAGGCCTGGGGAGGCCCTCATATCTGGGTGAAGCGTGACGACCTGACCGGCTTCGGCCTGTCGGGCAACAAGGTGCGCAAGCTGGAGTTCCATATGGCCGCGGCGATGGAGTCCGGCTGCGACACCGTGATCACCTGCGGCGCCTACCAGTCCAACCATTGCCGGGCCACCGCCCTGGCCGGCGCCCGGTTCGGGCTCGATGTACGGCTGGTGCTCCGTACCCCGGACGGGAACGAGCCGGAGGCTTCGGTGGCCAACCTGAGGATCGACACCCTGGCCGGCGCCAAGATCAGCTATATCTCCGAGGCGCAGTGGCCCGACCGGGACGAGATCATGGCTGCTGACGAGGCCGAGTTGGCCGAGCAGGGCCACAAGTCGTGGGTGATACCCCAGGGCGCATCGGACAAGCTGGGGATGTGGGGTATGTCGCTCGGCTTCCGCGAGTTCGTCGATCAGGTCCCCGAGGTGATAGGCGCCGACGTGGCGGCCGTATGCCATACGGGATCGTCGGGCGGCACGACTTCCGGCTTCGGCTGGGGCGCCGACCGCACCGGTTTCCGGAACCCGATCGTGGCCCTGTGTATCTCGGAGCCGGCCCAGAACCTGATCGACCGGGTGGATCGGATCTGGAAGGCAGGTGTGGAGACCTTCGGGGGCGACATGCCGCAGCCGGATCTCCAGTACGTGGACGACTACCTTTGCGGCGGCTACGGCAAGGTGAACGACGAGCTGGTGGAGACCATGGTGGAAGCCACCCGGCTAACCGGCTTGCTCTTCGACACCACCTACACCGGCAAGGCCATGTACGGGCTGAAGAATGAGATCCGCAAGGGCCGGTTCGATCCCGACGACCACATCGTCTTCTGGCACACCGGAGGGGGCTTCGGCGCCGTCAACTGATCCGGGTCTTCGGTAGCTTCACCCGGCGCCTGGACAGTTGGGCGCGGCGTGAGGCCGGAAGCTCCATCCTCGGTCGGCGTCGATCGGTGATCCTGGGGTCAGGTGGTACGCACGTCGAGCAGGGCTTGCCTGCCTTCCCTCACCCGCAGCAGAGCACGTTCCAAGGCCCCCTGGAGTTCGGCGGGATCGTCCACCTCCTCCGCATAGGCGCCGCAAGCGGAGGCCACCTCTGCAAAGGCGGGTGATGGGCTGAGATCGGTGAGTGGATAGTTACCGGACGTCTCGGCCCAGCCATCCGGAGCGACCCTTCGGACCGCAGTGCGCACCGCCTTCCAGCTGCTGTTGTTGAACACCACCACCAGGAGCGCGATCCTGAGTTGCTCGGCCGCCAGGTGGCAGGCCAGAGGGTTGCTGAAGATGTAGGCGCCGTCGCCGAGCGCGCATACGACGGTGCGGTCCGGCTCACCGAGTTTGACTCCCAGTGCGGCGCCGAATCCCCAGCCGAGCGCCGAGACCGCCGAAGGACCGTAGTAGCTGCCCGGGCGATCGAGCCTGAGTTGGTCCGAATGGACGTCGTACTCGTTGATGACGATTCCATCCGGCACGAGCGCGTCTCCGATGCGGCGGGAGAGGAATGCCGGATCGATGGGCCGGGCCAAATTCGCGGCCTCGGCCCGATGCCTCGCGTCCGCCCGCGACTCCTCGTGTCTAGCGGCCAGCCGGCTCAGCCTGGGTTGCAGGGAACCACCGGCGATCCTGCCTTTCACAGCCGCCGTCAGCGCCTCCAGCGTATGGACCGGGCATCCGCCGAGAGCGATATGGATCGGGAAGCTCCACATCGGATACTCACGGCGAATCGGATCGAGACCGATATGCACGACCGGCACATCCGGGTCGGGCTCGTCCTGCGGGAACCAGGGGACGTCCGCTTCGACGACGATCAGGAGATCAGCATCCTCGATCACCGGGACCGCGTCGAATCCCAGATGTTGGGGATGGGAGGACGGAAAGGACATGCGTTCACGGAAGACTTCCACGACACCTGCACCGGCAGCTTCGGCGAACTCGACGAGAGCGGCCACCGCGCTGGAGTCCCGTCCCAGTGAATTGGTGATGATCAGTGGGTCGCTGGATCCCGCTACGAGATCAGCAACGCGAGCTATTGCGGACAGCTCCGCAGCGGTAGTGGAGGCGGGGCCGGAGGGTGGTGGCCGAGAATCAGCAGCGGGCGCCGCAGGTGCGGTGAGCAGCTCCCGGGGAAGGGACAGATAGACCGGGCCGGCCGGATCGGCGGTGGCCAGTGCGAGTGCCCGGTCGACCACCTCGTTTACTTGGCGTGCGTAGCGCAACTCGTAGTCCCAGCGCGTGTACTCACGCACCATGGACGCTTGGTCGAAGCTCTCCTGGGCCCAATGGATGTACATGTCACGCGATCCTGGGCTCCCATCGGCGAGGACCGGGGTTCTGCCCGCCATAACCAGCATCGGAATCCGTTGCCGGGATGCGTTCATGATCCCCGAGGCGGCATTTGCGGTTCCGACACTCACATGGAGGAAGACCGCAGACGGCAAACCGGTCGCCATCGCGTGGCCATGTGCCATGCTGACCGCCGCCATCTCGTGGGCGACCGTGACGGGTTGCGGCACGGGTCCGATACCCTCGGCATCGAAGTGGGCGTAGGCCTCGATCAGCGGTGCGGCATCGGTTCCCGCATTGGCGAACAGATATGGCACGCCTGCGTTTCCGAGCCGGAGTAGAAGTGCCTCAGCGACGGTAAGGCTCGATCCGTTCATCCGGCCCTCCCGCTCGAGGTCGACTAGCGCGAAGTATTACCGGCGCGGGCCGGACTCGCCACCGGTCCGGGACGCGGCGGGTCGCCAAACCCCACGGGTGACGCCTGCTCCCGGGCGTCCTGATCGATCCTCGAAATCGAGGCGCAACAGACGAATCGGCGCCGGAATCCGTCTGGGGCGGGCAGGTAATCAACGGTCTTCCAAGTGCCAACAGGTTGGAAACGGCTCCGCCGTCTCGACGAAGAGACCTTCGCCGCCGTCAACGGTTCGATCCCGACGACCACATCGTCTTGCGGCACACCGGAGGCGGCTTCGGCACCGTCAACTGACCGAGCACGGACTGCTCGGTGGCTATTCCTCGTCCGGTGGCCGGTTCTCCCCGGTCTCCTCGGCCGGATCGGCTGTTGCGGGTTCGGGCTCGGGCGTCGTCCCGTCGCGGCCCAGACTCACCCGCGCCTCCGCCGTGAATTCCAGATTATTGGCAGGAGGCTCGGGGGCCAGCTCGGGCTCTCTCGGTTCGCGGCTCATGGTCACGGTCACGATGCGGTTCTGGAGCAGCCAGCCTACCGCTCCGATTCCCCCGATGAAGGCGAACAGTTTCAGCAGCCTTTTCATGGTGACGGCCCATCTCTTGTCGGTTGTCATCCACCGGTCCCGGAGCCACCTCCGATGGCGGGGACCTGTCGTCGCCCATGGTACTCGGCCGCAGAATGCCTCGGGATAGGGGACAGCGCCTGCTGTAGCCTCGTCAAGGAAACCGGCGTGTCCGGAAGGAAGTTGCCTTGAAGATCGACTACTACGTGGAGGACAGCCCGCTCGGTGTCGTCGCGGCGCGGGCAGCGCGGGCCCGGACCATCGGCTTTGACGGTATCTTCACGGCCGACATCGCCCACGACCCGTTCCTGCGGGTGATGGCCGCCGCGTCCGCAGCCCCGGGTATCGAGGTCGGAACGTCTGTGGCGGTGGCGTTCGCCCGGTCGCCGATGGTGGTCGCCCAGACTGCCTGGGATCTGGCCTCCTTTACCGGGGGCCGGTTCCTGCTGGGCCTTGGAACCCAGGTGAAGCCCCACATCGAGCGGCGGTTCTCGATGTCCTGGGGCCGCCCGGTGGAGCGGATGGCCGAGTTCATCGGCGCCTTGAGAGCCATCTGGGCTAGCTGGCAGAACGGAACCCCCCTCCGCTTCCGGGGCGAGCACTACTCGTTCACGCTCATGACTCCATTCTTCGATCCGGGACCGATCGCTCATCCGGAGGTGCCCGTCCACATAGCCGGGGTCGGCCCGCGGATGTCCCGACTGGCCGGAGAGATGTGCGACGGCTACCACGTCCATCCCTTCCACACCGTCCGGTACCTGCGAGAGGTCACTCTCCCGGCCATGGGCGACGGCGCCGGTGCGGCAGGGCGCTCGATCGATCGGGAGTTGGCGTCGTCCGTGATGGTGGTCACCGGCCGGGACGAAAGCCAGATCGAGGTGGCCCGGCAGGGCATCAGGCAACAGATCGCCTTCTACGCCTCCACGCCGGCCTATTGCCGGGTTCTCGACGCCCATGGCTGGGACTTCGGCCCGGCGCTCGCAGCGCTGGCGAGGAGGGGTCGGTGGGAGAGGATGGTCGATCTGATCCCCGACGAGGTTGTGGCCGAGGTGGCGGTGGAGGCGCCGGTCGACCGGCTCGGGTCGGCCATCAGAGCTCGCTACGAGGGGGTGGTGGACCGGGTGGGTTGCTATCCGGCCGGAGGTGTCCTGGCCTCGATAACCGATGAGGAGTGGGACACGATCCTGGCCCAGGTCCGGGGCTGAAGCCCGAGGAAGCGCCCGGCGACCTCAGCAGCTCAGGGCGAGAGCGGTCTCGACCCGAGGATCGGCCACCGCCTCCCGCAGGCCGCCCGCTGACACGGCGATCACCGACACGGGTCCCCAGCCCGGCTCCCAGGGAGCGTGGACACCGATCCCGTGCCCGCGAGTTCGCAGGGCGTCGATCACCCGGGAATCTGTCCGGCCTTCGACGACGACAGCGGATGAGGAGGCGTTGATGTCCTGGATGATCCAGCGGGGAACGGTCTGGGCGATGCCCGGTTCGAGCCCGGCATGGTGCAGGTGAGCGCCCATCTGGGATAGCAGCTGGGGCTGCTGGTGGCCGCCTCTCGTACCCAGGACGAGCGCCAACCGGTTCCCTTCTGTCCAGATGGTGGGCGACAGCGTGTGCAGCGGCCGCCGTCCCGGCCTCCATTCGTTGGGATGGCCGGGAATGAGGTTGAACCCGGCGCCCCGGTTGTGCAGCCAAACCCCGGTCCGTCCTGCGGACAGGCCGGAGCCGATGCCGTGGAAGTTGGACTGGATCAGGGATACCCCCATCCCGTCACGGTCCACCGCGCACATGTAGGCGGTGCCGCCGGCTGCGGGTATCGGGCGGCGCCACGAGCCGGCCGCGGCAGGATCGATCCGGTTCCTGCGCTCCGCCAGCTTCTCCGGGTCGAGCATGGCGAGGCGTGGCCCGGTGTCCGGGTCGTGCAGGAGGTGGTCGCGTTCCCAGGCCATGGAACGGTATGCCTCGATCAGGGCATGCCAGTAGTCGGGGTGCTCCGGATCCCCGGTAGCGTCCAGCTTCCCGAAGATCGACAGGCTGGCCAGGGTCAGGTATCCCTGGCTGTTGGGCGGGGCCGTCCAGGCGGTCATGCCGAACAGCTCGGCAGACAGGGGCTCGACCCAGCGGGCCTGGCAACGGGCCAGATCCTCGGGGGTGATGAGGTTGCCGGTAGCTTCTGGGATAGCGGTCCCCACCCGATCCAGGTAAAAGGCGTCCCGGCTGTCGGCTACGGACCGCAGGGATTCGGCCAGGAACGGCCGGCTGATCCGCTCGCCTACGCCGGGAGGCCGGCCGTTCGGGAACATGGGAGGCGCCGAAGCCTGCGAAAGCAGCCGGGTGGCGTGGGCCGCCCAGGCCTCCGACAGCTCCCGCGAGGCGGGAAAGCCGCTCTCGGCAAGCCGGATGGCCGGACGTAACGCCTCGGCGAGCGATAGTGACCCGTAGCGCTCGGAGAGTGCGTACCAACCATCCACACAGCCCGGCACGGTGACCGCGGGCGGCCCGTCGAGGGGCATGGTGGTATGACCTGTCGCCCGCAGAGCCCCTGGGTTGGCGCCCGATCCGGCCCGTCCCGAGGAGTTCAGGCAGACGGGGGAGTCGATTCCGGGCCCGTACACCAGGGCGAACAGATCGCCCCCGATCCCGCAGGTCTCCGGAGCGACGGTACCCTGGACCGCATTGGCTGCGATCGCTCCGTCCACGGCATTCCCGCCGCCGGTCATGATCTCGATGGCGGCCAGCGTCGACAACTCGTGGGGGGCAACCGCCACTGCCCCGAAGCCGCGAGCGGTACGAACCGGAACCGGATAGGTCATCGCGGCCAGGTTAGGGGATCCGGTGGCTACCCTCCCGGTCGGAGAGGAGCATCGGCGATGTCGTCGGATCCGGTCAACCTGGAGGATGTCTTCCGCGACATCATGGCCAATTTCGCGGCCAGCGTGACGGTCGTGACCAGCTACTGGGACGAACGCCACCACGGGCTGACGGTGTCGGCGTTCACCTCCGTGTCACTGGTTCCTCCCCTGGTGCTGATCTGCGTCGACCATGCTTCGCACAGCATCGAGGCGGTGCGGGCGGCGGGCGGGTTCACCGTCAACATGCTCCGGGAAGGCACCGCCGACGTGGCCCTGCGGTTCGCCTCCAAGGACCCCGACAAGTTCCGCGGCGTGCCGGTTCGTGCCCCCCGATATAAGGGGGCCGGTCTCTGTCTGCCCTCTCATTCCTTCGCCTGCCTCGAATGCCGCACGGTCGAGTCGGCCGAGGCGGGGGATCACACCATCTTCATCGGCCAGGTTGAACACGCCGCCCGATACGACCCGGGCCGCCCGCTCCTCTACTGGCAGCGGGACTTCCGCCGCCTCGACTCCCGCTAGCCACGGAGCGTTCTAGGCGGCCGCATCGGCGTCTATAGGGCACCGAAGTCGTGGCGGATGAAAGCCTTCAAGGTGCCGGCGGTGATCTGGCCGTTGACCTGCCTGGTGATCAGGCCATCCGCTCCGATCAGGTATGTGACCGGGAGCCCGATGAACGGGTAGTTGCCCTTGACGGTCAAGCCGTCGTCGATTCCGAGCGGATAGGACGCTCCGACCTCGGCGGCGAAGTTCTCGGCGGGCCCGGTAGAGTCCTCCACGGCGACGCCCAGGAACGCCACCTGTGGAGTCTCTTCCGCCACCCGCGAGAACTCCGGTATCTCGACCCGGCAGGGAGCGCACCAGCTGGCCCACAGGTTGAGCACCAGGGGGCGCCCGTCGGCGGATCGGTAGTCGGACATCACGAACCTGGACCCGTCGAACAGCGCCACGGACATCTCTGGGGCGGGTGCTCCGGCCAGAGCACCTCTTGGGAAGCCTGCCACATCAATCGAAAGGGATCCGGACTCGGTGGCATCGTCTTGGCTCGGACGGGTCAGCACCGCTGCCCCGGCGATAACAATGACCGCCATCGCGGTGGCGGCAAGCTTCCAAGCCACCGGCATCCGCTGCCGCCCTGCATCCTCCGGGGGAGAGGCGGGCAACTGGTCGGTGGGCGGATGATGGTTCGACTCGGCCACGGCCGCAGGGTAGTGACGGCCGGTTCGTAGTCACGGGCCGGGCGCCGCACCATCACTTTTCCCGTTCTTGTGGCTCACCGATCCCGGCGGCTGTCCTTTGGCTGCCGCCCGGTTGCGATCACCTCTCGACAGGGTTGGTATGTCGGTGTCTTCACCTAAACTCTGTGCGCTATCCGAAGGAGGACGGGAGAACATGCCGCGCAGGAACGGATTTACCCAAGGAGAGCCGTGCTGGGCGGATCTCAGCGCCGAGGACACGGAGGGTGCCAAGGCCTTCTACGGCGGACTGTTCGGCTGGACCTGGGAGGACCGGGGAATGCCGGACGCGGGCATGACGTATTCGATGGCTCAGAAGGACGGTTGCTACGTGGCCGGCCTTGGTCCGATCACGCCGGAGTTGCTGGCGATGGGGCTGCGGTCGGTATGGAACACCTACCTGGCGGTCGATTCGGCCGACGAGGCCTACCGGAAGGCGATCGAAGCCGGTGGCAGGGGACTCGCGGAGCCGTTCGACGTCATGACAACGGGTCGGATGGCCTACATCATGGACAACCAGGGCGCCGCCGTCGGTTTCTGGCAGGCGGGGGATCATACGGGCGCCCAGTTGATCAAGGAGCCGGGGACGATGAGCTGGAGCGAGCTCTACGTGCCGGACGTCGGTGCGGCGACCGGCTTTCTCGGCGCCGTGCTCGGCCTGACCGCCGAGTCCGGCGACATGGGCCCGATGTCCTACACGCTGCTCAAGGCCGGTGACGAGATCGTGGCCGGCGTGATGGAGCCTCCCGAGAACGTTCCTCCGTCATGGAGTGTCTACTTCGGGGCCGCCGACATCAACGAGACCGCCACCAGCGTGACCGGACTGGGCGGCCAGGTGATCAACGGCCCGTTCCCCACCCCGCTCGGGCAGATGATCGTGGCCGCGGATTCGGCCGGAGGGGTGTTCCTCGTTCACGACTACTCCACCGTCACCGAGTGTTGAGGACCGGCGGGATCGGCGGACTAGCAGCCGATCAGGTCCGCTGCCGCGACCGGAGCCTTCCCAATCGGCGGCGGGATCAATCCGTCGCAGCCATCTCCTTCAGGACGGTATGGAGGATCCCACCGTTGCGGTAGTAGTCGACCTCCACCGGGGTGTCGATACGGACCAGTGCCTGGAAACGTGTCTCCGAACCGTCCTGCCGACGGGCCGTCACCGTCAACGCCTGCCTCGGTCTCACCGAGTCGTCGACATCGATGTCGTAGGCCTCGGATCCGTCCAGGCCCAGCGATCCGGCGTTGTCGCCCGGCATGAACTCGAGAGGCAGGATCCCCATTCCCACCAGGTTGGACCGGTGGATCCGCTCGTAGCTCTCGGCTATGGCCGCCTTCACCCCCAGCAGGAATGGGCCCTTGGCGGCCCAGTCCCGGCTTGATCCCATCCCGTAGTCGATCCCGGCGATCACGATGGTGGGAGTGCCGGCGGCCCGGTAGCTCAGCGAAGCCTCGAAGATGCTCTTCACCTGTCCGTCGGTGAAGTCGGTGGTCCAGCCTCCCTCCGTTCCGGGCGCCAGGTGGTTCCGCACGCGCAGGTTGGCGAAGGTTCCTCTGGCCATGACCCGGTCGTTGCCCCGGCGGGACCCGTAGCTGTTGAACATCAGGGTAGGTACGCCCGACTGATGCAGGTACCTACCGGCCGGAGTCTCAGCCGGAATCGAGCCCGCCGGGGAGATGTGGTCCGTGGTGACCGAATCCCCCACCATCACCAGCACCCGGGCTCCGCTGATGGGAGCGATGGTGTCGGTTTCCATAGTCAAGCCATCGAAGAACGGCGGGGCCTGGATATAGGTGCTCTCCGGGTTCCACCGGAACAGGCTGGAGGCATGGGTGGTGATCTCCTGCCATTCGGGGGACCCATCGAACACGGTGGAGTACTGCCGGGTGAACTGATCGGAGGAGATGGCCGCGCCGGCGATGTCGGCGATCTCGGCAGGTGAGGGCCAGATGTCCCGAAGATGGATGTCGTTCCCGGTGGCATCCTTCCCGAGCGGCTCGGAGGTGAGGTCGATGTCGACCGTCCCCGCCAGGGCGTATGCCACCACCAGTGGAGGTGAGGCAAGGTAGTTGGCCCGGATATGAGGGCTGATCCGTCCCTCGAAGTTGCGGTTGCCGGACAGAACCGACGCGACCACCAGGTCGTGGCTGTCGATGGCCTGGGCAATGGGTTCAGGGAGGGGGCCGGAGTTGCCGATGCACGTGGTGCACCCGTAGCCTACGTTGTAGAAGCCGAGTGCTTCCAGGTCCTCGGTAAGGCCGGCCCGGTCGAGGTAGTCGGTCACCACCCGGGAGCCGGGCGCCAGGGAGGTCTTGACCCAGGGCCGGCGGTTCAGGCCGAGCCGGCGGGCCTTGCGGGCAAGCAGACCGGCACCGATCATGACCTCGGGGTTGGACGTGTTGGTGCAGCTGGTGATGGCGGCGATGACCACCGATCCGTCCATCAGGTCGTAGGTCGCCCCGTCGGTCTCCACTCCCTCGGCGCCCTCGGCGTGTCCGTGACCCGCGAAGGTGGTCTCCCGATCAGCCGCCCACTGGTCCTTCATGGCGGCGAGAGCGATGCGGTCCTGGGGTCGGCGCGGGCCGGCCAGGGCGGGCTCGATGGCGCCCATGTCGAGCTCGACCACAGACGAATAGACGATGTCGTGGCTGTCGTCCCGCCACAAGCCCTGGAGGCGGGCGTACTGCTCTACGGTCTCGATCAACTCGGGTGGGCGGCCGGTCAGCTCCAGATAGGAGATGGTCTGCCGATCGACAGGGAAGAAGCCGCACGTGGCGCCGTACTCGGGCGCCATGTTGGCGATCGTGGCCCGGTTGGCCAGCGGCATCGCATCGAGGCCGGGGCCGTGGAACTCTACGAACCGTCCGACCACCCCGTGCTCACGAAGGATCTCGGTGACCCGCAGCACCAGATCGGTGGCGGTTGCCCCTTCGGGTAGGCGTCCGGTGAGCCGGACCCCGACCACCTCCGGAACCAGCATGAAGATCGGCTGGCCCACCATGGCGGCTTCCGCCTCGATACCACCCACTCCCCATCCGAGGACGCCGAGGCCGTTGATCATCGTGGTGTGCGAGTCGGTCCCGACCAGCGAATCGGGATACAGGGTGGCGCCGTCATCCCAGACCACCCGGGCCAGGTATTCGAGGTTGACCTGGTGGACGATGCCGGTAGCGGGCGGTACCACGCGGAAGTTGTCGAAGGCCGCCTGGCCCCATTTGAGGAACTCGTAGCGTTCCCGGTTGCGCTCGAACTCACGCTGGGAGTTGATCTGCAGGGCGGTGCTGGAATTGAAGGTGTCGACCTGGATGGAGTGATCGATCACCAGGTCGCACGGGACCCTGGGGTTGACCTTGCGGGCGGCTGCGGGATTGCCCATCATGCGGACGATGGCATCCCTCATGGCGGCCAGATCGACGATGGCGGGCACACCGGTGAAGTCCTGTAGCACCACGCGGCCGGGGGAGAATGGGATTTCGGATTCGGGAACCTTGGCGCCGTTGTAGGAGGCGAGCGCCACCACGTCTTCCTCGGTGACCGCCCGCCCGTCGCAGTTGCGCAGCGCCGATTCGAGCAGGACCTTGATGGAGTAGGGCAGCGAGTGGATGGCGCGGTGATCCCTGACCGCGTCAAGTCGATGGACCGTTCGGTCGCCGAGCGGCGTCCTGATCGTGGCGGCGGCTTCGAAGGGGTTGGAGACGGGGGTGTTGTTCATGGGCGGCGGTCCCGGTTCTCTCGCTGGTGGTCTTGGCGGCGCCGGGCGTTCACGGGAAACGCCCGATACCCGTACGGATGATAATTGTCCGGGCCGGTCCAACCGGGCCGCCACGCCGCCCGATCAGGAATCGAGCGGACCCCGCCCCGCGCTGCGACTGCCGGAGCACCCGAAAATGTCACAGTGTGACCGCATAGTCATGATTGCGACCAAGCACCTCGTACCGGCGGGCCGGGACGTCAGTCCGGCGGGACGAGGGACAAACTCTGGGAGATGTTCCAGGCGGGACATGGCCGGACGCGTCTCCCGAATCCAAGGCGGCGGTGGCGGGGGTGGGACCCAGCGGGCGAAGCCCCCTTGCGGCGGTTTTCGCGGTCTTCGGCGTTACCTTCCCTATTGCCGGATCGGAGCCGGTTCGAGACGCGTAGGGCCGATCCACTGGTCCTCACGGGTCATCAGTTCCGGGGAGCCGGATCCGGCCCGCCGGGGGCTTGGTTTTCTGCCACTGCCGGGCCACTATCGTGGGAAGCCGATCCCAGGGCGGACTCACCGATGACCGATTCCAAGACAGAGGCGCTTTCCTCGACGCTTGCCAGCACCATTGACCCCATCCTGCAACGGCCCCTTGCCGAGTTGGGTTACATAACTTCGGCTCGGGCGAAGCGCTTGGGAGCGGCGGCGATAGACGTCCTCATTCCGGTACCCGGCCCGCCGGGACATGCCCTGATCGAGACCGTCACCTCCGCCGCCCGGTCCGTTCCCGGGGTGCGTTCGGTCCAGATCCAGCACGAGTTGATGACCGACGAGCAGCGGACCGACCTCATGAACCGGGTGAGGGGAGAGAAGCGGGCCGTCGGTGGCCCCGGCTCCTCGACCTACGTCATCGCGGTGTCGTCCGGAAAGGGCGGCGTGGGCAAGTCCTCGGTGACCACCAATCTGGCGGTGAGCCTGGCCGGTCTGGGCCACACGGTCGGCGTGATCGACGCCGACGTCTGGGGATACTCGATTCCGAAGATGCTCGGCGCCGAGGGCGCGCCGGCGGTGATCGCCGACTCGATCATCCCGCTTCGCGCTCACGGGGTGTCGGTCATCTCGATCGACTACTTCGTGCCGGACGGCCAGGCGGTGGTCTGGCGGGGGCCCATGCTCCACAAGGCCCTGGAGCAATTCCTGACCGACGTGTTCTGGGACGAACCCGAGTTCATGCTCATCGATATGCCCCCGGGAACGGGCGACATCGCGATATCGATATCGCAGTTCGTGCCCAGGGCACGCGTACTCCTGGTGACCACACCCCAGCCCACCGCCAGTCGGGTGGCGTCTCGGGCTGCTCGAATGGCCGATAAGGTCGACCAGAAGGTCATCGGGGTGGTCGAGAACATGAGCTGGTTCGTGGGCGACGACGGCAAGCACTACGAGATCTTCGGCTCGGGAGGCGGCGCCGACCTGGCCGAGGACACCGGCGTCGGCCTTATGGCGCAGATCCCGATCCTGCCCGCCATGCGATCCGGAGCCGACCGAGGCGATCCGGTCAAGGTGGCCGCACCCGGCAGCGAGGCGGAGTTTGTATTCGATGACCTGGCCCGCCGTCTCATCGCAACCCGGCCCCGTATCAGGATGCATCCGGAGCTTCGGATCGGCTGACCTCACACGTCAGCCTCTGCCGGCTCGTCATGTGCCGTCTGGCGATTGGCCGCCCTCTAGAGCCAGATCAGGGCGACGAGCCCGATTCCCACGCAATAGACGGCGAACGGCACGAGGCTTCGCCGGGCGAGGCGATCGATCAGGAACTTGATGGCCCAGTATCCGCACACGCCGGCCACGAGCGTCCCGATCGCCAGCTCGATCGACAGGGTCGAGGCGGAGCCTAGGTAGATGAATTCGCGCAGGCCTGCGCCGAGGATTGCCGGGATGGCGATGATGAAGCCGAACCGTCCTGATTCCTCAGGCGACAACCCCCGCAGGATGCCGGCGGTGATGACCATTCCCGACCGCGAGATTCCGGGCAGGAGAGCCAGCGCCTGGCACAGTCCGATCACGACGGCGTCCCGGGTGGTGAGATCCTCGGCCCTCCCGGAACCGCGGCTGACGAGCCGGGTCAGAAACAACACCGCACCGGTGGACACCAATGCCACGCCCACCCCGAAAGCTGACTCCTGGAACCTTTCGACAGCCGATGCGAACAGCAACCCGACGATCCCGGCCGGGACGGTCGCAACCACGACCATGGCCGCCATCCGCCGGGCGACCGGATCCATGCCGAGCCTGCCCACCATCCAGGCGACGTCCCGGCGGTAATACGCGACCACGGCGGCCAGCGTGCCCAGGTGGAGGACCGCCGACGTGGACAAATCGGGTGGCTCTAGCCCGAAAAGGTCGGGAATGATCCGTAGGTGCCCGCTCGACGAGACCGGCAGGAACTCGGTGATGCCCTGGACGAGTCCCCAGACTACGGCTTCCAGCATGCCTCAGGAGGGTACCCGGAAGATTTGACACAGACGGGCACACGAACTCCACGACGAACGAGAGGGATGGGTCATGTCACCCAGTTTGTGTCATACGCCCGTCTTATACTGTTGAACAACCGTAAGTACCTGTGGTTCTGATCCGACGTCGACCGGAACCGTGCGGCGGAACATATCGTAGAGCAGCCCCTGCAGGGGTAGGACGGACGCGCTCGGCACCAGGTGGTGGCGGTTGGGGGAGGGCCCGGCGGGGCGGAGCCCGCGGCCGCGTTTTTCGCGTTCTGTGCCCGGTTGGGCGCCTCCACCAACAACGATCCTCCGGATCGGGTCCTCGACCGGCGAACCGCCGGACTTGCCTATCTGTGCCCCTAAGGACCGTCGGTCCCCTTGTGGCGGCGGGACTCGATCAGCACAGAGACACGGTCCTCGGCGATCGCCACGGCCGCCGTGGCCGCTCGGTCGGGCGGGAAGGCCACTGAACCGACCAGACCGTCGCTCTGGTAGTCGCCGGGACGGACGCTGGTGACCAGACCGCCGATCGGTGGCAGGGCACGCTCGCCCGAAGGGGGGAGGATCACGAGCTGGACGCTCATCCCGGCGGTGGTCTCGGCCGGCACCGCCACATCGAGAAGCCACCAACCGGGTGGAACCAGGATCGGAGCATCGGTGGTGTCGGCGGGCAGGAGGGGATAGCCGGCCGTGAGGTCACGGTCGGCGAACCCGGTACCCGGGACCGGCTCGAGTACGCCGCCGGCCACGGTTCGCCACTCGAGCGCATCTTCCACCGATTCCCCGCGGGCCACGTCACGGGTGAAGTAGGGATGCCTGACGCTGGAGTCAGGGCGTATCTCCACCCAGAGGCTGATGAGGACCAGCAGGCCGACGAGCGACCAGCGCAGGTATGGAGGACGGGTCAACCAGAGCACACCCGGAACGTATCGCCGTTCCGGCATGCCTTGAAGAGGCTTGTCGCTGGCCGGCTGCGGGGGACAGCGGATGGGTGGTCGCAGGTAAGGCGAGTCTCCGGGGTGAACGGCCCTCTAGCCGAGGAGGTTGACGCGGAAGCGGCGCTCGGCGGCGACGATGGCGTCCGGGGAATCCATGGAGAACCACGACCGGCCGTCCTCGCCCCAGGACGACCAGACCTTCCGATCCACCCGCGTCCAGGGCACCGACCGGAGCATCTGCTGTATCGACCCTCCGGAGCGGAGGACCCGGTCGGCCTCGTCAAGGCAGTCCGGGGAGTAGGCGGCACAAGTCACCTGCGGTCGTTCGTCGATACAGACGGTTGTCTCGTTGACAGCGGCCCGTTCAGCCAGGCGGTCCAGCGTCTCGGATCGGACCAGCGGTTGATCGACCGCCACCGCTACGAGCGGGCACCTGAAGACGGCCAGCGCGGTCTGGATCCCGCTCAAGGGACCAGCCAGGCCGGGTTGCAGGTCGGGAATCGCCTCCAATCCTGCTACGCCCCGGTGGCGTCCCACCATCACGACCCGGTCGAATCCGGCCATCGCATCGGCCACCCATCCGGCCATCGGACGGCCGCCCACCTCGACCAGGGCCTTGTCGCTTCCCATGCGGCGAGACTCCCCGCCCGCCAGGATGATCCCGACCACGCCCCTCACTCACATCACCGGTACCCGTTCGAGTAGTGGGAGGCGGAAGGCAGCGACCGGTCGACCCGTGCCCTCTCGGACCCGGCGCGACGACGAGACCGGCAGCGGAGGACTAGCCCTCTTTTTTGGCGCCCGCCTTGGCGGGTTCCTTCTTGGATGCGGCGCCGTTGGAGGCACCGTCCGGCTTCTTGTCACCGGACTCTTTCTTCTTGCCGGAGGTGGCCGGCTTCGAAGGGCGAGAGTCCGTGACGTAGAAGCCCGATCCCTTGAAGACCACTCCGGCGGGGAACAGAACCTTGCGCAGGGCAACCTCCCGGCACTCCGGGCAGGCATCGAGCGGATCCGCCTTGAAGCTCTGAAAGATCTCGAACCGGTGACCGCATTCCTTGCACTCATACACGTACGTGGGCATTCGCAGATACTCCGGTCGGGACTGGGAGGACGGCCCGCGACGATGGACCGTACCGGCGGGATCATACCAGCAACCTCCTAGGAGCATGCTGGGAAAGAACGGGGATGGGTTGGCCCGCGACGCCTTGACCTGCGGTTCCGTTTCTGGCCATGGCGCCGATGGGACATTCTCCAGCACACTCCTAGACTCAGCGGAGATGCTGATCGGTGCTATCGCCCTCTTCCTCGGAGCCTACCTACTGGGTGGCATCAACATGGCGCTGGTCGTGTCCCGCGCCAGGGGAGTGGACATCCGGCAGGTGGGGAGTGGCAATCCGGGCGCATCCAACGTGTTACGTGGGGTCGGTAAGGGGCCGGCAGTCGTCGTCTACCTGGTAGACGTGGCGAAGGGTTTCCTGCCCGCCGTGGTGGGGTCGCTCGCCTGGTCGCCCACCATCGGAACCGTGGCCGGCCTGGGGGCGGTGCTCGGTCACTGCTACCCGATCTACCACCGATTCCGGGGAGGGAAGGGAGTGGCGACGGCCGGCGGGGTGATGCTGGCTGTGGCGCCCTTGGTCATGGTGGCCATGGTGATCGTGTACGGGGTGACGCTGGCGTTCTCGCGTATCTCGGCGGTGGGGTCGCTGGCGGCGGCGGTGGTCTCCATTCCAGCCTTGCTGATTACCGGTCAACCCGGCCCGACCGTGGCCTGGTTCGCGCTGATGATGGCGCTGATCGTCTTCCGGCATCGCTCCAACCTGAGCCGGCTCCGTGCCGGCACCGAGAACCGGCTCGCCTGATGCGTCATACGGTGACGCCGCTATGAAGGTGGACGTGGCGCTGGTTCCGGCGGCCGGCCGCGGCACACGGATGCGGCCCGCCACCAACGCCATCCCCAAGGCCCTCCTGACGGTCGTGGATCGTCCCAGTGTCCAGTGGGTGGTCGAGGAGGCGGCCCGGGCCGGGGTTACCGAGGTGGTGGTGGTGGTCGATCCCGACGGGCGGGCGATGATCGAGCGGCACTTCGAGGAGTCACGGTTCCTGCCCGGCCTCTCCGCTATCAAGGTGAGAGGTGTCGTCCAGGAGGAGGCGAAGGGGCTGGGCCATGCGGTGCTGGCAGGCCGGGAGGCCATCGGCCTGCGGCCCTTCTTCGTGATGTTGGCGGACGACCTGATCCGTCCTCGGGAGGACCTGCTCAGCCATCTGGCTCGAGCCGCCGACCCGGGGACGTCCGTGGTGTACGTCCGGAGATTGCCCGATGGGATGCTGGGCGAGAAAGGAGTGGTTGTTCCCCGCTCCGGCGTGTCCGAATCGGTGATGGAGATCGGGGGGGCGGTGGAGAAGCCGGGTGCGGCCCGGGCCCCCTCCAATTACGCCATCCATGGCCGCTACCTGTTCATGCCCGAGGTGTTCGATCACCTGTCGGGCGTCGCTCCTGGCTACGGCGGCGAGATACAGCTCACCGATGCCGTCGATTCCCTTGCCCGAGCGGGCCGATGCCGGGCGTACGTTTCCGACGTAGAGTTGCTCGACGTCGGAAACCCGCTGGGGTACCTTCGGGCGAACACCGTGCTCGGTCTCGCCGACCCCGCCTACGGTGAGCCTTACCGGTCCATAGTCGACGATCTTCTGGTGGAATGACCCGATGCGATCCCTAGAGCAGGCCCAACGAGACGTGCTGGCCGCCGTTCCCCCCCTTCCTGTGCTCGAGATTCCCGTGTGGGATGCCCTGGGGCTGGGCCTGGCGAGCCCGGTGGTGGCGCCCCACGACGTTCCACCCTTCACCAATTCGGCCATGGACGGGTACGCGGTCCAGGGCGCCGATGTCGAGGAGGCGCCGGTGACCCTGCGGCTTCTGGAGGATGTACCGGCGGGCCATGTCGCGCACCAGGCCGTCCGCTCCGGCGCGGCCATCAAGATCATGACCGGCGCGCCCATCCCGGAGGGCGCGGATACGGTGGTCAAGGTGGAGGACACGACACCACTGCCGGACGGAGTGCGGATCATGGCGGCCACCCCGGCCGGCACGGCGGTGCGCCCCGCCGGGGGCCGCGTGGCGGCCGGGGCGCCGGTGTTCGACGCCGGCGAGCGGCTCACGGCCCCCCATCTGGCCGTGCTGGCGTCGCTGGGAGTGAGCCCGAGAGTGCATCGCCGGCCCAGAGTGGCGATGCTGTCCACAGGCGACGAGGTCCTACCGCCGGAGACCGGGCACTTGGGTCCCGGCCAGATCCGGGATACCAACCGGCCGCTCCTGGCGGCCATGCTGGATGAGTTGGGGGTCGAGGTCGTAGACCTGGGCATCGTGGGAGATGACGCCGTCGTGCTCCGTGACACCCTGGAGCGGGGTGCGGGCGAAGCCGACATGGTGCTGACGTCGGGTGGTGTGTCGATGGGAGAGTACGACCTCGTCAAGATCATCCTCCGCGAACTCGGCACCATCGACTTCTGGAAGGTGGCGATGCAGCCCGCCAAGCCCTTCGCCTTCGGCCATATCGAGGGGACGCCGCTCCTGGGTCTGCCCGGCAATCCGGTGTCGGTGATGGTGGCGTTCGAGCAGTTCGCACGCCCTGCCTTGCTACAGATGATGGGATGCCGGGCTGTGTTCCGGGCCCAGGCCGCGGGCCGGGCCGCCGAGGCCTGGCGGACCGATCCGGCCAAGACGGTCTTCGCCAGGGTGGTCACCG